>JBEHXI010000027.1:0-41684 GCA_048498775.1 Actinomycetota bacterium | reverse complement strand
CGGCGATCCGGCCGGCGGCGCTCGGGAGGGCCGGTACTCCTGGCGGCACGCGCACACCGGATCGGTCGTGTCGATGGTCGTCACCGGGCACCTGCCGCTGACCGTGGCGCTGCTGGCGGGTGACCTCGGCGGCGACTGGGCACCGTCCGGCCGGACGCTCCCCGGCCACCGCGCGGCCCGCACCGCGCTCCACCGCTTCCGCCGGGCGGCCCTGTCCCAGGGGGCCCGGCTGGTGGCGGCGCCCGCCCTGCCCGGCCTGATGGCCCGCTCGGCCGAACGGTCCGCCCACGAGGCCGTGATCCGGCAGCGGCTCTCCGAGATCGCCGCGCACGAGCAGGTACGGGACTGCCCGCGCTGCGCGGAGGGCTGCGCGCCCTCGGCCCGCTGGTGCCCCCGCTGCGAGTACGAGTTCACCCACCACGACGACCACACCCGCGACGAGACGGTGCTGCGCCTGCGCCGGGAGGCGGACCAACTGCGCCACACCCTGGCGCGACTGGCCCTCGACGGCTTCCCGCCGCTCACCGCGCCCGCCGCAGCCTCGGCGCCCGGCCCCTGGGGAGGCATGCGGTGAACACCGGGACATCCGGCGGGCGCCCGCCCGCCACCACGGCGCGGGGGCCCGAACAGGCCCTGGCGGCACGGCTGTTCGCACCGGCCGAACGGTGGGGATGGGAGTACCGCGCCCCGTCGCGGCGCGTCCGGCCGGCGCGTACCGCCCCCGTCGCCACCCTGCCCTTGCCGCACACCGCGGCCAGGGTCTGCCGGAGCTACGAGAGGTTCACCCCGCGCGACGCCGCCCTGCTCGGGCTGGTGTTCTCGGCCGGGGCGGTCGCGCTCGCCACGCACGGCGCGGCCTGGGACGCGCGGATGGCGGCCGGTCAGGGCGGCCAGGACTCCTTCGCCACCCTGCACCTGGCGGCCTGGGCCCCCTACCTGGCGCTGGTGGCGGCGGTCCTGCTGGCCCGGGCGCTGCTGGTGGCCGTCGCCGTCCGCGTCACGCTGCGGCGGTGGGCGTCGGCCGTCGCGGAGGCCCACCGGCTGCACGCCACGGCCCTGGACGCCTGGGCCGCCGCGGAGGCGCAAGCCCGGGAGGCCGAGGAGGGACGGCAGCGGTCCGAGCCCCAGTGGTTCGCGATCCGGCCCGCGGTGCTGCGCCACCTCGACGTCTTCGGCGGCACCCCGGAGAGCTGGCGTTCCCTGCTGGTGAGCGCCGGGTGCTCGCTGCTCGGATCGGGCGGCGAGGTCGTCGTGGTGGACCTCAGCCAGGCGGACATCGCGCGGGACCTGGTCCGGGCCGCCGAGGCCGACGGCCGGCCGTACGACGAGGTGACGCTGCCGGAGGGCTCCGTCATCACGGACATGTTCGACGGCCTGGGCCCGGACCGGGTGGCCGACGTGCTGGCCGAGACCGTGCACGGCTCCGCGGACCGGGCGGACCACGACCGGCTCGGCCTGGACAACCGGCTGCTGGGCTCGGTCTGCGGCGCGCTCGACGCCCCGCTGACGGTCGCGAGGATCTGCGCCGGACTGCGGGTGCTGCTGCACGCCGAGCCCGCTCCCGGCGCCCCGGGCGCCGGACTCGGCGAGGAGGAGTACGACCGGATCGCCGCGCTGTTCACGGAGTCCTATCTGCAGCACGCCGCGGCACGCGTCACCGCCCTGGAGTCCGCGCTGCATCCGCTGGCGGCCCTGGGCCGGGACACCGGTGCGCGGCCCACCGCGCGCCACGCGCCGCGGGCCCGGCTGCAGGTGGTGCGGATCACCGAGGACGCCTCGTCGTTCTCCGCCCAGGCCGCCGCCCACCTCGTCCTGCAACTGCTGCTCAGCGGCATGCGCGGCGAGCAGGGCGAGGCCGGCGGCCCGGCGGGCGGGCGGACCCTGGTGGTGGCCGCGGCGGACGAACTGCGCGGCACCCAGGTGGAGAAGCTCGCGCAGGCCGCCCGGCGCCGCGGCGTACGGCTCGTACTGCTCTTCCGGCACCTGCGCGACGACGCCGAGAAGATGCTCGGCGGCGGTGACACCGCCTACTTCATGCGCCTGGGGAACGCGGCCGAGGCGACCCGGGCGGCCGAGTACATCGGGCGGGAGCACCGCTTCGTCATCCACCAGTCCTCGCTGGCCGTCACCGACGGAACATCGGAGTCGGTCAACACCGGCAGGTCGGCGAGCCTGTCGCACAGCGCCGGCAGCGCCCGGCACGGCGGGTCAAGCACGACCTCCAGCACCTCGACGACCTCCACCGGCACCACCACCGGCGAGTCCTACGCCCTGGCCGACTCCACCGGCCGCCAGCGGGTCTACGAGTTCGCCGTCGAACCCTCCGACCTGCAGGCGCTGGCCGACCACTTCTTCGTCTTCCTCGACCCGTCCCGCTCCGGGCCCCGCGCCCGGGTCGGCAACTGCGACCCCCGCCTGCTGGAACGCGACACCACCGCCGACCACCCGGCCGAACCGGTCAGGCCATGAGCACCGTCGAGCCGACGGCGCTGCCGCGCTTCCACCGGCTGACCGACCTGCCGGGCGTGCCCGCCGGGGAACGCGCCGCCGACACCCTCGCCGAGCAGCTGCGCGCCACCCGCGGCGCGCTGCTGCCGGCCCTGGCCGGGGCGCACGCCGCCGCCGAACCCGTCGCCGTGGCCTGGCTCCACCCGGACGCGGACGCCGACCTGCACCTCCTGCTCGGCGGCGGAATCGCCCCGGAGGGCGGGGGCCGCGGGCCGGTCACGCTGACCTACCCGCCGGGAGCGCACGGCGTCCCGGTCTCCCCGGACCGGTTCGCCTCCGCCCTGCACGCCCTGCCGTTCTGGGTGCGCTGCCCCGGTGTGGCCGACGCGCTCACCGCCGAATCGCCGCAGTCCGCGGTGCGCCAGCCGGACGCGCTCTTCGACGACTACGCGGCCGCCCTGCTCGACGTGCCCTTCGGCTGGCTGGTGGTCGCCGAGCCGGTCGGCCGCGCGGAAGCGGAAGGCCGGCTGGCCGTCCTGTCCCGGGAGGTGCCCCGGCTGCGCGGCCTGGCCGCCACCGCCGAACTCCAGCGCGTCGCCCTGGAACGGGCGCAGTCCGCCTTCCGTGAGATCTCCAGGACCGCGGCGGCGGGCCTGTGGCGCGTCCATGTGCTGGCCGGCGGAGCCGACCGCCCGGCCGCCCTGCGGATCGCCGGACTGCTCAGCGCCGCCGCCGACGTGGCGGCACTGCCCTACGCGCTGCGCTCCGGCACCGAGGCGTCGGACTTCGCCACCACCTGGCGGACACCGCTGCGCGACGACGCCGCGGCCGGTGCCGCCTCACCCTTCCTCGGCTCCACCGAGCTGCTGGCGGCCGTCGCCCGGCCGCCGGTCAGGGAGATCCGCGGCGTGCGCGTGCCGCCCGCCGGCGACTTCGACATCACCCCGGAGCACCAGGAGGGCCTGGAACTGGGCACGGTGCTCGACCGCGGTCTGCGGCCCGCCGGGCGGCTGCGCGTCACGCACGCCACGCTGAACCGGCATGTGTTCGTCTGCGGCGCCACCGGCTCGGGCAAGTCCCAGACGGTGCGCTCGCTGCTCGAACGGCTGCACGGCGACGGCATCCCGTGGCTGGTCATCGAGCCCGCCAAGGCGGAGTACGCGCGGATGGCCGGCCGGATCGCCCCCGCCGAAGTCCTGGTGATCCGCCCCGGCCGGCCCGACGCGGTCCCCGCGGGGCTCAACCCGCTGGAACCCGAGCCCGGTTTCCCCCTCCAGACCCACCTCGACCTGGTGCGGGCCCTGTTCCTCGCCGCCTTCGACGCCAACGAGCCGTTCCCCCAGGTCCTCGGCCAGGCACTGCAACGCTGCTACACCGCGCTCGGCTGGAACCTGGCCACCGGCGAATCGCGGTTGCCGGGGGTCACCCCGCCGTACCCCACCCTGGCGGACCTGCGCGCCGCGGGACTGCGGGCGGTCGCCGACATCGGCTACAGCGAGCGGGTGACCAGCGATGTGCGCGGCTTCATCGACGTCCGCATCAACAGCCTCCGGCTCGGCACGCCCGGACGGTTCTTCGCCGGGGGGCACCGTCTCGACATCGCGGAACTCCTGCGCCGCGACACCGTCCTGGAACTCGAGGACATCGGCAACGACCAGGACAAGGCCTTCCTCATCGGTACCGTCCTGATCCGCCTCACCGAGCACCTGCGCCAACGCGCGGCGTCGGGCGGACACGACAGCCACGGCCTGCGTCACGTCACCGTCGTCGAAGAGGCCCACCGCCTCCTGAAGGCGACCGAGCAGAACTCACCCGCGGCCCATGCCGTCGAACTGTTCGCCGCGCTGCTCGCCGAGATCCGCGCCTACGGCGAGGGCATCATCGTCGCCGAGCAGATACCCGCCAAGGTCACCACCGACCTGGTCAAGAACACCGCCCTGAAGATCATGCACCGGCTGCCCGCCGCCGACGACCGCGCGACGGTCGGTGCCACGATGAACCTGCGCCCGCAGCAGTCCGAGTACGTGGTCACGCTGCCACCGGGCATCGCGGCCGTCTTCGCCGACGGCATGGACCGCCCGGTCCTCGCCCGCATGCCCTACGGAGAGGAACAGGAGGACGCGGCCCCCGCCACCCGGATCCCGCCTCTCGCCGCCCACCGCAGCAGCGCCTGCGGAAGCCTGTGCCGGAAGCAGCCGTGCACCCTGCGGGACATCGACGGCGCCGAACAGCTGACCGGGCACCCCCAACTCGCCCTGTGGATCGAGCTGCTGACCATCGCCCATCTCATCGGCCGCCCCGAACCCGTCCCGCGTCCCGAATGGCTCACCGCAATGGGGACCGTCGAGCGGCGGACACGGGAATGCGCCATCGGCCATCTCTCCCAGGCGGCCGTCGAACGCCGCTACCTCCACCTGCTGCGGTACTACCAGCCGGAGGAACTCGCCGCCCACGTCGCGGCACGGGCCGGCTCCTGGTTCACCGCGCCCGCCGAACCCTGCGCGGGGGACGAGACGCGCTGGCAGGCCGGCCCCTACCGCTACACGGACGTCGCACGGCATCTCGCCCACGGCGACCACGACACCACCCGGCCCCACCCGCTGACCGGCGACTGGTTCGAACGCGGCCTGGACCTGCGCGGTCTGCCGATTCCCGAGCAGGCCGCCAGGCTCAGGAGAATCCAGTCCGCCGCCGGGGACCGGACCGCCATCGACGGCCCCGGTACACCGCCGGAACACAGCCGCCTCGCCGCCCTCCTCGCCGAGGGCCGCTCCCCCGCGCACCGGCTCCTCCGGGCAACCGCCTTCCTGGACTTCGCCAGCGACTGGCCGGTGCGCCACCTCCACCCGCAGGAGATGACCCAGTGGACGAACTCGAGTCCGCAGCACGGATGATCAACGACGTCGTCAAGACGGTCCGCGAGGAGGTCGAGAAGCAGACCTCCCTCGTCCAGGCCGGCGCGGAGGCACGGCAGATCGAAGCCGACGGCCGGGCCGAACAGCAGGAGCTGGCCGGCGAGGCGTCCGAGGCCCCGCACCTCGCCGGCGTCGGCACCGACCTGCCTCCCGAAGCCCAGGTCGACGGCCCGTGGACCTTCGGGCGGCCGGACGCCGCCGACGTGCCCAACCCCCTGGACTGGGAGGGCTTCCTCCCCGGCCACACCACCCATGGATGACCCGCGCGGCACCGAGGAGGGACAGTGGAGAGCTTCGAGAACGACGTCAACCGGCCCGAGGACGCGCCGAACCCGTCCGACCAGAGCCCGACGGAGCCCGCCGACGGCCCGTCGAAGACCGCGGAACACCCCTCGCCCGCGGAGAAGTTCGAGCACCGCGTACACGTCGGGGAGATCCTGGCCACCGGCTACACCGCTGTCACCCTGGCCGTGGGGCAGGCGGCGGCCACCGCGCCGACGAGCCCCATCTTCAACCCGGCGCTGCTGCCCGAGAGCCATCAGGCCACGACCCGGAACGCCGGCTCGTCGGAGCACCATGACCCGCTTACGCTCAAAGCACCCGACGGGTCGGTGTTCACGGTGGCAGGCGCCGACGGCACCCCCCTGCCGGGCGACCCGTGGCAGATCGCCGGAACCCGCGCCGACCACCCGGCCGAGGCCGCGATACGCGGCGTCCCGACCACGCCGGACAGCCCGTTGAAGGGCTTCCTCCCCGACGACCTGCAGGCCTACCAGACCGAACGGGAGATCGACCAGACGTTCACCGAGGACAAGGCAGGCGTGGGGAAGGAGCCGGAGGATCCCCTGCCGCGCAACGTCGCTCGCAACGTGGAGCAGACCATCACCGAGGTCACGGACCACACGCCGGTGGACCTGGACGACCCGGAGGGCCTGACACCGCCGCCGGGCATCGAGGAGGCCACCACCCAGGCGGTCGAGTCCCTGGACGGCCCGCCCCTGTCCGCCGACACCCCGAACCGGGACCACCGCAGGCATCCGGACGGTGACACCCCGGACAACGTCGCCGCGGAGGCCGGTCAGTGGTGGCACGGCGGGCGCCCCTCCTGACAACGGCGGATGCCGCGGCCGCCCGCCCCGTCCCTCACACCGGCTCGTCCGACTGGTTCTCCAGATCCCACAGGATCACCGACAGCGCGTACGGCGAGATGGTGTGCTGGTCGTGGGTGGCGTCCTCGAGCAGTTCCCAGTGGCCGCGCTCCTCCCGGCCGCCGGCGAGCAGGGCGGCGTGCGCGCTGACGGCGGCCGCGTAGCTGCGCGCTCCGACCCCGTTGAAACAGCAGGCGTCGAAGCGGTTGAGGATCTGCATCTGCCGGCGGCGCGGGCCCACCGCCGCCATCAGGTACATGTCCAGGAAGCCGGCCGACGCGTAGAAACCCGGCAGCAGGTCCGGGCGTTGCTCCCAGTCCCCGGTGGACGGCTTCGGGCTCGGGGGCGCCGAGCGCAGGTAGACGGGCCAGGAGCCGGCGGTCGGGTAGCTCCGGGTGACGCGCGGGTCCATCGCGGGGTACACCGTGGTGGTCCAGCCGCCACCGGACAGGCCGATCATCTGCACCGACGTCGGGCGGTGCACCGCCGTCACATGGTTGAGGGCGACGGCGACCGGCTCCAGGAAGAAGCTGAGGGTGGAGAAGTCCGCGGACTCCCAGGGGGCCAGGCCGTTGTGCGAGGTGATGGTGGTGAGCTTGGTGGGATCGTCGACGTCCTGGATCGGCTGGGCGTTCCAGTGGAAGAACGGCATGGCGAAGGCCAGCACCGTGTAGCCGTGGTCCAGCAGTCCCTGGACGGTGCGGACCATGGTGTCCAGCGGCTCGCCGTGGCCGTTGTGGTACAGCGCCACCCGGCCGTTGCCCGGGCCATGGGGGACCAGCAGGTAGACGCGGCTGCGGACGCCGTACCTCAGCGGCACCGTCAGCTCGTCGATCCGCCGTACCCCGGTGATGGTGGTGAAGCCGTCGGGTGCGGGGATGCCGGTGCGGACGGCGGGCCGCGCGGTGGGCAGGCCCGCGCCCTTCCAGACGTAGTCGACGAGCCCTTGGCGCTTGGCGCGGATGTCGTCCGCGGTGCGGATGGTGATCTGCTGCTCGACGTCGACGCCGACGACCTGCTGCGGCAGGGACTTGTAGGCGAGGGAGAAGCGGGCGGCGATCTCCTCGTCGACGGGCGCGACGGGGCGGGGGCGCCGGGCCGGACCGGGGCGGAGGACGGGCCGCGGCGCGTCGGGTGACGCGGCGGACGCGGGTGCGGCGGCGCCGAGGATGCCGCTCGCGGCGGCTCCGGCACCGTAGAGCATGGCGCGGCGGGACAACGGGGAGGTCATCGGCTCTCCTGGAGGGCAGGCGGGAACGGGAGGCGGGGCCGGGGCGGGCGGTCAGCGCCGCTCGGGGTTCCAGCCCGACAGCACCGTCGCCGGGTCGCTCCACACCGCGGCCTGAGCCGCCGTCAGCTGCGTGGCGCACGACAGCCGGGCGGAGGTGTCCAGCGGCGCGCCGGTGAGGCCGGTGGAGCGGTACTCCCAGAAGCGGACGTGGGCCGCGGCCGGGGAGCCGCACCGCGAGTTGTTCAGCTGCCAGCCGGCCGGGGCGATCTGCGGGCCCATCGCGGTGTCGATGAACGCCACCTGGCTGTACGGGAAGACGTCGGGGTCGATGCGGCCGAGCCAGACCGAGCCGGGGGCCATCGTGTCGTCGGCGGTGAGCCGGTCGCGCAGGAAGACGTAGCCGGGGTGGCCGGCGTCGTTGCGCACCTGGGTGACATAGCCGGCGTGCAGCGACCTCAGCTCGCTGTCCTGGATGAGCACCGCGCCGAATCCCCAGGTGAAGTCCACGTCACCGGCGATGTAGCTGTGGTCCACGAAGCCCCTGCCCTGCAGGCGCAGGGTGTCCTGGTAGGACAGCAGCCGGACCCGGTCGAGCACGACGCGGTCGGCGTTGCCGCGGAACGCCTCCGCCTGCGAGCCGCCGTACGGCGTGGTGTTGTGCAGGGTGAGGTCGCGCAGGGTGACGTCGTCGGCCTCGTCGTTGAAGGAGGCCCGCCAGCAGTTGGTGTCGTCGTGGCCGGGGATCATCTGGCGGGGGCAGACGCCGGTGGCGTTCCTGCTGTTGAGGTTGTCGTTGTTGGTGTACCGCAGCACGGTGGCGGCCGGGTCGGGGCCGGTGCCCTCGACGGTGAGGTGGGGCTTGTCCGCGGGCACCCAGTCGAGTTCGGTGTAGGTGCCGGGGTGGACGCGGATGGTGACCGGGCGGGTGTTGCCCGCGGGTACGGCGTCGATGGCGCCCTGGACGGTGCAGAAGTCGCCGTGCCCCTGGGAGTCCACGGTGAGGGTGTGGCCGCCCGCGGGGCGGGAGCGGGTGCGGAAGGTCCAGGTGAGGGGCGAGTTCCCGGTGCCGTCGAGGACGCCCGGGGCCACGGTGGCGCGGTACCGGTGCCCGTAGGCGAGCTGGTGGTGGAGGTGGATCAGGGCGGTGTCGCCGTCGATGGTGACCGGGGCGTAGTGGAACTGGTGCGGGCTGCCGTCGGCGTTGGTGGCGCCGCCGATGGCGCGCAGGGCCGAGGCGGGGTCGGAGGTCTGTATCCGGTCCGCGACCGCTCCGGTGTCCAGGTCGGTGACGGTGACGGTCCCGCCGCCGCCCGCCACGGGGGCGCCCGGGAAGGTGAGCGTCAGGGCGGTGTCGGCGCAGGCGTCCCACCGGGAGGGGCCCTGCACGCCGGTGCGCACGGCGGCGGAGGCGGGCACCGGCGCCGGTGGCGCGGCGCCGAGCAGGGCGGGGACGGTCAGGGCGGCCGCCGCCGCGAGGGCGGCGGCCCTGGGCCGGGTGCTGCGGTGCATGTCTCGAAGGCTCCTCGGTGCGGGTGTGTCGGGGGTGGCGGTCGCGGTCAGCGGTGGATCATGCGCAGGTCGATCGCGTCGGCCATCGCCTGGTATCCGGCGTCGTCCGGGTGGAGGTGGTCGCCGCTGTCGTAGGCGGCGCGCAGCCGGGCGGGGTCGGCGGGGTCGCGTACGGCGCGGTCGAAGTCCACGACGCCGTCGAAGGCCCCGGCGGTGCGGATCCAGGTGTTGACCGCGCCGCGTACCGCCTGCGCGGCCGGGGTGTCGTACTTCGAGCCGCCGATCGGCGGCAGCGTGCCGCCGATGACGCGCAGGCCCTGCCCGTGGGCGGAGCGGATCAGCGCCTGGTAGGCGTCGATGACGTCCCGCGCGGTGACCGGGCCGCCGGTGGCGGACAGGTCGTGGCCGATGTCGTTGATGCCTTCGAGCAGGATCACCGTGCGCACGCCGGTCTGGCCGAGGACGTCGCGCTGCCAGCGGGCCTGGCCGGTGTCCGGTACGGGGGTGTTGTCGGTCAGCAGCCGGTTGGCGTTGATGCCCTCGTTGAGGACGCCGGGGCGGCAGCCGGGCCGGGCGTCGAGGCGGCGCGCGAGGTCGGTGGGCCAGCCGCCGGCGCTGGAGTGGACGCCGTCGGTGATCGAGTCGCCGAGGGCGACGACGCTGTCGGCGGGGCACTGCCGCAGCACGTCCACGCCGTCGAGGAACGTCCACGGGGACGAGGTGGTGGTGAACGCGGCGGGGCCGGTGTCCGCGGTGTGGTCCCCCGGGGCGCTGTAGTTGGCGGTCTCCGTGAGGTTGTGCACGGTCGGCGCCGGGGTGGTGCCGGAGGCGTAGAGGCTGACGGTCAGCTCCTGGCCCGCGGCCGCTCCGAGGGCGACCGGGTCGCTCCAGGTCTCGGTGCCCGCCGGGAGCACGGCTCCGGGGTGCCCGGAGAAGGTGACGGTCCGGACGCTGCCGGGGACCGTCGCCGCGCCGGTCGCGTGCAGTGCGACGGTGACGGAGTCCAGGACGAGCGGTGCCGTGCCGAAGACGTTGGTGATCCGGACGCGTATCCGGTCGCCTCCGGCGCTGGTGCGGACGGTCTCGCGCAGGGTCCGGCCGCTGATGCCTGCCGCGCCGCTCGCCGGTGGCTGCGGGGCCGCGCTCCAGGTGCCGGACCAGGTCTCCTGGGGGTCGGCCGTGGCGGTGGAGCAGTAGAGCGTGGTCGCCACCAGCGTCAGCGTGGCGAGGCAGAGGGCAGAGCGCCGCAAGGGCACCTCCATGGCGGGCCGGACCGCACATGAGAGCGATGAGATATCGCGTCTCATATATGACGAGCGATGAGGCTACGGTCGCGCCTCCTCCGCGTCAACGGTCGTGCGGGTAGCGGGTGGACGGGCGCCGGGCGAGGGACCGCCGCGCCGCCGTTACGACGGCGCGGCGGGTCGGCTCACAGGGCCGGGAAGGACGGGAACGAGCAACTCGGGGCCGAACCGCTGCCGCTGATGGCGGTCACGGTCACCCCGGTCCCCGTGGGAGTGATGTTCGAGTTGTACTCGGAGACGTTGGCGTACTGCGCCGTCACCGCCGTGGTGTCGAGCTTGACGTTCTCCAGCGTCAGGCCGAGCGGGTAGGCGGCGCTGTAGCCCTCCAGGACGGACGTGGCACCCGAGACCGAGTTCACCGCGGTGGCGCCGGAGACCGTCACGCTCTTGAAGTACGGGTAGTTGGTGCCGGTCGAGGACGAGTAGAACGGGTCGAAGTCCAGCGGGTACTTCAGCCCCGTCATGCAGTTGCCCGTGTACTGGATCCCCGAGACGGTGCCTCCGACGCTCGAGTACGACTTGATGCGCAGGCCGTTCGCCGAGGTGGAGGCGGTGCCCGAACTGTCGGTGCCCTGGATGGTGTTGTTCTGCACCAGGACCGAACTCACCCCGTAGGTGGTCTCGCTGCCGATGGAGATCCCGTGGGTGCCGTAGCAGTGGTCGTTCACCACCGAGGTGTTCCGGCTGGCCCCGGCGTTCGTCTGGATGGCGACGCAGTCGTCGCCGGCCTGGATCGAGGAGTCCTCCACCGTGGCGTTGGTGGAGGAGTCGATGTCGATGCCGTCGGTGTTGCGGGCCGTGGCCGGGGTCTTGATCCGTACGCCCCAGACGGTGAAGCCGGTACCGCTCTCGAAGTACAGGTGCATCTTCGCGGAGTCGACCAGGTTGATGTCGTAGGCGGTGACGTTGTCGGCGCCGTTCGCCTGCACCAGCCGGGGGTTGACCTGCTTGCCGCCGCTCGTCTTGGCGTTCTGCGCGTTCTGCCACCAGGTCGTGGAGGTGCCGTAGATGTCGGTGTCGCCCCGGCCGTCGATGGTGCCCTGCGAGCCGCTGGAGGAGCGGACGCCCTCGATGCCGGAGTTCGAGCCGCCGATCGTGATGAACGGCTTGCATCCCGTTCCGCTGCTGCTCGACACCGTGCCGCAGGTGGCGTCGCCGGATATCTGGTAGTCGCTCGCCTGGCGGGACGCGTACAGCGTCACCCCCGCGTTGACCACCAGGTACTCGCCGGCGCCGACGGTGAGCGGCGCGGACAGGAACGCGGTGTCGGAGCCGGCGGCCGCGAGCACCACCGCCTCGCCGGTGCCGGCGCACGCGGTGAGCGCGGCCTGGATGCGGGCGGTGTCCGGAGGCGCGGTCTCCTGCGCGTCGGTGAAGACCCGGCCGCCGGGTGCGGCCAGGGCGGAGGTGAGCGTCCGGCACGTGCCGGGGAGGACGGGCTGGGTGACCGTGCGCTGGTCGCCGACGGTGGCGGCCGAGGCGGTGCCGCCTGCGGCGGCGGGCAGCAGCGGGCCGCACAGCGCGGCCGTCGCGACCAGGGTGAGGGCGCCTGACCGGCGTCTGGACATCGTCGTCCTTCTTTCGGTGTGGGGGATCACGGAATCGGCCGCCGCGTCCGGCCCCCGCGCCGTGGGTGTGCGGCGCGGACGGGACACGGCCGCCTGGGGTCTTCCGGGCGCTTGCACCACCCGAGCGCGGGCGGCTGACGTCGTATCACGTACGTGAGGTATGACGTCTGATATACGATCAGACGCGGTGGGGCAGGCGTCAAGAGCTGTGACCCCGGTGAATCACGCCATCTCGCGGCCCGGCGGCAGACACCCCGCTGCCGCCCTCTGCCGCAGGTTCCGAACGGGTGACTTTCCGGGGATTTCCGGCGCGCGAGGCAACCGCGCGGACTACCATCGCGACCCTGTCAACGAGTGGCCTGACGGCCCAACGGCCGCCGACAGCACGGCAGTTGAGCGCACCCATCCGGTGCGCCGCGGCGGGAGCGGGATACGGGGTCGTCGGGCACGGGGGGAAGAGGTACGGACGTGGTCGACTGCCGTCACCGGCGGGAGGAGTCCCGCTCGAAGCCGTGCGCGGAACGCGGCCCGGCGGGTCACCGGCCGGCCGGAGACACCGGCCCATGACCGCCGCCAGGTTGTACGGCCGCCGGCGGGTCGTCGAGTACGTCAGGCAGGCACTCAGGCGCGACGGCGTTCCGGAGCGGCCGCTGCCGATCGTGCTGTTGGTGGGTCCGCGGGGCAGCGGAGGATCCGCGCTGCTGTCGGCGCTGTGGGACGAGTTCTCCGGTGACTGCCTGAGCGCGCGCCTGGACCTCGCGTCCGCGCGGGGCATCGAGGACATCGTCCTGGCGGTCATGCAGGGGCTCGGCCGCCGGATCCCGGGGATCCGCCCGATCGACTTCCCGCGGCTCAGGATGACCTTCAAGGCGCTGAGCTTCGTCGACGACGGGGGTGGCCGGGCCGCCTTCGACGCGTATCTGCGGGCCGGCCGGCGGGACGCGGCGCTCCGGTCGGCGCTGAACGACTGGACGGACCGGGCCGCGCCGCTGCTGCACTCCCCCGAGCAGCAGTTCCTGATGACCGCCGCCGGCCGGGCGCTGGGCGGGCTGCTCTCCGGCATCGGCCGGCGCGGCGACGCGAAGATCCTGCGGTGGCACGCGGCCAACGGCGTCTCAGGTGGCGGGCACGGATACGACCCGCTGTGGGAGCTGTACTGCCGGCACCGTGAGCCGGGCGAGGAGGCGGCCCGCAAGGTCGACAAGACGCTGTGCGCGGCGCTCCTCGCCGACCTGCGGTCGGACTTCAACGACTCCACCCTGCTGCACGGCCAGCGCACCTCCCAGTGCCTGCTGCTCCTGGACAACGCCGGCGGCGCGGCCGCGGACCGCTTCCTGGAACTCCTCGCCGAATGCCGCCGGGAGAGCAACCAGGGCCAGGCCGCGCCCGACCCCGCCGTCGTCGTCGCCGTCCAGCGCGGCCGGGGCCGCGGCCGGGTGGGCGAGCCGATCGGGGCGACGGACGAGAGGCTCGCGTTCGGCGTCCGGCACCCGTCCGCCGCCGACGACGACCATCCCGTGTGGTGGTATCCGGTCCGGCTGACCGACCTGAGCGAGCGGGACGTCGGCGAGATGTGCCGGAGCAGCGTGCTCGGCAGCGGCAGCCGGGACGCCGACCTCCTCCACGCGCTGACCGGCGGGCACCCGGAGTCGGCCGACCGGCTGGCGACGCTCCTGGCGCTGTTCGGCCGCGCCCCGTACGACGCCCGCCGGCTCCTCGCCGACGAACTGCCGCCCGCCCACCAACTGCCGGACCACTGGCCGCTGGAGCGGGCCGACGGCATCACCGTCGAGGAGTACCTGCTGAGGCGGACCCTCGGCGGTGACCTCGCCACCGGCCCGGACGGCGGTGTGGACGCGGCGGACGATCCGCTGCTGGACACCATGGCCGTCCTGGTGGCGACGCCGGACCTGCGCCGCGGCGCCTGCACGGCGGCCCTGCGCTTCCTCGGCTGGACGCAGTCGGACGCCGGGGAGGCGGAACGCCTGCTCACCACCGCGATGTGGCTCGACGTGACCGCCGACGGCGCCGTGGTCCGCCTGCATCCCCTGCCGCGGCTGCTGCTGCGGCGCCGGCTGGCGAGCCGGCCCGAGGCGTGGCGCGGCGCCCACCAGGGCTACATGGCCTACTACTCGGCACCACGGGACGCCGCCCTGCGTCACCACCACGCCCTCGCACTCGTCGAGCCGTCCCAGCGGGAGCACCTGGCCGCGGTCGCCGGGTACCTGGAGCGGGAGTTCGACGCGGGCGGCTCACCGCAGGACTGGCTGGACATCCTGGACCAGGTGACCGCCGCGCCCAACCGGCTGCGCACCACGCGCGATCCGCGGTCCTTCGTCACCACGCTGGCCGGCCCCGCCGATCCCGGGGACCGCCGGCGCACCATCACCCGCCTGGCGGTGGGCCGTTGGCTGTACCACGACCGGTGCTTCGATCCGGGCCGTCAGCTCGCCCAGCTGATCGCCAACGAGTACGACTACCTGGCCGCGCTGTGCACCGGCGACAGCGAGGTGCTGTTCCGCCGGTCGGCGCGGTTCCGCCGCGTCGAGAACGACTGGAAGGGGTGACCGTGCGCCGGCCGATGTCCTTTCCCCGCGCCTGGTTCAGGCGGCTGACGACCCGCGCGAAGACCGCCGTCGTCGTGCTGTGCGTCCTGGCGCTCGCCGGTGCGTCCGCCGCCCTCTACCAGCCGGTGCGGGACCTGCTGAACCCGCCGTGCGCCAGGGACGGCGCCACCGTCGTCACCCATGAGGGCGCGGACGGCGAGTGCATCGGCATCACCGACGGCACGTACCACTTCGACCCGCGGATGCGGGCCGTCGACGACCTCATCCACGCGGAGAACCAGAAGGTGGTCAGGGACCACCCGCACAGCTGGGTCAGCGTGGTGCTGCTGCTGCCGATCTCGTCCGACAGCGGCAGCATCATGTCGATGACGAACGTGATCGAGCAGCTGAGGGGTGCCTACACCGCCCAGTACTACGCGAACCACGTGCAGGGCGTCTCGCCGTACATCCGGCTGCTGATCGGGAGCGACGGATACCAGGCCGACGAGTCGGCGGCAGCGGCCGGCACCATCATCGCGAACGCCTCGGCCCAGCGCATCGCCGCCGTCTCCGGGCTCGGCCTGAGCCTGGACGGCACGGTGGACGCCGTGCACCGGCTGACGGCGCAGGAGATACCGGTGTTCGGCGCGACCCTCACCTCGGACGCCTTCAACAACGTCAAGGACTTCGTCCGGGTCTCCCCGAGCAACGCCGACAACACGGCGGTCGCCCTGTCCTTCGTCGAGTCGCAGGCCAGGAACGCCGTCCTCGTCGAGGACCAGAACGGCGGCGACAGCTACGACACCACGCTGGTCACCGGATTCCGGAAGTTCGCCGACATCCCCGGCCACCACATCGTGGGAGTGGAGGCGTACGACACCACCGACCGCGACAGGCCCCACCAGTCCGAGCAGGCCCGGCAGGACGCCGAGGACACCGTCGACACCCGCATCAGCGAGATGCCGGTGAACATCTGCAACGCGCAGCCCGCGGTGGTGCTGTTCGGCGGGCGCGGGCAGGACCTCGGCACCCTGGTGCACGCCCTGTCCACGGCCTGCCTGGACAAACACATCACCATCATCAGCGGTGACGACGTGACGAACCTCCCCGACACCGCGCGGCTGCGCCAGGACCTCAGCGGCCATGTGACGGTGGACTACGCGGGCGTCGCGCACCCCGGCGAGTGGGCGGCGACGCGCTCCTCCGACCCGCGCGCACAGCAGGGCAGGCAGGGCTTCGACATCTTCCACCAGGCGTTCCGCGGACTGTTCGGCGACACCTCGCTCTCCGACGGCAACACCATGATGGCCTACGACGCGACGCTGACCGGCGTGTCCGCGATCCGCCTCACCCGCACCGCGCAGCCCACCGGGGCCGCGGTGGCCAGCGAGCTCGGCGCGCTCCACGACGCGTACAAGGTGCTCGGCTCCAGCGGCCCGATCGAGTTCACCGCCGCCTACCGGACCAGCGGCACCGGCAGCAACCCGATCGGCAAGGCCATCCCGGTGCTGCAACTGGACCGCAACGGCAACTCCACGGTGATGGACGTGCGATGGCCCGACCATCCGGCCGGGTGACCGGTGGGCCTGCCATGCTCCCCGGCCGGGCCCTCCCGCATCAGTTCCGGCAGGCGTACCCGTTCAGGACGAAGCCGGTGGGTGCCGGATTCCCGTCCTGCCACGACCCGAGAAAACCGAACTGCACCGACCCGCCGGGAGCGGCCGTCGCGTTGTAGTCGGCCGCCGACACCAGCACCCGGGGCCCGTCCTGCGCGTAGGAGCCGTTCCACATCTGCGTGATGTGCTGCCCGCCGGTGAACTCGAACTCCAGCCGCCAGCCGGCCAGGGCCTGCCGGGAGGCGATCGTGACGTCCGCCTGGAAGCCGTTCGGCCACTGGTTGTCCAGGTGGTAGTGGACGGCGCAGGGATACGGGTTCCCGGTGGGCGGCTGCGAGGCGGTGGCCGGTGGGCTGCTCCGCACCGTCATCGCGGACATCACCGGCTGGGAGGCCGCGGTGGTGCCGGGCGCGGAGGAGGTGGCGGCGGACGCCGACGGGGTCGCCGACACCGTGGACGGCGGGTAGGGCACCGCTCCGGCCATGGCCGGGGCCTTCGCGGCGGTGCGGGGCGCGTTCGCCGGTGCCGCCAGGGCCGCCAGCAGGAGCGCCGCGACGACGGTCAGCACAGCGGCCGTGATGACACGGCGGCGCACGGAGGGCGTGCCCCGCCCGTTCCACCGGTGCCGCAGCCGCCGCCCCGCGCCGGCCGTACCGCCGTCGGCCGCCGTGCCGGACGCGGATCCGCGCCGCGCCTCCCGGTAGGCGGCCCCGCCCCAGCCGAGCACCGCCGCGGCCAGGACGCCGGCCAGCCCGTCGCCGTGCAGGGCCAGGCAGTCGGCGGCCTGACGGCACTCCGGGCACCCGGACAGGTGCCCGCGCAGATCCTCCGGCACCGCCGCGTCCGGTCTGCGGGTGACCGCGTCCAGCAGCTTGGCGTAACCACGGCACACCCCGGTGCGGGCGTCCCGGGCATGCAGCCGCAGGCAGCGCACCCTGAGCACCTCACGGGCCCGCGCCGCCTCGGCACCCACCGCCGCCGCGTCCATCCCGAACAGGCGGGCCGTCGCATCGGCGGAGGCCGCCTCCACCTCGGCGTCCCACAGCAGCGACCGCTCCGGCTCCGGCATCTCCTCGAAGGCGCGCAGCACCAGGGGCCGGTGCCGCGGCACCCCGGCATCCTCGTCGGAGACCTCGGCGATCAGCCAGCCGCGCAGCCCCGGGTCCAGCAGGTCGCCGTAGCCCTGTTCCTGCCAGGCGGCCGCGGTCTCGCGAACCGAGGTGAGCAGCAGCGGCAGCCAGGGCAGCCGCCGCGCGGCACCGTCGGCCCGTGCGCGCCGTAAACCGCGGCTGACGCCCTCCGCGGCCAGCTGGGCGGCCGCGCCACGGGTGGTGGTGCACAACTCCGCATAGCACGCGACCGCCTGCCGGTAGCGGGAGACCAGCTCCGGATCGGCGGGCAGCCAGGCCGCCCGCGCTCCCGCCGCGTCGCTGCGAGGCACCGGCGAGAACCAGGTGAACTCGCTCGGCCCCGGCGACGGCGCCCGGTCGTCCATGCGGATCCCTTCCACGAGGGGGTGGCAGACCGCCACACGACCGCACAGGGGGTGACCGGTCCAGCCCGGTGAGGCAGCGGCAGTGCCGTCGGCGCGGCACCCGGCCTCATGACGTGGGCCAGACTTTTGCACGCCCGGCACACCACTGACAAGGGGTTGCGGACACGCCGGTGTTCGCGGGGCCGGGCCCGTGCCTGACGAGGCATCAGATCTGGCGTTGGAGCACCTACGGTGTGAGCGGGCCGCTCCACAGCGGGCCGACCCGCGCCCACTCCCGCTCCCAGCACAGCGCACGGTGGTACGCGAAGGCGGCGCGCGCCACCCGGCGCAGGGAGATCGCGAGCATCGCCACCCCGCACGCCACGGCGGCTCCCACCACGCGCGACTGCGCGGCGGCGTCGGCGCGGGTGACCGGCGTGCCGCTCGGGCGTCCCAGCGCGTCGAGCCACACCGTCACCGTGGAGCCCGCGGTCAGGCCGGCCGCCACCACGACCCGGCCGCTGCGCGGCGTGCCGTCGCTCGCGATCCAGCGCACCACCGCCTGCGGCGGGGCCTCGGGCAGTTCGGGATGGACGGCCGGGGGCCGCTTCGGACTCTCCAGCAGCACCGCGGAGGCGGCGTGGCGCTCCTGGCCCTGGTCGAGCAGGGAGTCCTCGAACGCGGCGGCGGACGCCACGCCCGCCGCGGGCGCGCCGGCGAACGCCAGCGCGCCCAGCGCCAGGGCGACCCAGGCCTCCGCGAGATCGGAACCGCGCACCAGCGGGTTGCGCCTCGACCGCCACACGGTGACTCTGCCGTTCATGACCGCTCCCAGCCTGTCGCGCCTGGGGAGCATCATGCGTCCGGCGCGGCCGGCCGGAAAGGGGTGCGCGCGAGGCGCGCGGTTCGGAAATCGGGCGCGGTGCGATGACGCCGGGGACGCCGGGGACGCCGGGGACGGTAACCGGCCGGCGGCCGAAGCCGGAAGGCATGACGGCGCTTCAATAACACTCCTGACACGCTCCGCGCCGGACACCTTCCCAGACTTTGACTCGATCTTTACACTGGGCGCACTCGCGGATCGCACCAAGTCATGATCTTGCAGACACCACTCCCACCTCACACCATTCGGAACAAGAGGTGCATCTCATGGAGACGTCGGCCGCACCCGCCGCCACCGCGGCGCCCGGAAATCCCGGTCTGAGACGGGACATCGGGCTCATCGGACTCATCTGGACCTCGGAGGGGTCCATCATCGGCTCGGGATGGCTGTTCGGCGCGCTGTTCGCCGCCCAGGCCGCCGGCACCGCCGCCCTGATCTCCTGGGCGATCGGGGCCCTGGCCATCATCGTGCTGGCCTTCGTCCACGCCGAACTCGGGGCGATGTACCCGGTGGCCGGCGGGACGGCCCGCTTCCCGCACTACGCGTTCGGCAGCGTGGCCGGCGCCTCGTTCGGCTGGTTCTCCTGGCTCCAGGCGGTCACCGTCGCCCCCATCGAGGTCATGGCGTCGCTGAACTACCTCAGCGTGCACGCGCCGTGGGTGCAGAGCGGCAAGGACCAGCTCACCGGCGCGGGCTACGCGCTCGCCGTGGCCTTCATGGCGTTCTTCGTCGTCGTCAACTGGTTCGGCATCCGCGTCCTGGCCCACACCAACAGCGCCGCGACCTGGTGGAAGGTCGCCATCCCGGTCTTCACGATCATCGTCCTCGCCGCGACCCACTTCCACCCGGGCAACTTCGGCTACCAGGGCTTCGCGCCGTTCGGTGCCCAGGGCGTGCTGTCGGCCGTCAGCACCAGCGGCATCATCTTCGCCCTGCTCGGCTTCGAGCAGGCCGACCAGCTCGCGGGTGAGAGCCGCAACCCGGCCCGCGACATCCCGCGCGCCGTCATCGGTTCCATCCTGCTCGGCACGCTGATCTACGTGGCGCTGCAGGTGGTGTTCATCGCGGCCCTGCCGCACAGCGCCTTCGCCCACGGCTGGGCCAACCTGACGTTCTCCGCCAAGGCCGGGCCCATCGCCGGGCTCGCCGCCACCGTCGGCCTCGGCTGGCTGGCCACCCTGCTGTACATCGACGCCATCATCTCGCCCAGCGGCACCGGCCTGATCTACGCCACCGCGACCTCCCGGGTGTCCTACGGCCTGTCCCGCAACGGCTACGTCCCGGCCGTCTTCGAGCGCACCACCAAGCGCGGGGTGCCCTGGTTCGGCCTGCTGTTCTCGTTCGTCATCGGGCTGATCGTCTTCCTGCCGTTCCCCACCTGGCAGAAGCTGGTCGGCTTCGTGACGTCGGCCAGCGTGCTGATGTACGCCGGCGCCCCGCTGGCGTTCGGCTGCCTGCGCAAGCAGGACCCGGACCGGCACCGGCCCTACCGCCTGCCCGCGGCCGGGTTCTGGTCCCCGGTGGCCTTCATCGTCTCGAACCTGATCATCTACTGGTCCGGCTGGGACACCCTGTGGCGGCTGGGGCTGGCCATCGTCCTCGGGTATGTGCTGCTGGGCGGTTCGGCGGCCCTGAAGCTCAACCCGAAGGTCCCGCACATGGACTGGAAGGCCGCGCAGTGGCTGCCGGTGTACCTGCTCGGCATGGGCGTCATCTCCTGGCAGGGCGGCTTCTGCAGCACCGGTCCCGCCTCCGCCGCGTCCTGCGGGGCCACCAACGCCCTCCCGCTGTGGTGGGACATCGCGGTCATCGCCGTCTTCAGCCTCGTCATCTACTACTGGGCCCAGGCGGTCCGGCTGCCCGCCGCCGAGACCCAGGAGTACATCGGCTCGGTGGAGGTCGTCCCGGGCGGCTGAGGGGCCGGGCCGGGCGGCTGACGGGCCGTCCCGGGCGTCACCGGCCGCCGCGTCCGGCGGACGTGCTCATCGCGGGTCCTGCTGGGTGCGGGCCCGGAACTCCACCGGGTCGTCGACCGCCTCGCCGTAGCGGGTCGCGGGATCGTCCGTGTGGGTGCCGGTGAGGCAGGAGCCGGGCAGCCAGTCGCGGAGGCGGGCGAGAGTGGCGGGCAGCCAGCGGTCCAGCCACTCGGCCTGCGCCCACGCGGGCGCCCGCGCGTCCTCGTACGCGGCGCGGTAGGCGTGGTGGAGTGCGGTGAGGTGCTCGACGGCCGCCGGGTGGCGCCACCAGCACGGCGGGACCTTGCCCAGCAGGGGGTAGCGGCCGTGCAGCCATCCCAGCCAGTCGGCGAGATCGCGCCACAACTGCCGTGCCGCGCCGGGGCCGAGGCCGCGCCACCCGCGTGGCACCGGCTGCCGATCGGCGGCGGCCTCGCCGCCGCTCCCGCCGCCGGCCTCGTCCAGCCGGCGGCTGATGGCGGTGAAGGAGTCCGTGACCTCGCTCAGCAGCAGGTGGACGTCCTGACGGAGCTGGTCGATCTCGGACTGCTGCTGGTCGGTGATGCGTTGCTGCGCGCCGATCCGCAACTCCAGGCGGTGCAACGGGTCCGGCTCGGAGCCGTCGTGGTGGGGGGTGGTCACGCGGGGGTCGCCTCCCTCGGGCCGTGCGGTACGGACGTCGTGGCCGCCGCCCGGCGGTCCCCCGCGCTCCCGGGCGGCGGCGCGCGGACGGCGCTCCCGGGCGCCCTCCGCCTCACGGCACCGATGCTCGCCGCTGCGACGGACGGCAAACAGCCGGGTGTTGGGGGGACACCCACCGCTGTGGTGCGCTTGTGGTGCGGGCCCCCCGGTCACCCGCCGCCGGGTACCGGCCATGCCCGGGGGCGGACCTCGACACCGCCACGACGCGGGTGACACCATGTCAGAATGATCAGGATCGCCGTGGTGGACGATCACCCGCTGACGCGCCGTGGTGTGGAGTCCGTCCTGGGCGAGAACCCGGACTTCCGGATCGTCGCCTCGGTCGACGGCCCCGGTGACCTGCCCGCGGTGGAGGACATCGACGTCGTCCTCCTCGACCTCTACCTGGGCACCGACGAGCCGTCCATCGACGTCGTCGAGGACCTGGCGCCCCGCACCCGGGTCCTGGTGGTCTCCGCCTCCGGCCGGCCGGCCGACGTCCTGGGCTGCGTGCGCGCCGGCGCCTGCGGATACCTCACCAAGAGCGCCGGCGCGGAGATGTTCGCCTCCGCCGTCCGGACCGTGGCGACCGGCGGCTTCGCGCTGTCCTCGCAGCTCGCCGACATCCTCACCAGCGAACTCGCCCGGGAGCGCCGGATGCGCGGAGGCCGCCCGGCCGCGGGGGCCGCCCCCGCCCGCCCGGAGCTGTCGCCACGCGAGGAGGAGGTGCTGCGCTATATCGCCCGCGGCTACACCCACGCCCAGACCGCGACGCGCATGCAGCTGAGCAAGGCGACCGTCGACACCTACGTCGAACGCATCCGCGGGAAGCTCCAGGTGGGCAACAAGGCCGAACTCACCCGGCTGGCCATCGAGATGGAGCAGCGCCGGGCGCAGGGCGCGGGCCCGGACGGCGACACCCCGCGGCCCGGCACCGGCGCCGCCCCCGGAAGCCGGCCGGAGACCGGTACGGGATGACGGCGGTGGCGGTGCCCCCTCCCGTCCCCGGCGGCACGGCGCTGCGCCGCGTCAACCGCCTCGAGGTGCTCGCCCTGCTGCTGGCCAAGGGCACCGGACTGCTCAACGTGGGCGTGGCGCTGGTCTCCACCGCGTCCCGCTACCCGCTGCGCACCGGACCGCTGCTGCTCGCAGCCGCCCTGGCCGCCGAGACGGCCGCGCTGTTCCTGTTCAGCCTGCGCCAAGGGCGGCTGCTGCCGGGGGCGGTCGCCGCCGACACGGTCTTCTGCTCCGCCGCCCTGGCCCTGAACGCCGCGCTCCAGTCCAGCGCCCTGCTGCACAACTGGGGCTTCTTCATGTACCCGTTCACGATCGTCGCGAGCGTGGTGATCGGCATCGGCTTCCGCCGGTTCCCGGTGATGTTCGCCTGGACGGCGGTGCTCGGGCTGACCTACATCGCCTCCGGCATCCTCCTCGTCGGCGACCCGGTGTGGAACTCCGTACCGAACTCCATCAGCTATTTCGCCATCGCCGCCACCGGGTGGGCGGTCGACCGCGAGGTGCGGCGCACCGCGCGCCAACTCGACGAGAGCCGGGCCGAGGCGGTCGCCCAGGCGGAGATCGCCGCCAAGGAACGCGAACGCAACCGGCACCAGCGCATGCTCCACGACCGGGTGTTGCAGACCCTGGAGATGCTCGCCCAGGGCAGCTGGGTGGCCGACAGCGCGGTGCAGGCGCGGATCACCGAGGAGGCGGTGTGGCTGCGCGCCCTGGTGGACGGCGGCGCGGACCCGGACCGGCCCGGTGACCTGCTCGCCGCCCTGAACGCGGTCATCGGGCGGCAGAGCCGTGACGGGCTGGCCGTCGACCTGCTCGCCGCCGATCTGCTGGCCCCGGACAGCCCGCACCACGCGCTCACCCCCGAGCTCACCGAGGCCCTGGTCGGCGCCGTCCACGAGGCGCTGACCAACGTCCGCAAGCACTCCGGCGTGGACCGGGCGACCGTACGGGTCGCCGTGGCGGACGGCGACGTGCTGATCAGCGTCCTCGACCAGGGCCGCGGCTTCGACCCGGGCCGGGCCCGCGCCGGCATCGGGCTGGCCCACTCCATCCGCGCCCGCGTCCAGGAGGCCGGCGGAACGGTGACGATCGACAGCCTGCCCGGCGACGGCACCTGCGTCGAGCTGTCCGTGCCGCTGCCCGGCCCTGGCTGACGCGGCGTCACCTCGCGGGTGCCTGCCGGGCCCGCTCGATGTCGGGGCCGCGGTAGAGCCGCTCCGGGACGCGGGCCAGCGTCGAGGGATGCACCTGCGGTCCGAGCCCGTACAGCTTCTGGAAGCTCATGATCAGCGGGCGCCAGGCGTCCGGGTCGATGTGGTCGGCGCTGTCCCGGGCGCGGATCGCGTCGTGCACATGGACGCGCTGGATCCGCACCTCGACGACCAGGACGGCGCCGTTCTGCCGCTCGTCGTCCGCCGCGAGCGGGTGCACCGCTTCGACGACCGCCTCCATGGCGACCGGGCACTCGGCCACCCGCGGCGGTGCCACCGTCTCGGAGCCGACCGGTGTCAGGCCCGCGCGGGCGAACTTGTCCGGCTCGTAGCGGTACCCGCGCCGCTGCTTCAGCGGCGGGACCGGGTCGGAGCCGGTGGTCAGCGCGAGGCGGTCCACGGCCGGCGCCAGGGCGTCGGAGGGCAGGTTGAGCACGCACTCCCGGGTGCGGAGCATGTTCTGCGTGGTCTTGGAGCGGGCGCCGATCCCCAGGACACCCCGCCAGCCGAGCCAGAACGCCGAGGAGATCGGCGCCAGATTGGGCCGCCCGTCCTCGTTGTCGGTGGAGATCAGCACCACGGGGGTGCCGAAGTACAGGATCGAGGGCTCGATGCGGGTGTGAGTGGTGGTCGCAGTGGTCATACCCACCACTGTCGTCACCGCCGACCCGCCGTGCTGGCGGGTATCGGACATCGAGTCCGGCCCCGCCGCCCGGATCCGTGCCGCGGCCGCGGCGTGGACTGCCGGCCGCCGGAGGGGGCAGGGGAGACAATCGGCGGACATCACCGCGCGGCCCACCCGTGGCGGCGCACCCTGGCATCCGGAAAGGGGACGGTGTGAACACCGCGGAGCTACTGGCCGACGCGTTCGGCCGCGTCAACGAGGTCGTCCACGACACGGTCGAGGGGCTGTCGGCGGAGGAGCTGGCCGTGCGCCCGCAGGGCACGGCCAACTCCGTCTGCTGGCTGGTGTGGCATCTGACCCGCGTCCAGGACGACCACGTCGCCGACGCCGCCGGCCTGGAACAGGTCTGGCTCGCGCGGGGCTGGACCGAGCGGTTCGGCCTGTCGCTCCCGCCCTCCTCGACCGGCTACGGGCACGGCGCCAAGGAGGTCGCGGCCGTGCGGGCCGATGCCGAGGCCCTGCTCGGCTACCACGACGCCGTGCACGAGCAGACGCTGCGGTTCGTGCGCGGACTGCGGGACGGCGACCTGGACCGCGTCGTGGACGAGTCGTGGACCCCGGCGGTGACCCTGGGGGTCCGCCTGGTCAGCGTGGTCTCCGACGACCTGCAGCACGCGGGCCAGGCCGCCTACGTGCGGGGCCTGCTCACCGCAAGGAACTGACGATACGTCAGGCAGCGGGCGCCGGGACGCCCGCACACGGCCGGGGGCCGGCCCCTTCGGACCGGCCCCCGGATCGGGTCTGGCGCTGTCGCGTCAGGAGGCGTTCAGCGCGGTGTCGTCGATGACGAACGAGGTCTGCAGGCTGGAGTCCTCGGTGCCGGTGAACTTCAGGGTCACCGTCTGCCCGGCGTAGCTGGACAGGTTGAAGGACTTCAGCGAGTAGCCGCTCGCCGCGTTGAGGTTGGAGTAGGTGGCCAGGGTGGTGCTGCCCACCTGGACGGTCAGGGTGTCGTAGGCCGTGGACGTGGTGGTCTCGGCGGTGTCGACGTGCAGGTAGAAGGAGAAGGTCGCGCTGCACCCGGAGGGGATGGTCACCGACTGCGAGACGGTGTCGGTGTGGCTGCTGCCGTAGCCGTCCATCCACGCGTCCCAGGAACCGCCGTGCGGCGGCTCGCTGCTGGAGTTGCTGATCACACCGGAGGACGCCGTCCACGGCGAGGCGGTGCCGGTCTCGAAGCCGGGGTTGCCGAGCTTCTGGCCGGTGCTGGTGCAGCCGCCGCTGGTGCTGGAGACGGTCCAGCTGAACGAGGTGGTGCCGGTGGCTCCGGTGCCGTCCTTGGCGGTGACGGTGACCGACGAGGTGCCGGCCGTGGTCGGGGTGCCGCTGATCAGACCGCTGGAGGAGATGCTCAGGCCGGCCGGGAGCCCGGTGGCGCTGTAGGTCAGGGTCTGGCCCGAGGCCGAGTCCGAACCGCTCATCTGCAGGGACACGGCGGTGCCGACGGTGCCGCTCTGGTTGCCCGGGTTGTTCACCGTGACGGTGTTACCCGAGCTGCCGCCCCCGACGATCGGGTGGGAGATGGCGCAGGCGTTGGTGTCGTTGGACCAGCTGGCCTGCTCGGCGAAGGTGCCGGTGCCCATGGTGACGTTCGCGGCGCCACCGGTGGTGCCGGGCGAGATCCAGGCGCACTCGTCGGAGTTCTCCTGGCCGTTGTACGAGCTGCCGGTGTGGTTGGTCCAGCCGCCCGCCGGGTTCTGGTCGGACATCATCTCGTGCCACTCGTGGCCGAGGGTCATGGTCCAGCCGTCCAGCGTGCCGGGCGAGTTGACGAAGCCGACGCCGCAGCCCGAGCCGGAGTCCATGTTGTACGGCTGGTTGCTGAACGCGATGTCGCCGTAGTTCGAGGTGACCGCGCCACCGGTGAGGGTGCTGTCGCCGTTGTAGTCGTGCCAGGCGCAGTACTGGCCCTGGTAGTTGTCCGGGTTGGTCCCGTGCGGCGACAGGATGACGTAGTAGGCGTCGCGGTTGGAGGCGGCCGTGGTGTTGCCGAAGTGGGCGGCCGCGTTCACCGCCTCGACACCGAGCTGGTGGCCGGTCGCGGCGCTCGGGGACGCGGCCGAGTTGTCGTACCACACGCCGGACAGGACGCCGCCGCTCTGGTACGGGATGAAGTTGGCGTTCGACGGGCAGCTGGTCGCCCCGGACGAGACGTTCGGGCCGTCGCACCACTGGGTGAGGTCCGCGGACCACAGCTCGTTGCCGGTGCCGATGTCCTTGAACATCTCCTGGGCGACGGGCGCGGCGCCGTCCGCGTCACCGGAGAAGGTCGCGTCACCGTTGCTGTTGGTGGACTGGGTGCCCCACTGGGAACCGTAGAAGACCAGGTAGACCTTGGAGTGGCCGCTCTGGACACCGATGCCGTCCACGCCGCCGCCGTAGGACAGGGTCTCCGTCCCGGTGGCCGCGGTGGTCGCGTTGGCGGTCTTCCACGACTTCATCTTGGCGTTCTGCTGGATGGTGGGGATCACACCATGCCGGTACGCGTGCTGGTACGCGGGACTGTACGGGTTCGTGACGGACGAGCTCTGCGCCGCCGGCTGGGGGGCGGGCGCGGCCATCGCCGCGGGTGTGGCGGCCGCGAGGGCCGCACCCATGAGCGCGGTGACGGAGAAAGCCGCCGCGGCGGCCCTTGTGAATCTTCGCCGGGGCGAAGCGGGGGACGAGGTGTGCAAGGGACGGCCCTCCTGGCGGTTGGGGGGACGGCGTCCGGACGAGGCCCTTGTGGGGAGTCCGGACCTCATGCCGCCCTGGGTGGGGGGTAACTGGCGCACGTGCTACGGCCTGCTGAACCCCGTCCCCTCGCCACCACGTGACGAAAATCCGGCTGGTGCGGTCCATACAGGGCGATGGGTCGGCGAGCTATGCCATGCCCATGTCACGGGGGAATTTCTGTGCCACCCCTGTGAGTGGTGTCTGACTGGCTAGAAGATAGCGGCGCGTTCGCGACCCCACAAGAGCCCCCAGCAGGCCCCCGGCGGCGTGCGCGTTCCGCTTCCGGCCGGTCCGCCCGGCGGACCGCGACCGCACGGGGCGCCGTCCGCCTCCGCAGCGGGCCGTGAAACGCTGCCCACGGCGCCATGACCCGCCCCGTGGCGGGCGCCGAACCAAGTGCCGCACGTCGAAGGTCACTTGGCCCGGCGCGACCCGCGGAAGGCAACCGCGGCCCTTCGGTACGGCACACCGGTGTGCCGTACCGAAGGGCCGCGCCAGGACGACACGAGCAGGGGGACCACCGATGCCCACCCACCGAATACCGGGGCGCGCCCGGCGCGCACTGGCCACCGCAGCGACCGGATCACTGACCCTGTCCCTCGCCGCCCTCGGCACGACCGCCGCGGGGGCGGCGACCGCCGCTCCCCTGGCCACCGCGCCGCCGGACGTGGTGTGCTCCTCGGCACGGGCGGGTCTGGCGGCGAAGCTGGCCACGGACATCCGTACGGCGCTCGCCGGCCGCCGGAGCACCGCCGCCGTCGCCCTCTACGACCGCACCACCGGCACCCACTGCGCCTTCGCCGCCAACCGGCGCTTCGACTCCGCGAGCGTCGTCAAGGTCACCGTGCTGGCCGCCCTGCTGCGGCAGGCCAAGGAGGCCGGCCGCCGGCTGACGGCGCGCGAGGTCACCCTGACCACCGCCATGATCACCCGGTCGGACAACGACGCGACCACCGCCCTGTGGAAGCAGGTCGGCACCAAGGGCGTCCAGCACTTCCTCAACCTCGCCGGAATGACGCAGACCGTCCCGGGACCCGGCGGCTACTGGGGCCTCACCCAGATCACCGCCCAGGACCAGCTGCGCCTCATGGCGCTGCTGACCTCCGCCAACACCGTCCTGGGCGGCGACTCGCGGGCCTACGCGCTGCGCCTGATGAGCCAGGTCGTCGCCGACCAGCGCTGGGGGGTGCCGGCCGGGGCGCCCGCGGGCGTGACCGTCCACGTCAAGAACGGCTGGCTGCCGCGCGCCACCCACGGGTGGCGGATCAACAGCGTCGGCGCGTTCACCGGTGCCGGGCACGACTACGCGCTGGTCGTCCTCAGCCAGGACAACAGCACGATGGACTACGGCGTCGCCACGGTCGAGTCGGTGGCGCGGGTGGTGCACCGCGACCTGAACGGCACCGGCCACACCGCCGCCGGCGAGGCGACGCGCCGGCCGGCGCTGTCCGGCACCCCGGACGAGCGGATCCCGGACCTGCCGTCGCTCCCCTGACCGCGCCCGCCGGCAGGGACGGGGGACCTCACCCGCCGAGACGGGCGAGGATCGCCGACGCCAGCTCGCCGACGCCGTGCTCCCTGAGCACGCTGTAGTGGTCACCGGCCAGTTCCACCACCGTGGCGGGTGCGGCGGAGTACCCCGAGCTCGCCTCGATGAACGAGTAGTCGTCTCCCTGGGCCTTGAAGACGGTGACCGGCGCGTTCAGGCGCCGCTCGCTCAACTCGCGGAAGCTGTACTCGAACTCGTAGGTCTCCGCCACGATCCGGGTGATCCGGCGCACCAACTGCTCGTCCAGGCCGGGCAGCCGGCTCAGCACGAACGCGACGAAGCCGTCCTCGTCCCGCACGGTGGCGCGGCAGGCCGCCACGTCCGGGCCGCTGACGGTGCCGGCGAAGACGGAGTAGAGGATCGCCACATACGCCGGGTTGCGGTAGGACGCCTCCCGGGTCCGCGGTTCGCCGCCGTGCTCGACCCTCGGGTTGCCGGGGCAGATCAGCAGCAGGTGGTCCACCTGCCGTCCGGACCGCTCCAGTTGCCAGGCGGCCTCGAAGGCGGCCCGGGCGCCGAACGAGTACCCCCACAGCGTGTAGGGCCCCTCCGGTTGCAGCCGCAGGATCTCCGCCACGTCGGCGGCCGCCATCTCCCGGATCGTCGGGTGGGGGGTCTCCCCCGCGTTGATGCCGTGGGCCTGGATCCCGTAGAACGGCCGGCCGGCGCTCGCCGCACGGCCCAGCGCGCGCAGGTTCATCGGGTATCCGCCGAGCCCTGGCCAGCAGAAGACCGGGCGCCGCTCCACTCCCTCGTTGTGCAGTGGCACCAGCCGGGACGACGGGCCGCCGCCGCCCTCCTCGATCCGGGCGGCCAGGTCGGCCAGCCGGGGGCACTCGAAGACGACCTGGAGCGGCAGCCGGACGCCGAAGTGCCGGTTGATCCGGTTCACGAGCGCCACCGCGGTCAGCGAGTTGCCGCCCGAGGCGAAGAACTCGTCCTCGACCGACACCTCCTCGTACTTCAGCGCCCTGCCCCAGGCCTCGGCGAGCCACCGCTCGGCCGGGGTGGCGGGCGCCACGTACGGCTTCCCGCCGTCCGCCGTCCGGACCTCGGGCGCGGCGGCCAGGGCCCTGGTGTCGACCTTCCCGTTCGCGGTCAGCGGCAGCTCGTCCAGCACCAGGACCCGGTTGGGGATCATGTAGTCGGGCAGGAAGGCGGCGAGTTCGTCCCTGATGATCTCGGCCGGGCCCTTCATGTGGACCGCGTCCTCGTACATGCCCTCGCTGCGGATCTGCTCCTCGCCGACCCGGCCGCCGAGGAAGAAGTACGACGGCCCGGTGGGGATCCCGGCGGCGGTCAGGATGTCGTCCACCCGGAGCGAACTGGGCAGCGGATGCCCGGACTTGGAGCTGTAGCCGGAGGACATGAAGCCCAGGCCGAGGCGGTTGCGCTGGAGGTGGTGCAGTGTGGCGCCCATGCCGACGTACTCCAGCCAGGCCTCCTCCGCGCGGCTGACGGCCGTGATGGCGAAGCTCGCCCGCTCGTACACCTGCTGGTTGATGGCGATGACGTGCCGGCGCTCCACCAGCTGGTCGGACACCGGGTGCAGCTCCCCGTCGGCGTAGCGGTACTGGCCGGCCGGCAGGCCCTCGACCCGCCCGGGGTGCGCCTGCACGTAGATCTCGGTCCGCTGCCGCGGGGGCAGCCCGTCGTGCGGCCGTATCGCGAACGTGCCCAGGTAGCAGTCCTCCTCGGCCACGTCCAGGGCGTGCCTGACCTGCGGACGGAAGGCGGACGGGGCGATGGTCAGGCCGTACTCGGGGAGCACCTCCTCGAACACGGCGACCATGTGGCCCGTCTCGAACTCCAGCACCTCCCGGATGTTGTTCCGGTACACCGGCTCGATCGCCCGCCGCTTCCCGGCGAAGTGGACGGCCAGGCGCTCGGTGGACCCCGGCGGGCGCGCGCCGATCCGCACCAGCGTGTGGTCCAGCGGGTGGTAGTAGTACAGGCCGGCGTCCAGGCCGTCGAGACCGCCGGTCTCCAGGTACATCTGGGTGGCGTAGAGCGCGCCGGGCGAGGCGTAGGAGTACTTGGGCAGCAGCCGCTCCTCGCTGGTGAACCGGCCGAACCAGCGCAGCAGCTCGCCGAGTTCGGCGAAGCTCAGCGCGTCCGGGTCCCGGGTCGGGGTGCCGGCCGGCCGCGGGGCGAGAAGCTCCAGGATGTCGTCCCGGGTGACCTGGCCGCCGTCGTAGAAGCGGTAGGTCTTGCGCGCGAAGGTCTCGCGGCGCTGGCGCGGGGTCTCCTGCCGGCCGGGCAGCTCCACCACCGGCCTGCCCCGCAGCTCCTCGGCGTCCCGCACGCCCGGGTTGGACAGCTGGGCCCGCACCTGGAGCTTGCTGGCCTTGGACTGGTGGTGGGCGCCGTGGTCGCCCTGGTCCATCAGGGCCGCTTCCCGGGGGTTGAGCTGGACGCAGGCCACCAGGTTCGCGAAGCCGGTCCTGGGGTCGTCGGTGACGATCGCCGCCGCCCGCCGCACCCAGGTGTGCTCCTCCATGGCCACCGCGATCTCGTCGAGTTCGACGCGGTAGCCGCGCAGCTTGACCTGGTTGTCGGCGCGGCCGGAGAACTGGATCGTCCCGTCCGGGTTCCAGTACGCCAGGTCGCCGGTGCGGTAGAGCCGCTCGGTCGGCACGAACGGCGAGGGCACGAACCGCTCCCGGGTCTGCTCGGGCCGGTGCAGGTAGCCGCGGGCCAGCTGGACACCGCCGATGTACAGCTCGCCGGTCTCCTCGATGTCCACCGGTGCCATGGTCTCGTCGAGGATGTAGCACTGGGTGTTGTCGACGGGCACGCCGATCGGGACGGTGCCGGCGCCCTCCGGGATCGCCTCCGGATCCACCAGGTAGGCGGTCGCGTTGATGGTGCACTCGGTGGGCCCGTACAGGTTCACCAGCGACGCCCACGGCAGTTCGTCGGTGAAGGCGCGGGCGAGCTGCCGGGACAGCGCCTCACCGCCGGAGAAGACCCGCCGCAGTGTGGTGCAGGCCCTGAAGCCCTCGGTGTCCAGGAGGGCCTGCAGCAGGGTCGGCACGCACTGCAGGGTGGTGACGTCGTGCCGCTGGACGGCGGCGACCAGCGCCTCGGGGTCCCGGTAGCTGCCCGGCGCGCTCATGACGACCCGCCCGCCCACCGCGGGGGCGAGGATCTCCCACTGCGCGGCGTCGAAGCTCATCGGCGTCTTCTGCAGCACCGTGGTGTCCCTGCCCAGGTGGCCGCAGGTGTGCATCCAGCGGAGCTGGGACAGCACGCTGCGGTGCTCGATCAGCACGCCCTTGGGCCGGCCGGTGCTGCCGGAGGTGTAGATGACGTACGCCAGGTCCTCGGGGCGGGGCGCGGGCGGCGGAGCGTGCGGGGAGTCGTCGGCGCTGCCCACGGTGACGATCCGGGTGCCTCGCGGGGCGAGTCCGGCCAGGCGGGCGGCGAGGTGGTCCTGGGTGACGATGACGCGGGTGCGGCTGTCCTCGATCATGTAGCGCAGCCGGTCCTCCGGGTACTCCGGGGACAGCGCCAGGTAGGCGGCACCGGCGAACAGGATGCCCCACACCCCGGTCATCAGTTCCAGGGAGGGCTCGACATACAGGCCCACGCAGTCCTGGGGGGCCACGCCCAGCCGGTGGAGCCGGCCGGCGAGCCGGTCCGCGGCCGCCTCCAGCTCCCGGTAGGTCACATCCCGCGCGCCGCCGGTGACGGCGACGGCGTCGGGCCGTGCCTGCGCCTGCTCTCTGAGCAGGTCGGGCAGGCCGCCGGTGCGGCGGACGTCATGGACTCGTCCGGTGAACGGTGCGGTTGTCATGAGCTCCCCTTGCCTGCGGCGACGTGGTCGGGACGGGTGGGTGACGGGGCCGGGGCGGTTTCCCCGGCGGCCTTCGGCCGGGACTGGGCCAGGGCGACGGCGGCGATGACGGCGGCGGCGCCGGCGAGTTGCACCGGCGACAGCTCCTGGCCGAGGACGACGTATCCGAGGACCGTGGCGGCCAGCGGGCTGGCGAAGCCCAGGATCGACACGGCCAGGGCGGGCAGCCGCCCGATGCCCCGGAACCAGACCGCGTAGGCGAACAGGGCGCCCACCAGGCCCAGATAGGCGAACCCGGCGATGTTGGGGACGGTGATCCGGCCGGGCAGGCCCTCGGCGGCCAGCGTGACGGGGGCCAGCAGCAGGCCGCCGACCGTCAGTTGCCAGCCGGTGAAGGTCAGCACCCCCACTCCGGCCGGCCGCCCCCAGCGCTTGGTCAGCACGATGCCGGACGCCATGCAGGCGGCCGCCGCCAGCCCGGCCGCCACCCCGACGGCGTCCAGACCGGCCCGCGGGGTGATGACCAGCAGCGCCACGCCCAGCACGCCGAGCGCGCAGGACGCCGCCTGCGACGGCCGGAAACGCTCCTTCAGCAGCGCCGCCCCCAGCAGCAGGACCATCGTCGGCTGCACGGCGACCACCAGCGCCGCCACCCCGCCGGGCAGGTGGTAGGCGGCGACGAACAGCAGGTAGAAGAAGGCGCCGATGTTGAGCACCCCGAGCACCAGCGAGCGCCACCACCACACCCCGCGCGGCAGCGTCCGGCCGGCCGCGAGCAGGATCAGCCCGGCGGGCAGCGCCCGCACCGTGGAGGCCAGCAACGGCCTGCCGGGGGGCAGCAGTTCGGTGGTGACCAGGTAGGTGCTGCCCCAGATCGCGGGGGCCAGGGCCGTGACGGCCGAGTCGAGCGCCGGCCTGGCCTCACCGCCCCTCATGCCGGCCTCCCGGGGGCGGGCCGGGTACGGACGCGAACGCCCGGAGGCGGCGTCGCGCCGGGTTTCCAGCGCGACCGGAGTTCCTTTCCGGGCGCGCGGACCAGGGCCGGGAACGGCGTGTGCGAGAAAGTGCTGACGACGTCGGCGTCGGCGAATTCGGGCATGGGTGAACCACCTGTCGGCGTGAATGCGGTGGGAATGCGGTGGGAATGCGCGAAAGGGGGAATGGAGTAAGGAGTAAGGAGTTCGGGGCGTGCCGGGATTCCCGGGGAAGCCGGCTGAACGGGGTGAACTGGCGGAACGGGCTGGACGGGTTGAGCGGTTTACCGGGAGGTGAGCATGAGCTCCCGCAGCGGCTCGATGAAGACCGGGCCGCGGTACTGCACCGTCTTGCGGCGCACGGTGGCGCGGGCGACGGTGTCGTCCTCGCCCGATCCGGTCACCGCCAGCCGGGTGACGGTGGTGCCGTCCGGGGTGTCGATGACCAGCTCGTCCAGGCGGCTCCAGCCCTGCCGGGCGAGCCGGTGCGGGATGGTGCCCTCGATCGCGGCGGCCGCCGCGACGGTGACGGAGTCGGCGGGCGCGAACGCCGGAGCCTCGCCCGGCGCCGGAACGGTGTGCAGGGCCAGCCGCCGGTACTGGTACTGGCCGGCGACGGCGACCCTGGGGAACACCCCGTCCGGCGGCAGGCCGAGGGCGCGGGCCGCGTGCCGGCGGATGACCGCCAGGCACTGATGGCCCGTCAGGTCGGTGGTGAACAGGGCGTCCTGGTCGTACAGGCCGAGCTCGGCCGCGTCGACGAAGACATGGGGGTTGCCCGCGGAGACCAGCGACACCGGCACCCCGTCGATCCGCAGCTGGGGGGCTCCGGCGGGCAGCAGGTCGCCGAGCCGCCGAGGCGCCGGGTAGACGAACTCCACTGCGGACGTCATGGTGTTGCTCACCTCGTCCACCTCGCACACCACGTCGTCACCGGTGTTGAGGACGTTGACGCGCAGCCGCGAGGCGGGGGCCGGCCGCGGCAGCCAGGCCAGCCGGCCGGCCACGGCGACCGAGGACAGCAGGGAGTGCCCGCAGCTGCCCTGGAGCGCGAACCGGCCCGGCGCGCCGCCCAGGTACTGGGCGAACGCGTAGTCGAGGTCGAAGCGGGAGTGCGTGGACGGCTCGATCATCGCCACGCTGGTGATGTCGGCCCCGTGGTGGCCGGCCAGCCATGTGCGGGCGACCAGCAGCGTGTCGACGAGTTCCGGCTCATCGGCCGGCAAGGCCCTTCGGTCAAGTACGAGCGTCGGGTTGGGACTACCCGCCGTGTGGCACAAATGGCCGATCATCGGGTCTCTCCGTTGCTGTCGTCGGTCGTGGCCGTCCGGCGGTCCGCCGGTGACCAGGCGGAACCACCTGTCGGCCGGCACCGTTTGCAGAATGATCGAGGTCACTGAGCGTTACAACAACCCGTTGGTAAACGACCGTGGAACCCCACGTTCGGGCAGGTGGGAAGCGGGTGCGTGACCGCGCTCACACAGGAACTGATGACGTGCCGCAAAGCCGCGTACACATCTGGACGCGTTCCAGGGGCAGAGTTTGACGACTGTTTCCCTGGTGGATACATCGACCGCGCGGCGTCACCGGTAGCGTCGCCGGTCGCAAACCCGTTTCCCCGTCCGGGATTTCGGCTGCCGCATTCCGGGACCGGTCCCGTCCGGTTCCCCTTCTCCCGAATGCCGGTCCGCTTTTCCGGGGCCCGGTCGTCACTTCCGTTCCAGCAAAGGACTGAGACTCATATGTTCGGCTCTCTCGCGACCAGGACCGCCGGTCCCGTCCAGTCGCTCGTCCGCATCGTCGTCGGCTTCCTGTTCGCCTGCCACGGAGCCGCGTCCCTCTTCGGCATCCTGGGCGGAGCCGTCGGCACCCATGGCGGCACGGTGCCGCTCGGTGCCTGGCCGGGCTGGTGGGCGGCCGCCATCCAGCTGGCCGGCGGCGTGCTGGTGGCGCTGGGCCTGTTCACCCGGGTGGCCGCGCTGGTGTGCTCCGGATCCATGGCCTACGCGTACTTCGCGGTGCACCAGCCGACCGGCGCGCTGCCGATCGAGAACAACGGTGAGCCGGCCGCCCTGTACGCCTGGATCTTCCTGCTGATCGCCGCCCTCGGCTCCGGCCCGTGGTCGGTCGAGGCCCTGCTGGGCGGCAGGAACCGGCGGCAGGCGGCACCGGTCGCGCAGCCCGCTCCCGAGCAGGCCCCGGCCGGCGTCTGACAGGCTCGTACCCACCCCGTCCGGCGGCGCGCGGCCGCCGCCGGACGGCCCCGCCGGCCCCGAGGAGGACGCCGTGACACCACCGCGGACCAGCGTTCCGACCGTGACCGTCTGGTCGGACATCGGCTGCCCGTGGGCGACGCTCGCCCTGCACACCCTGCACGCCACCGCGGCGGAGCGCGGCCGGCGGATCCTCGTCGACCACCGGGCCTTCCCGCTGGAGCTGTTCAACCGGCGGCCGACGCCCAAGCACATCCTGGACGCCGAGATCGTGACGCTCGCCGCCCACCGCCCCGAACTCGGCTGGCGTCTGTGGAGCGGCCGCGAGTCCGAGTACCCGGTCACCACGCTGCCCGCGCTGGAAGCGGTCCAGGCCGCCAAGTCCCCGGCGGTCGGGGGGCTCGCGGCCGCCGACGAACTGGACACCGCGCTGCGCCGGGCGTTCTACGCCGACAGCCGGTGCGTCAGCGTCCACTCGGTCATCCTGGAGATCGCCGAGGAGTGCGGGCACGTCGACGCCGCCGCGCTGGCCGAGGCGCTGGCCGCCGGCAGCGGACGCGCCGAGGTGTACCGGCAGTGGCGGACGGCCCAGGGCCCCGGGATCCAGGGCAGCCCGCACCTGTTCGCCCCCGGCGGCCACGACCTGCACAACCCCGGCGCGGTGTACGCCTGGACGGGCCACCCGGACCACGGCGGCTTCCCCCGCCTGGACCACTACGACCCGTCCTGGGCGGCGGACCTGCTGGACGCGCTGGAACCCGACGCCTAGGGCGTGTTTCAGAAGTCCCGCCGGGCCCGCGCCGCCTGGCACGCACGCTCGCTTCGTTGTCGGGATCGCCCGAGTACGCTGCAAACCCCGGCTGACGCGGCACTAGGTCGCCCGGCCGTCCGGCCGGTGCACGATCGCCGTCGCCAGATGGGCGTCGCGGATCACCCACCGCCCCTCGAAGGCGGCGACCGGCCCCGGGACGAGCAGCCGGGCCGTGAAGGTGCCCCCGGGACGCAGCGAGACGCGCGCCTCCTCGAAGTCGAGCCATCTCCCGGCCAGCGGGTACCACGCCTTGTAGACGGACTCCTTGGCCGAGAACAGCACCCGGTCCCAGGCGATCCGCGGGGCGGCCTCCCCCAGCGCGGCGAGTTCCTTCCGCTCCACGGGGAGGGTGACCATCTCCGCCACGCCGTCCGGCAGCGGCGCGTGAGGCTCCGCGTCGATGCCGACGGAGGCCACGGTCGCCGTCTCCGCCAGGGCCGCGGCGCGGTAGCCGGCGCAGTGCGTCATGCTGCCGACGATGCCCTCAGGCCAGGTGGGGGCGCCGTCCTTCCCCGGCACCAGCGGGACCGGGTCCCGTCCCAGGCGGGCCAGTGCCCGGCGGGCGCAGGCCCGTACGGAGGTGAACTCGCGGCGGCGCCCGTCCACGGCGGCGGCGATCGCGGCGGCCTCCCCGGGGAAGAGGAAGGCCTCCGCGTCCCCGACGTCGCCGAACAGCTCCGCGGTGACGACGTCTTCCGGCAGCAGCGTCGCGATCAGCTCAGCACCCACCCGGCCAGTATCCCCGGACGCCCGCCCGCCGGGTGCCCGGTCCGGGCACCCGGTGCGCTCGCGCCGCGGGTCAGGGCACCGGCGGTTCCTCCGGCCCGGCGGGCGGGCCCGGCAGTTCGAACGGCTCGCCCTCGCCGCACGCCTGGCCGGCCAGCGCCGCCTCGGGGAGTACTCCGGGCGGCGGCGCCTGGGCGGTGAACCGGTGCCCGGGCATGATGCCCGTCCGGGCCGACGGGTCGAGCAGCGACTGGTACGGCCCGACCGCGGCGGCCCCGATACGGCGCAGGGCGGCCCACATGGTCACCTGGTTCGCCGAGAGCACCGGCATCCGCAACTCGGCCTCCAGCTGCGGGATCACGTCGTAGGTGGCCAGGTTGGTGCAGCTGATGAACAGCGCGTCGGGCGCGCCGGTCACCGCGGCGCGGGCCAGGCCGACCACCTCCCGGTACGGCACCCGCCAGATCTCGCCGGTCAGCCCCAGATAGGCCCGCCCGGTGACCGTGATGCCCGCCTCGGCGAGGAAGTCCTCCAGCGCGTCCGTCACCGACCTGGTGTACGGGGTCACCAGGGCCACGCACCGCGCGCCCACCTCCGCGAGGCCTTCGAGCAGGGCGCCGGAGGTGGTGACGGCCGGCAGGGCCGCGGCGGAGGACATCGCCGCGCACATGGCCCGCTCCCCCGACGTGCCGCCGACGAAGCTGCCCGAGGTGCAGGCGTAGGCGACCGCCTCGGGCCGCACCGCGTGCAGGGCCAGGACGGCGTCGCGCAGGGTCCGGTGCTCGCTGACGAGCCGGGCCATGTCCAGGCTGACCTCGACGGGCACGAACGGAGTGCGCGTCAGGTACAGGGAGACGTCGTCCGGAGCCCAGCGCCACAGCTCGCGGTCGAGCGCGAAGTCGAAGGGCGCGACGACTCCGAGGCCGCGTTGCGGCGCGGGACCGCCGAGTAACGTGATGTCCACGAAGGACCCCTTTTCCGGAGGAAGGGCGCAGGAGAACGCAAGGAGCCACAGGAGGGCACAGCGGGGATGCGGTGGTATGAACGTGCGGATTGCCGGCAACGGTAGGTGGGCGCCGGCCGTGCGGTCAATCACCGTTTCGAGGCATCCCGTGCGGGTCTTCCTCACTCACTTCACCAGGGGCCTGTTTCGGGGCGGTTGCCCGCCCGTGACCACTTCCCGCCCGCGCCGGATCCGGGCGGAACGCGAGCCCTCGAACGGGCCGGTGCCGGCGGTACCGTCCTTCGGTACCGCCGGCACCGGGCAGGCGCGGCCGCGGTCAGCCCAGGACGTCGCGGACCGCGTCCGCCCACCGCCGCAGCGCCTCGTCGGTCTGCTCGCGCGTCACCACCAGCGGCGGGATCATCCGCACCACCTGGCCGTGCGCACCGCAGGTGAGCAGCAGCAGGCCGTGCCCGCCGGCGGCCGCGTGCACGGCGGCGGCGGTCGCCGGGTCCGGTTCGCCGTCGGCGGTGGTGAACTCGGTGCCGAGCATCAGGCCCAGGCCGCGCACGTCGCCGATCCCGGCGCGCTCCCGCGCCGGGTACCGGGCCGCCACCTCGCGCAGCCCGTCGAGGAGTTGGGCGCCGCGTTCGGCGGCGTTGCGCACCAGCTTCTCCTCCTGGATGACCTCCAGGGTGGCGATGGCGGCGGCGCAGGCCACGGCGTTGCCGCCGTAGGTGCCGCCCTGCGAGCCGGGCCACGCCTTCGCCATCAGCGCGGCCGGGGCGGCGATGGCGGACAGCGGGAAGCCGCTGGCCAGGCCCTTGGCGGTGACCAGGATGTCCGGCCGCCCGGCGAAGTGCTCGTGGCCCCAGAACCTGCCGGTGCGTCCGAAGCCGGTCTGGACCTCGTCCAGGACGAGCAGGATGCCGTGGCGGTCGGCCCGCTCCCGCAGCCCCCGCAGGAACTCCGTGTTCGCGGGCACGTAACCGCCCTCGCCGAGCACCGGTTCGACGAGGAAGGCGGCGGTGTCGGCCGGCGCGGTGACGGTGGCGAGCAGCTGGTCCAGCTCGCGCAGCGCGAAGCGGGTGGCGGTCGGCTCGTCCCAGCCGTAGTGGAAGGCGTGCGGGAACGGGGCGATGGCCACCCCCGGCATCAGCGGGCCGAACCCGGAACGGTACTTGTACGCCGAGGTGGTCAGGGACGCCGCGCCGACGGTCCGGCCGTGGAAGGAGCCCTGGAAGACCACGATGTTGGGCCGTCCGGTGGCCTGCCGGGCCAGCCGCATGGCCGCCTCGACGGCCTCGCTGCCGGAGTTGGCGAAGAACAGCGAGTCCAGTCCTTCGGGGAGCACCTCGCCGAGCCGCTCGGTCAGGGTGAGCAGCGGCCGGTGCATGACGGTGGTGTACTGCCCGTGGATGAGGGTGGCGACCTGGCGCTGGGCGGCCTCGACGACGCGCGGGTGGCAGTGGCCGGTGCTGGTGACGCCGATGCCTGCGGTGAAGTCGAGGTGGGCGCGCCCGTCCTCGTCGTAGAGGTGGACTCCTTCGCCGCGTACGGCCAGGACCGGGGTGGCCTGCTTCAGGACCGGGGAGAGGGTGCTCATGGGCTGGCTCCTTGGGGGCTCGGGGTGCGGCGCGTCCGGTGGGCGGGAAGGGCGGACCTGCGGTCGGATCGGGAGGGGACCGAGTGCCTCGTAGGATTGTCAACAACCTGCACCCATGCAAGCATGCACTCGCAGGCGCTGTCTACGAGGTGGGGAGTCACCGGTGACGACGAGTGCGGAACACGAGAAGGCGGTGGTGGACGCCGTCCCTGACGGGCTGTTCATCGCGGGACGCCGGCGCCCGGCGGCCTCCGGGGCCCTCTTCGAGGTCGAGGATCCCTCGGTGGGGCGGCCGTTGCGCACCGTCGCCGACGCCGGCCCCGAGGACGCGCTGGAGGCCCTGGCGGCCGCGCACGGCGCCCAGGAGGCGTGGGCGGCGCATCCGCCGCGGGAGCGCGGGGAGATCCTGCGCCGGGCCTTCGAGCTCATCGGCGCCCGCATCGACGACCTCGCCCTGCTGATGACCCTGGAGATGGGCAAGCCACTGGCCGAGGCGCGCGGCGAGGTCGCCTATGCGGCCGAGTTCTTCCGCTGGTTCGCCGAGGAGGCCGTGCGGATCGACGGCGGCTACGCGGTCTCCCCCGACGGCCGCGACCGGCTGGTGGTGATGCGCCGTCCGGTCGGCCCGGCGCTGCTGGTCACCCCGTGGAACTTCCCCCTGGCGATGGGCACCCGCAAGATCGGCCCGGCCCTCGCCGCCGGATGCACCGTCATCGTCAAGCCCGCCGAGCAGACCCCGCTGTCGATGCTGGCGCTGGCCGGCATCATGGCGGAGGCGGGGCTGCCGGACGGGGTGCTGAACGTGCTCACCACCAGCCGGCCGGGCCCGGTCGTCGAGCCGCTGCTGCGCGACGGGCGCGTCCGCAAGCTGTCCTTCACCGGATCCACCGCCGTCGGCCGGCTGCTGCTCGCCCAGAGCGCCGAGCAGGTGCTGCGCGTCTCGCTGGAGCTCGGCGGCAACGCGCCGTTCATCGTCTGCCGGGACGCCGATCTGGAACTGGCCGTCGAAGGCGCCCTCCAGGCGAAGATGCGCAACATCGGCGAGGCGTGCACCGCCGCCAACCGCCTGTATGTGCACCGTGATCTCGCCACCGAGTTCGCGCGCCGGCTCGCCGACCGGATGGGCGCCCTGACCGTCGGGCGCGGCACCGAGCCGGGCGTCGACGTCGGCCCGCTCATCGACGCCGCCGCCCGCGACAAGGTCGCCTCGCTCGTCGACGAGGCCACCGAGGCCGGCGCCCGGCCGCTGACCGGCGGCAAACCGCTGGCCGGCGAGGGCTGGTTCTACGCCCCCACCGTCCTGGCCGGCGTCCCCGCGGACGCCCGCATGCTGCACGAGGAGATCTTCGGCCCCGTCGCCCCGGTCATCCCGTTCGACGACGAGGACGAGGTGGTCGCCGCCGCCAACGCCACCGAGTACGGGCTGGTCTCCTACCTGTTCACCGAGAACCTGGGGCGCGCCTTCCGGATCGCCGAACGGCTCGACACCGGCATGATCGGGCTGAACAAGGGCGTCGTCTCCAACCCCGCGGCCCCGTTCGGCGGCGTCAAGCACTCCGGACTCGGCCGCGAGGGCGGACGGGTGGGCATCGAGGAGTTCCTGGAGACCCGCTACCTGGCGATGCCGCTGTCCTGACCGCTCCACCCGCCACGGCCCGCACGGCGGCAACCCGATCCCCGAAGGGAAGGCCAAGCAATGGACCGTCACATCGAGATCTCGCTCGAGAAGCGCGGTGTCTCCTGCGTCGCCCGGCTCCTCGACGACCTGGCGCCGCGCACCTGCGAGGCCGTCTGGAACGCCCTGCCGCTGGGCAAGGACGTCTTCCACGGCAAGTACGCCCGCAACGAGATCTACACCCTCGTCCCGGCGTTCGCGGAGACCGAACCGGGCACCGAGAACCCCACCATCACCCCGATCCCCGGCGACGTGGCCTACTTCTCCTTCGCCAACTGGCAGCTCAACACCAGCTCGCACGGCTACGCCCAGGGCGGCCGGCCGCAGTCGGAGCAGAAGATCGTGGACCTCGCGGTGTTCTACGAGCGCAACAACCTGCTTCTCAACCCGGACACCGGCTTCGTGCCGGCGACCATCTTCGCCACCATCACCGAGGGCCTGGACCGGATGGCCGAAGCGGCCCAGGACCTGTGGCTGTCCGG
>JBEHXI010000026.1:0-41917 GCA_048498775.1 Actinomycetota bacterium | reverse complement strand
CCGGCGTCGCCGACCGCGCACCAGCGCGCTTCGCCCGCCGGGTCGAAGGGGCGCGCGCCTGCGGGCCGGTTCCGTGGTCGCGCAGGAACGGGTCGAGAAGGCACTACCACGCCGCGGCGTGGATGTCGGCGATGTCGATGAGGACGGAGCCGAGGTCCACGATGACGGCCGAGGTCCCGGCCGGCAGCGCGGGGAACGGAGTGAGACCGACCGGCGTGCGGGCCCGGTGGCGCCGTTGGTGCGCGAGCGGGGACATACCCACCTCGATGGTGTCGGTCAGCTCGCTCATCCCACTCCCCCGCGTCACCGCCGGGCAGGGGGCCGGACGGCCCACCGGGGCGTGCCCGTCCGCTCTCGGGCTGCGCGCGAGTCGGCCGCGGGCCGCCGCGAGGGGATGATGACGGCATGATGCTGCGCGGTGACCGAGTCGTGCTGCGACCCGTGGCGGAGCCCGAAGTCCTGGACAGGATCGTCAGGGAACCGGCCGTGGCGAAGTGGTGGTCACCCCCGGACGGCTACGAGGGCATGCTCGCCGTCGTCTTCGAGGACGAGGTCGTCGGAGCCGTCCAGGTCACGGAGGAGGCCGATCCCGACTTCCGGCACGCCGGGATCGACATCTTCCTGACGACGCGTCAGCACGGTCGGGGTCTGGGGGCCGACGCCGTGCGCACCGTGGCGCGGTGGCTGGTCCGCGAGTGCGGCCACCACCGGCTGACCATCGATCCCGCCGCGGCCAACGCGGCGGCGATCCGCTGCTACCGCAAGGTCGGGTTCAGGCCGGTGGGCATCATGCGAGCGTACTGGCGCGATCCGCACACCGGTGACTGGCGAGACGGGCTGCTCATGGACCTTCTCGCACAGGAGCTGACCTGACGGTGCCCTTCGCGAACGCCCACCGCAGGGGCGGGCGGGGCGGGGTCGGCGCCTCGCCACGGGGCACCGGCCGGCCGTGTCGTGGAGGGCCTCCGGCGCTCCCGCCCCGCCCCGCCGACCGCCCCTGTCAGGAACCCGCGAGCGCGATCGCCGCGGCCGGGCACAGTGCCGCGGCCTGCTCCACGGCGCCGTCCGCCGCGGCCGGCGGATCGGCCTCCAGGACGACGACCGTGCCGTCGTCGTCCTGGTCGAAGACCTCGGGTGCGACGAGCGCGCACTGCCCTGCGCCGATGCACTTGTCGGTGTCCACGGTGAACTTCATGGGGTACTCCCGGTGTCTGCGTCGGCTCCGGCCGCTTCGCGGCCCGGTCACCAGGTGACGGGCAGCTCGTGCGCGCCGTAGATGATCATGTCGCTGCGCATCGGCACGTCCTCCGGCGCGACGGCGAGCCGCAGTCCGGGGAAGCGGCCGAGCAACCCGCGGTATCCGGCGGCCAGTTCGATCCGGGCCAGGTGCTGCCCGAGACACTGGTGGATGCCGAACCCGAAGGCCAGGTGGCTGCTGCGGGGGCGGGTGACGTCAAGCGAGCCGGGCTCGTCCACCAGCGCCGGGTCGCGGTTCACGGCCGGGATGGACACCGCGACGCTCTGCCCGGCCGCGATGCGGACGCCCGCGACGGTGACGTCCTCCAGGGCGATCCTGACCGGGAAGGCGTTGACGATGCTGAGGTAGCGCAGCAGTTCCTCGACGGCACCGGGGATCAGCGAATCGTCCTCGCGCAGGCGCCGCATCTGGTCGGGGTGCTGGAGCAGGGTGAAGGTGCCCAGGCTCAGCATGTTCGTGGTGGTCTCGTGCCCGGCGATCAGCAGGAGGCGGGAGATGCCGTTGATCTCGGCGTCGGACAGGTCGGTGCCGGAGGTCAGGCTGGAGATCAGGTCGTCCCGCGGGGCGTCGCGCTTGACCTTGATCAGCCCGCCGATGAAGTCGTCGAGGGTGCCTATCGCGTCGTCGATCTGCTCGACGGTCGCGTCCTGACGCAGCAGTTGGGCGCTGGCCTTCTGGAAGGTCTCGCGCTCCGCGTAGGGCACGCCGAGCATTTCGCAGATCACCAGGGAGGGGATCGGCAGCGCGAAGTGCCGTACCAGGTCGGCGGGCTTTCCCGCCGCTTCCAGCGCGTCGAGGCACTGGGTCACGATCTCGGTGATGCGGGGCTCCAGGGCGCGCATGCGCCGCAGCGTGAAGTGCCCGGCCAGCCGGGACCGGTAGCGGCTGTGTTCGGGTGCGTCCATGACGATGAACGACCCCGGCCCGTTGCCCCGCTGCTCGCGCACGCGCCGGGGGATGGGGCGGACGGTGTCGTCGCCTCGCCAGCGCTGGGCGCTGAACCTCGGGTCCAGCAGGACCTCCCGGCCCTCGCGGTAGCCGGTGACCAGCCATCCGGTGCTGCCGCCCGCGAAGGTCAGCGGGCTGATCGCGGGACCGGTGAGCAGTGCGGGCGCCGGGTCGACGTAGTCGGCGCGTTCCTTGGGGTACCGGGGCGGAGGTTCGTGCGTCGCGGTCGGTGATGCACTCATGTGTCCTCTTCCACGATCTTCGTTGGCCGGGGAACGGCGGCAGGGCACCCGGGCGGTGGCGCTGCCGCGCCGGACCGGTCCGGTAGGAATCCCTACCGATAGGGAACGCTACCAGTAGGGTTTCCTACCGACAAAGCGCATTCCGGACTGTTCCCTCCACTACGGTGGACTCCCGTCGCCCGGGACCCGAGGAGGTGCGTGACCATGCCGCCCAAGCGGTCGGACACCGTCGAGGCGCTGCTGGCCGGGGCGGAGCAGGCGTTCTGCGAGCGCGGCTTCCACGGCGCCTCGATCGGCTACATCTGCCAGTGCGCGGGCCGGACCACCGGCGCGTTCTATTCCAACTACGACAGCAAGCTGAAACTCTTCCTCGACGTCTACCGGCGGCACATCGACCGCACCACCGCCCGGGTAGAGGAGCGGCTCGCCGAGGTGGAGTCCGCCCGGGACCCGGCTCCGCAACTGGCGCGCACCATCGCGGACATCATGAACAAGGGTTTCGACGAGCGATGGCTCTTTCTGACCATCGAGTTCCGGCTGATGGCGCTTCGGGACAAGGTCGCCGCCACGGCGCTGATCGAGCACGAGGAGCGGTTCAGACGCGAACTCGGTGACCTCCTGGAGGCGCTGTTCACCCGGACGGGCCAGCGCCCCACGCTCAACGGATACGAACTCGCCGTGCTGCTCGGAGCGATGACCCGCGGATTCAGCCTGGACCGCGGCATCCGCACCGCCGTCGGGGGCGGTGAGCCGGTGCAGCGCGACACCGTCGTCCGGGCCCTGGAGGGGCTGCTCGCCGGTCCTGGCGGGCACCCGGCGGGGGGCTGAGCCCGGGGGCCACGCGCACCGGCCGTGCGGGCCGCCACGGCGGGCGGAACAGGTGGCCCCGTGCCACCATGGTCGTATCCGGGCCGTCTGTCCGGGCTGTCCGGAACGGACGAGAGCACCCCGTCCCCGCCGGCAGGAAGGGTCGCCATGAGCCATCCATCCGAGGACCCGCGTTTCACCGCCCCCCGTGACGAGGAACCTTTCGGCGGCCGGCCGTACGGCGGCGCGCTCGGCGCCCTGGCGGACGCCGCCTGGCAGGTGCTGCTCGCCGCCGGTGTCGCCGCGATCGCCCTGGGGCTGGTCATCCTCCTCTGGCCGGGCGCCACGCTGCGCGTGGTGGGCGTGGTGTTCGGGATCTACCTGCTGGCCAGCGGTGTCTTCCAGCTCGCCGCCGCCTTCGGCACCCACATCCCGACACATCTGCGGGTCCTGCACTTTGTCAGCGGCGCGCTGCTGGTGCTGCTGGGGCTGATCTGCTTTCGCGGCGCGGCGGAGTCGATCCTGCTGCTCGCCCTGTGGATCGGCTTCGGCTGGCTGCTGCGCGGCATCCTGATCACCAGTGCGGCGGCCTCCAGCGAGGGGATGCCCGCGCGGGGCTGGCAGGTGTTCCTCGGCGTCATCACGCTGCTCGCCGGCGTGGTGCTGATCGTCGCGCCGTTCCACTCCATCGCCGTCCTCACGCTGGTCGCCGGGATCATGGCGATCGTGCTGGGGGTGACCGAGGTCGTCCACGGCTTCCAGCTGCGCCACCAGGTCCGGCGGTCCCTCACACCCCCGCCCGGCGGCTGACGCCCGGGGGCCGCCGCCTTGCGGCACCCCGCCGCCGCGGCCGGGCGGCGGTGCTGAAGCGGGCGGCGCGGCGCCGCAGATGCCGGTGCCCGACGGCCGCCCGCGGCGGCGCCGCGGCCCGCGCGGTCCGGTAGAACAGCCGCTTGCCGATCTCCACCAGGACGAGGTAGCCGACGACCATGGCGGCCAGCGCCCCGAAGAACCCGACCGGAAGGAGCTGGAAGCCCAGCGGGTGGGCCAGCCCGGTCACCGGCAGCAGGGCACCGATGGCGACGACGCCCAGCGCGGTCAGCGCCAGGGGCAGGCTGGGACGGCTGCGCCAGAACGGGATGCGGCGGGTACGGATCGCGAAGATCACCAGGGTCTGGGTGGCGAGGGACTCCACGAACCAGCCGGTGCGGAACTGCACCGGCCCGGAGTGGAAGACCCACAGCATGACCGCGAACGTCACGAAGTCGAACAGCGAGCTGATCGGGCCGAAGCACACCATGAAGCGGCGGATGAAGGCGATGTCCCAGTGCGAGGGGCGCCGCACCTGCTCCTCGTCGACGTCGTCGGTGGGGATGGCCAGCTGACTGGAGTCGTACAGCAGGTTGTTGAGCAGGATCTGCGAGGGCAGCATCGGCAGGAAGCTCAGGAACAGGGAGGCCCCGGCCGCGCTGAACATGTTGCCGAAGTTGCTCGAGGTGCCCATCAGGACGTACTTGATGGTGTTGGCGAAGATCCGCCGGCCCTCGGCGACACCGTCCGCCAGGACGTCGAGGTCCTTCTCCAGCAGGATCACGTCGGCGGCGTCCTTGGCCACGTCCGTCGCCGAGTCCACCGAGATGCCCACGTCGGCCGCGTGCAGTGCCAGCGCGTCGTTGACACCGTCGCCGAGGAAGGCGACATCGTCCCCGGTCCGCCGCCGGACGCGGACGATGCGGGCCTTCTGCTCGGGGCTGACCCGGGCGAAGACGGTGGTGTGCGCGACGGCGGCGGCGAGCCCGTCGTCGTCCAGGGCGTCGACGTCGGTACCGGTCAGCGTGCCGACGTCGGTCAGCCCCAGGTCGGCGCAGACCTTGGCGGCCACCGCGGGGTTGTCCCCGGTGACGATCTTGACGGTGATGCCGAGCGCGTCCAGCCGCCGCAGCGCTCCCGCCGCGTCCGGCTTCGGCGGGTCGAGGAAGACCAGCAGCCCGGCCAGGCGCAGATCACGCTCGTCGGCGGCGGTGGGGGCCGCGCCCGCCGGGGCGGGCCGGGAGGCGACCGCGACCACCCGGTTGCCGGCGGCGAACTCGGCGTCCAGGGCCCGGCGCGCGGCCTCAGGCACCTCCACGCAGCGTTCCAGCACCGCTTCCGGAGCGCCCTTGGTGACCAGGACGGGGCCGCCGGCCGGGTCGGTGACCGTGACGGAGACCATCCGCCGCTCATGGTCGAAGGGCAGGACACCGGTCCGGGTCCAGCCGGCCACGGCCGAGCGCTCCCCGGCCGCCGCCGGGGAGTCCCACAGGGCGGAGTCCAGCGGATTCCCGCCGACCGGCCGGTCCCCGTCCAGCTCGGTCTGCGTGCACAGCAGCCCCAGCCGCAGCACCTCCCGCGCGGAGGCGCCACCGGCCGGGACGGCACGCATGAAGTCGATCCGCCCCTGGGTCAGCGTGCCGGTCTTGTCGGTGAACAGCACATCGACATCGCCCAGGTCCTCGATGCACACCAGCCTCTTGACCAGCACCTTGCGGCGGGTCATCCGGCGGGACCCGGCGGCCAGGCTGGTGGCGACCACCGCGGGGAGCAGCTGCGGGGTGATGCCGACCGCGATGGCCAGCGAGAACAGCAGCGCGTCGATGAACGGCTTGTGCAGGGCGACGTTGATGACGAAGATCGACGTGGTCAGCAGCCCGGCGACGTACACCAGCAGCATCGAGAAGCGGCGCAGCCCCACCTGGAACTCGGTGTCCAGCTGGTGGGTGCCCAGCCCGGCGGCGATCTTCCCGAACTCGGTGCCCGCCCCGGTGGCGACCACCACCCCGCGCCCGCTGCCGGAGTGCACCACGGTGCCCATCAGCGCGCACCCGGACAGGTCCGCGAGCGGGGTGCCGGCGGGGACCGGGGCGGTGTCCTTGGCGACCGGCAGCGACTCCCCGGTCAGCACCGACTCGCCGCACTCCAGGCCGGTGACGTCCAGCAGCCGCAGGTCGGCGGGGACGATGTCGCCCAGCCGCAGCTCGACGACGTCCCCGGGGACCAGCGCGGTCACCTCGACCTGGGTGGGGCGGCCGTCGCGCAGGGCCAGCGCGCGGTGGCGGATCTGCGCGTGGAGCGCTTCGGCGGTCTTCTCCGCGCGGTACTCGTTGACGAAGCCCAGGCCGACGGAGAGGGCCAGGATCACCGTGATGATCAGTGCGTCGCCGTGTTCGCCGACGAAGTAGGAGACGACCGCGGTGATCAGCAGCAGGGTGAGCAACGGGGAACGCACCTGGTGCCAGAGGACCGGCCACAGCCGGGCCCGGTGCGAGTGGACCGCGTTGGGCCCGAAACGCCTCAGCCGCCGTCCGGCCTCCTCCTCCGGCAGTCCCCGGGCGGTCGTCCCCAGGTCGCGCAGGACCTCCTCGGCGGGCCGGGCCGCCGCCGCGGCGATGCCGGTCCCGGTGGCGGGCGTGGCCGGGGCCGTCGTGGTCACCATGACCGGCCGCCGGTCCGGGCGAGCGGCCGTGCGGAGGGGTGCGTGGGGCGCTGCATGCTGGTCCCTGACGTGTGTGGATGCCGGTTCGAGGGCGGGGTGCGACGGCGTCGCAGCCCCACTCTCGGGCAGACGCGCCGTCCGGCGGCAGGGCCGTTCGGGCCGCCCTGCCGGGCCGTCAGGGACCTGTGCCGCCTGGGCCGGGGACGTCACGGGGTCCAGTCGTACCCGAGGGAGGCGTTGGGCCGCTCACACGGCGGGGCGTACGGCTGGTGGGGGACGTAGCGGCTCCACTGCTCTGGGGTGATCACGTCACCGACCGACTCGCACAGCAGCTCGGCGGCCTTGTCCGGTTCGGTGCTCCACACGTCGATCGACGAGGAGATGGTGGTGGCGATGAGGATCCCGTCGGGGCTGTAGGCGACGTTGCCGCCGAGGCCTCCGCTGTCCTGGTACGCCAGGCCGGCCTGGTAGACGGGGACACTGGGGTTGCCGACATCCCACATCTCCAGGTGGGGCCGCTCGTCCTGCGGCCCGATGGGGGTGTCGATGTCGCCGTCGCTGGAGATCAGCAGCGTGCGGCCGTCCGGGCTGAAGGCGGGGCGGTCGCCGCTGTAGCCGGGGATCCGGATGACGGTGGGGTCGCCGGTGATGCGGTCGCCGGTGACCTGCCACAACCGGATGACCCCATCGCTGTCCCCCACCACCAGCCGGCGCCCGTCGGGCCGGAAGGCGGCCACGGACACCGACGATCCCGGGGTGAGGTGGTGGGTGGGCAGCCGGACGGGGTGGCGCGGATCGCCCACGTCCCAGGAGAGCAGGCTGTCCGCGGTGTCGGCGGTGAGCAGGCGGCCGTCCGGGGAGAGCGCGAGGTGGAACGCCTCGGCGGGCAGGGTGGCGATCCGCCGGGGGTGCGCCGGGCGGGAGACGTCGAAGAGTTTCACCGCGGGTGGCTCGGTGTACCGCTGGCCCTGGTCGTCGTTGGCGTCGGCCACGGCGAGGATCCGGCCGTCCGGGCCGAAGGCCAGGTCGTGGACGCCCTGGGCGATGCCGTCGACGGTGGCCAGGACGGGGGCGTGGGGCCGGGTGGTGTCGCGCAGCCGCAGCAGCATCCGCTCGTGCCCGGAGTCGATGGTGACGTGCTCGCTGTCGGCGAGGACCGTCCCGTCGGGGCTGAAGGCGGCGGCCGAGGCCCCGAGGTAGCCGCCGGGCAGTTCGGCGACGGTGCGGTGGGGCGGGCCGCCGGTGAGGTCGATCAGCTCGCCGGAGTCGCCGCCCACCACGGCCAGCAGCCGCCGGCGGCCGCCGCTGAAGGCCAGAGCGATGTTGAAGCCGTCCGGCACATGGCCGTAACTGCCGACGGCGCCCGGCTGGTAGGGATCGCCGACGTCCCACTGCTGTACCCCGTTGCCGGTCGCGTACAGCAGGACACGGCCGGCGGGACCGAAGACGGCCGGGCCGTTGTGGTGGCGGTCGACACCGGGCAGGTGGAAGACCGGCACGATGTCGGAGGGCGTCGCGGGCGTCTGCCAGAGCAGCACCTCACCGGATGTGTCCTGGCCGCACACCGTGGCGAGGATCTGCCCGTCCGGGCTGAAGGACGCGGACCGCAGACCGCCCTGGACGCAGGCGTCGGTCTGCGGGCCGGTCTGCATGGAGGTGCCGGGGGCGGCCAGCAGGCGGGGCCGGGAGGGGTCGGTCACCGTCCACAGGCGCAGGGCGCTGCTCTTGCCGTCGCCGGGGGCCGCGAGCCGGGTGCCGTCCGGGCTGAAGGCGATGCGGTGGGTCGCCCTGTGGTCTGCGGACGGATCGTCCCCGGGGCCGTGGTAGCCGTCCACGGTGGCCAGCGGCCGCGTTCCGGCGGGGGCCGCCGGGTTCCACAGCCGGATCCGGCTGTCGGCTCCGGAGCTGGCCAGCACCGGGCGGGCCGGGTCGAAGGCCAGGGAGTCCACGCCGCCGGGATGGCCGGCCAACGCGGGCAGTGGCCGCGGCCGTTGGGGCGTCGAGACGTCCCACAGGTCGATGGCCCCGCTCGCGGTGCCCGCGGCGAGCAGCCGGCCGTCGGCGCTGATGGCCACCGCGGTCACGGCGCCGGTCCCGGCGGTCAGTGAGCCGAGCGGCCGTGGGGAGGACGGCTGGGCGAGGGACCACAGCCGTACGGAGCCCTGCCCGGCGTTCCGCACGGCCGCGGCCAGCAGCCGCCCGTCCGGCGTGACCGCCAGCGGGCCGGGGACGAGGCCGGTGATCCGGCCGGGGACATGGCCCTCGGTGCTCCACGCCTGGATCGCCGATCCGGTGGCCATCAGCAGGGTGCGGCCGTCGCGGGTCTCGGCCAGGTCGAGGACGGAGTCCCGGGCGTCGAAGACCCCGGGGGCGGCCAGCGCGGCCAGCAGCGGTCCCTCGCCGCTGCCGTGGTCGAGCCGGTAGGCGGTGAGCGCGAGTTGCTTGGCCAGTCCGGGCTGGTCGTTGAGCAGCCGGGACGCCTCGGAGGCGACCAGCCGGGCGGTGGCGCTGCGTTGCTGCGCCACCGCCTTCCCCCGCTGGACGAACGCGGTGGCCGCCGCGCCGGACGCGAGCAGGGCCAGCACGGTCAGCAGGGCTATGCCCATGCGGCGCACCCTGCGGCGTTTCGTCTCCGCCTGGCGGGAGCGGGTCAGGAAGGCGGCGGTGTCGGCGGGCAGTGCGCGCTGCGCGGTCCAGGTCAGCCCTTCGGCCAGATCGGTGCCGCGCAGCAGGTCGTCGGGGCGCGCGGAGTGTTCCCACCGGGAGCGCTGTTCGCGGGCGCGGCGCAGCCAGTCCTGGAAGCGGCGGTCCTCGGCGACCCAGGCGCGCAGGGTGCCCCATTCGCGGATGAGGGCGTCGTGGACGAGTTCGGCCACCGGCCGTCCGGGGGCGTCCTCGCTCCCCCCGGGGGCGCGCACGGTCCGGGTGGTGACGATGCGATGCCGGGTCAGGGCGGCGATGACCTCGTCGACACGCCGGGCCCGCGTCTCGGCGGGGGTGTCGGCCGCGGTGTCGGCGGCCAGTTCGCGCAGCGTGTCGAGCGGGACCTGCTGGCGGACGGCGGGGATGTGGTGGGTGTCGTCGGCGGGGCGCACCAGGGCGGTCAGGACGCGCTGGGCGACGGGCCGTTGGGCGGCGGGCAGCCGCCGGATCGCGTCGTCGCACCACGCGGTGATGCTGCCGGAGACCTCTCCCATGGCCTGGTATGCCTGGTGGGTGAGGTATCCGCCGTGGTCGCGGCGGCGTTCCCACAGCCGGCTGAGCGTCAGTTCGAGCAGCGGCAGGACGGTGACCGGCGCCCCGGGCCGCTCGGTGTGGTCCGGGTCCGCGGCGAGGACGTCGGTGATGATCCGCTCGGGGAGCCCGTCCTCGAAGGCCGCCCCCACCGCCCGGGCCGGAAGGGTGATGATGTCGCGCAGGTCCCGCGCGGACAGGGTGGCGGGGATGTTGAGCGGTCCGGGGGCCGCGGCCTGGAGCAGGTCGGGGGCGAGGGCGGCCAGCCGGGGATAGAAGTCGTCGCGCATCACCATCACGACGCTCAGCGCGGCGGGTGCGGCGATCGCCGCGGACAGCTGCCGCAGCGCGGCCGTCTGGCGCTGCCGCTGGCCGGGGTCGGCGGGGCGGGTGAGCAACTCCTCGAACTGGTCGACGACCAGCACGACGCGCTCGCGGCGGGGCTCCTCGGCGAGTCTTCGCTCGGCCGCGGCGGCGATGTCGCCGTCCGCGGCGCCGGGCAGCCCGGCCTTCTCGATCTCGGCCGGCAGGTCGTGTTCGGGGCGGACGGCGAGCGTCAGCCACCGGTCGCTGCCGGGCAGCCGGCCGGCGGCGAGTGCGGGCAGCACCCCCGCCTGGACCAGGGACGACTTGCCCGCCCCGGACGGGCCGAGCAGCAGCACCGCGCCCCGCCGGGCGGCCAGGGCCGCCAGGACCTGCTCGGTGGCGTCGTCACGCCCGTGGAACCAGTGAGCCTGCTCGGCGGTGAAGGGCTCCAGCTCCCGGTACGGGCGCACGTCGCCGACGGTGAGCGCCGGCCAGACCTGGCGCAGGGCGTCCACCGGGGTGGCGTAGGCGATGCCGAGGCCCTTGAGGTGGGCGTCGGGGGCGGTGATGGCGGTGAGCATGCCGATGACCAGGCCGGTTCTCTCGTCGAGGACCGGAGCCCCGCTGAAGCCGGTGGTCAGGTCGTTGGCGTCGGTCAGTTGAAGGAGTCCGCCCGCGGCGCCGTCCTGCTCCTCGCCTCCGCCGGACGGCAGCAGATCGCCCGCGATGGCGTAGCCGTGGTGGCCGCCGGGCGGTGCCTGGGCGGGGAAGCCGAAGGACCGCACCCGGTGGCCCCGGCAGCCTTCGGCCGGGCCCGGCACGGGTATCGCCACATCTGCCGGGGCGGTGTCCAGACGCACCACGGCGATGTCCTGCCCGGCGGGGTCACGCCAGGCGTCGGCGAGCACCTCCCCCGCCGTGTGCGGGGCGCCCGGGGCGTGGGGGAAGGCGAGCCGCAGCCGGCCGCCGGGTCCGCTTCCGGCGGCGGAGACGACGTGGGCGCAGGTGACCAGCACATCCGCGTCGATCAGGAAGCCCGCGCCGGCGACGACGCCCGCGGCGTCGAGGATCTGGGCCACCGCGGCGGGCAGCGGGCCTCCCGCGGCGGGCTCTGCGTCGGGGCCGGCGGTCGTCACGCTGTCAGCCTTCCGCGGTGTCCGGGCGGGGCGATCCGGACCGTTCCCCGCTCCATGTGACCTTCACCTTCAGGTGGCAGCCCGCCTCACTCCTGGTGATGACGGCTCCGGCCTGGAAGGCCAGGTCGATGCCGAACTCGACCTCCACCTCGGAGGGGCCGGCCTTGCGCAGTTGCCGCAGGACGGCACGGGCGGTGTCGGTCACGGGACCGAGCGCCGCCTGCAGGGTCACCGGCAGATCCTGGATGGCGTCCGCGACCCGGCCGGCCTTCACCGGGCCCTGCGCACCGGGCGGTGCTTCCACCAGAACCGAGCCGCCGTCCTCAAGCGTCAACCGGGCAACGGTCGCCACCCGCCCACCCCCGTTCTCGTCAGCGTCGGTCGTCGGGCCTGACGGTAGCTCAGTCGGCCCGTGAGCCCAACCTCGATACGGGCGGCGGGCACCGGCTTCGGGCCTGCCGGCCGCCGCGCGGTGCGCCGCGTACCTGGTAGTGATAGGGGCATGACGATCCGCGGACTCCAGGACCTGCTGGCCGAATTCGCCCGGGAACGGGACTGGGAGCAGTTCCACACCCCCAAGAACCTCGCGATGGCACTCGCCGGAGAGGCGGGAGAGGTGCTGGAGCTGTTCCAGTGGCTCACCCCGGAGGAGGCGGGCGCCATCATGTCCCGCCCCGAGCAGGCCCAGGCGGTGCGTGACGAACTGGCCGACGTCTTCTCCTACCTGCTGCGCCTGGCCGACGTCACCGGGGTCGACCTCGAGGACGCGCTGCGGCACAAGGTCGAGGTGAACCGGCACCGCTTCCCGGTCGCGTCCGGCCATGAGGGGGCCGGGCGCGGGGAGTGACCCCGAGTCGGGGTGAGGGCGCCGCTCCCGGTGTGTGTCTTCAGTTCCTGGAGGCACCGGACGGTCTCAAACCGGTTGATCGGTTTACCTGTTGACCATATTTTGGAAACAGTGGAGGCATCCGACCGGTCCGCGCGGGAAGCACTTCCAGGTCCCTTCAGTGGATCCCCCGGGAGGAACGGTGACACCACGCGTATCGCCGGGGCGCGGCCGTGCGGCGCGGCGCCCCTCGATCTCCGGAAGACTCCGGCCGGCCGGCACGCTCCTGACCACCGCGGCGCTGGTTGTCAGCGCGGCGATCCCGGCCGCGTCCGCCGCCGCCCCACCCGGTTCCGCGGCGAGCCGCGCCGCCTCCGGCTGCCCATGGGTGGGCCAACATGCCTCGCCCACCCGGCGCGCCGACGAGGTCCTCGCCGACATGACCCTGGACGACAAGGTCCGGATGGTGCACGGCATCGGCATGCAGACCTACGTGGGCGAGATCCCGGCCATCACCCGGCTCTGCGTTCCGCCCCTGAACCTGGAGGACGGCCCGGCCGGCGTCGCCGACGGCATGACCGGGGTGACCCAGCTCCCCGCCCCGGTCGCCCTGGCGGCGTCCTGGGACACCGCTCTCGCCGGCCGGTACGGCGCGCTGATCGGCAACGAGGAGTGGGGCAAGGGCGCCGACGTCGACCTGGGCCCGACGGTGAACATCGTGCGGGACCCGCGCTGGGGACGGGCCTTCGAGACCTACAGCGAGGACCCCTACCTGTCGGGGCGGATCGGCGCCGCCGACATCCGCGGCGTGCAGAGCCAGGGAGTGATGGCCCAGGTCAAGCACTGGGCCGTGTACAACCAGGAGACCAACCGCAACACCCCGGCGGACAACGCCGTCATCGACCAGCGCACCCTCCACGAGATCTACCTGCCCCAGTTCGAGGCGGCGGTCGAGCAGGGCGGCGCCTCGTCGGTGATGTGCTCCTACAGCACCATCAACGGCTCGGACGCCTGCGCGAACGACGAGATACTCCACCAGGTCCTCAAGGACCGATGGAACTTCCCCGGTTTCGTCACCTCCGACTGGTGGGGCACCCACTCCACCGTCGCCTCCGCCAACGCCGGCCTGGACATGGAGATGCCGGGCGGCTCCAGTGACGCCTACTTCGACGCGGCGCTGAAGGCGGCCGTCCAGTCCGGTCAGGTGCCCGCGTCCCGGCTGGACGACATGGTGCGCCGCATCCTCACCGAGGAGTTCCGGTTCGGCCTGTTCGACCGGAAGGCCACCGGATCACCGTCCGCCCAGGTCACCAGCGCCCAGCACGCCGCGCTCGCCCGCAGCGTCGCCGAGCAGGGCACCGTACTGCTCAGGAACAGCCGCGGCCTGCTGCCGCTCGACTCCCGCCGCACCCGGTCCATCGCGGTCATCGGCGACGACGCCGGAACCGACGCGATGACCGGCGGGGGCGGCAGCGCGCATGTGCTCCCGCCGTACGTCGTCACCCCCTACCAGGGCATCCGCGAGCGGGCCGGCTCGTCGGCGGACGTCCGGTACGCCCAGGGCATCGAGCCGCTCAGCCGGTTCACCGCGATCCCCTCCGCCGACCTGAGCACCCCGTACCACAGCGGCCCGCGCTACACCGCGACGCTGACCGCACCGGCCACGGGCGACTACGTGCTCGCCGCAGGCAACCCGGACAACTCCTACACCCCCACCACCGTCTCGCTGGACGGCACCGCGCTGTTCACCATCGGCGCGACGCCGGGTGACCACTCCGACTCCGCGCTGGTCCACCTCCAGGCCGGCCGGCACTACCGGGTGACGATCGACGGCCCCAGCTCCACGCTGACCTGGTCCGACGCGGCGACGACCGCCCGATCCATCGGCCAGGCGGTGGCGCAGGCCAAGGCATCCGACGTCGCGGTGGTCTTCGCGAGTGCGCCGGAGAGCGAGGCGATGGACCGGCCCACGCTGGGCCTCGGCGGCGGCCAGGACGCCCTGATCTCCGCCGTCGCGCGCGCCAACCCGAACACCGTGGTGGTGCTCAACACCGGCTCCGCGGTGACCATGCCGTGGCTCGACTCGGTGCGCGGGGTGCTGGAGGCCTGGTATCCCGGTCAGGAGGACGGCAACGCCATCGCCGCGGTGCTGTTCGGCGACGTGAACCCGGCGGGGAAGCTGCCGGTCACCTTCCCCGCGTCCCTGTCCCAGGTGCCGGCCTCCAGCACCGCGCAGTGGCCGGGCACCGGCGGGCAGGTGCGGTACTCCGAAGGCCTGAAGGTCGGCTACCGGTGGTACGACGCCCGGCACAGCGCGCCGCTGTTCGCGTTCGGCAGCGGCCTGTCCTACACCACCTTCCGCTTCGGCGGCCTGCGCGTGGTGGCCGACCCACGGCACCCGCAGGCCCCGGTGACCGTCCGGGCCGAGATCACCAACACCGGTTCCCGGACCGGCACGGACGTCGTCCAGGCCTACGTCGGCGACCCCGCCGCCACCGGGGAACCGCCGCGGCAGCTGAAGGGGTTCGAGAAGGTGACCCTGGCGCCCGGCCGGACCCGTCAGGTGACCATCGAGCTCGACCCGAGGGCGTTCGCCCAGTGGGACACCGCGGCCAACGGCTGGACGGTCGCCGCCGGCCGCTACCAGGTCCTGGTCGGTGACTCCTCGGCCAACCTGCCGCTGCGCGCCACGGTGGTACGGCCGGCCGGACCGGTCCGCTGACGACGCGGGTGGCCGCACGGATCGTCCGTGCGGCCACCTCGCGGATGCCGGCCGCCGCCGCGGCGCTTCCTTCGTACGGATCCGCCACCAGCGGCGTGGCCCGCGCGGTGAGCGCCGCCCCGGGAGCGTCCGGGCACGCTCAGCGGTCACCCGGGGCTCCGCGGCGGCCGCCCTGCTCAGCCGTTCGCGGTCCGTCACGCGTCGGGACGTCGGGTGTCCGGGCCATGGAGGCGAGGAGGCGTAGCTTCTCGTCGCTCTCGCTGCCCTGGTCGGCGTAGTACAGGACCAGGAGCAGATCGTCCACGGGCAGCTTGTCCCGGTGCAGGCGCAGCTCACCGACAACGGGATGGTTCACGGTGGTGGTGCCGCCTCCCAGGCCGCGCACGTCGTGGCGCGCCCACAGACTCCGGAACGTCTCGCTCGACAGGGCGAGTTCGCCCACCAGCTCCACGAACCGCGGGTTGTCGATGTCGTCGCCGACGGACTTTCTGAAGGCGGCGACGAAGCCTTCCGCGGAGCGGGTCCAGTCCTGTTGAAACGCCTGCTCCTCAGGATCGAGGAGCAGCGAGCGCAGCCGGTTGAAGCCGGGTCGGAGACGCGGGGAGAGCGCGACCGCGAGCCGGTTGGATGCCAGCACGTCGAACGCGCGCCCTTCCACGAACGCGGGAACCTGCACGCTCGCCAGGAGCTGATGCAACCGCGCCGGCACGCGTTCGGGCTTCGGGCGCCGCTTCACCGCCGGGCGGGGAGCGACCAGGCCGAGCAGATAGTCCTGTTCGAGCTCGTCGAGGCGCAGGACCCGCGCCAGCGAGATGAGGACCTGCGGTGAGGGGTTCTTGTCGCGGCCGCGCTCCAGCCGCAGGTAGTAGTCGGCGCTGATGCCCGCGAGCAGGGCGACTTCCTCACGGCGGAGCCCGGGAACGCGGCGATTGGCACCGGCCGGCAGTCCGGCCTGCTCCGGAGTGACCAGCGCCCGCCGGGCACGGAGGTAACCGCCGAGCAGGTTGGCACGCTCGTCGCCGCTCATGTCCACCATCGTAGATCGGGCTGCCCGGACGAAGGGGGCCCTGCCAGGACCCCGGAAGACGGGGGCTCTGCCTCCGGCGGGAGAACACATCAACACTGCGGGTGTCGACGCGGGCCGCGGTGGAGCCGCGGCGGTGACACCGCAGATCGCGCCGGTCACCGGCAGCCTCGAACAGGAGCACTTCCATGGACATCACCAACCGCACCCTCTTCATCGCCGGTGCCACCTCGGGAATCGGCCTCGAACTCGCCCGCCGCTTCCACTCGGCCGGCAGCACGGTCGTCGTCGGCGGCCGGCGAACCGACCTGCTCGACCGGATCGCCGCCGAGGGGTTCACCACCGTTCCGGTCGACGTGACCGATCAGAGCAGCGTCGACCGTGCCCGCGACACCGTTCTCCACGGCCACCCGAACCTCGACACGATCGTGACGATGGCCGGGATCGGGATCCCCGAGGACCTCCGCGACCCCGCCCACTTCGGTGCCGCCGAGAAGACCATCGACACCAATCTCCTCGGCACCATCCGCGTCATCGACGCGTTCACCCCTCACCTGATCGGGCGCGGGGGCGGCACGATCATCACGGTCACCTCGGGCATCGCGTTCCTGCCGTTCCCGCCCATGCCCACCTACGCCGCGTCGAAGGCCGGCGTGCACGCCTACAGCGAGGCGTTGCGCGCGCAACTGGACGGCACCGGTGTCGAGGTCGCCGAACTCGTCCCGCCGGCGGTCGCGACGGCACTCGTTCCCCCGGCCGCCGCCACGGCACCGGAGCAGGCGCGGCGCAGCCCCCGCGCGCTCGGACTGGCCGAGTTCGCCACCGAGGTGATGGACCTGCTCCGGACCGACCCGACTCCGCGCGAGATCCTCGTCAGGGGCGTGCTGATGCACCGGTGGGCCGAACGCGACGGCGCCTACGACGAGTTGGTCGCCCAGCGGTCCCAGGCGCTCGCCATGCTTCCGGGCCGTCGGTAGGCCGGGAAGGGGGCCCTCCCTGCCGACTCCCCCGAACGGCTGAATGAGGGTGATTCGGGGCGAGTTGGCGCGTTGGGGCGTGCGGGGGCCGGGCGTCCGTGTCTCGTCGCGCCTCTGGCGCCACGGCCTTCACCACGGTGTCATGGGAAGCGGACCACCGCAGGAATGGAGGCCTCATGGGCGAGCACGAGAAGCCGCCGGCCGACCCGGGGCAGGGCACCCCTCCGCCCGGCAACGCCGACGGGCAGGTTCCACCCCCTCCGCCGTCCACGGGCAAGCACAAGAAGTGACCGATCTGGCGCGGGCGCACCGTCGCCTGGCCGCCGCCATGGACAGACGCGGCGACTGGCCGACCCGCTCGCCGTGGATCCGTCAGGCTGTCGACGCGCTGCCGCGGCATCTGTTCGCCGCCGACCGGCTGTGGCAGTGGGACGGGTACGCCTGGGCGCCGGTGGACCGCGGGAGCGACGCCGAACGGTGGGCGGCGCTCGTCTACGCCGGACCGGACGATCCCGCGGTCACGCAGGTCACTGATGACAGACCGTCATCGAGCCTGTCATGCCAGGCGGTCGTGGCGGACATGCTCGACTCGCTGCTGCTGGAGCCCGGGCACCAGGTCCTGGAACTGGGCACCGGCACCGGCTGGAACGCCGCCCTGCTGGCCTGGCGGGCCGGGCCGGGCCGGGTGACGAGTGTGGAGGCCGATCCGGAACTGGCCGAGACGGCCGCCGCGCGCCTGGCCGAGGCCGGGGCCAAGGTCGACGTGCGTGTGGGGGACGGCGCGGCCGGGTGGCCGCCCGGTGCGCCGTTCGACCGGGTGATCGCCACCTACGCCGTCGAGCGGGTGCCGTGGGCGTGGGTCGAGCAGACCCGTCCCGGCGGACGGATCGTCACCCCGTGGGGCCGCCTGGGGCATGTCGCGTTGACGGTTGCCGCTGACGGCCGTTCGGCGGACGGGTGGATGCAGGGCCTGGCCCAGTTCATGCCCGCCCGGGGCTCCGGAACCGGCGTGGAACGGGGGTGGCAGCAGGTACGCGGCAGCGGCCCCGCCGACGCCGAGCGCATCACCCGGTGGGATCTGCGGCCGTTGCGTGGCAACGTCCATCTGCTGTTCGCGCTGCGCGTCCAGTTGCCGGACGTTCGGATCAGCACCGGGGTCGACGCTGACGGCGTCAACGCCTGGCTGCATGACGGCGCCTCGTCGTGGGCCGCGCTGTCCGCGGTGGGCGACGGGCGCACGGTCGTCCACCAGGGCGGTCCACGGCGTCTCGCCGACGAGGTGGAACAGGCCTGGGAGTGGTGGCGGTCGGCCGGCGAACCCGATCTGTACGACTTCGGGATGACCGTGCGGCCCGACGAGCAGTTCGTATGGTGCACGAGCCCGTCCGGGCCGCGATGGCCGCAGCCCCGTTCCGGAGATCGAAGCGGCCCCGGACGGTAGTGCGGCAGTCCGCCGTGGCGCCTACGCCGGGCCCGTTGCCGGGGGCGAGGCCGAGGCGGCACCTTCCGGAAGCGCCAGCACGGAGCCCGCGTGGAGCGTGACACCCACCGGAACGAGGTCGACGGCGTCGACCCTTGACGCTCCGGTACCCGGGTTGCGGACGTAGCGCGGATGGGCGCCCGCGCTGATCTGCCAGCGCACCCGGTGCCCGGCGGCGAAGCGGTGCGCGACGTGGCCCATCGGGATGGTGATATCGGATGGAGCAGGTCCCGTTGTCCGCAGCGGCGCGAACCCGTCGCACAGGTTCACGGAGCGGCCCCGCGCGTCCACCGCGCACAGGCGGGTGAAGATGTCGGCGTGTCCGGTGTCCGTCGAGACGCGCAGCCGCGCGGTCACCGGACCGAGGACGTCCATGGGCTCGGTCAGCGGCGGGCCGGTGAACGTCAGGACGTCCTCCCGGGCCTCCAGCGCAGTGTTGTCCTGGGGTCCCGCGGTGGGCGCGAGGAGAGGTCCGCCGACGGATGGCGTGGGGTCGGCCGGGTCATACCGGAAGGACGCCAGGGGGGCACCGTGCGCGGGGGCCCGCTCGATGAGCTGCCGCGCATCCGCGGGAAACCACGACCGGACGCCCGGGGCCGGTGGCCAGTCGTCCAGATCCCGCCAGGCGTTCTCGCCACCGACGTGCACCCGCACCCGGGTGGGGCGCAGGCCGGAGGGGTCGGCACACAGGTGGGCGCGCAGCCAGGCCAGGCCTTCGGCGAACACCTCGGGCCAGCCTCGCTGCAGCGCGCCGGTATGCGTCCAGGGTCCGACGAGCAGGGCCGTCTCGCATCCGGCGCGGCGCAGCCGCAGGTACTGCTCGAAGGTCTGGTCGGCCAGCACGTCATACCAGCCGGTGACCAGGGCGGTGGGTACGCTCAGCCGCTCCGCGGCCGGTCCGGCGGAAGCGTCGCGCCAGTACGGGCTGTCGGGGTCCGGATGGCTCATCACGGCGTCCAGCCAGGGCGCGTCGTCCCCGAGGGCGGACACGTGGGCACCGCGCAGCGGCCGGGCCTCGGTGATGCCGCGGAACCGGCGCCGCATCCGCAGCGTCGCCCTCGTGAACGCCGCGGCACCCCGGTGCTGGTAGGTCATGCCGACACCCACGGCGAGGGCGTTCTCCAGACGGAGCGCACCGCCGGCGTGGAACAGGTCGTAGGGATCGTGCAGTCCGTTCTGCACCACCATGGCCTTGAGCTCCGGTGGCGGATCCAGGGCGAGCGCCCACTGGACGTACCCCAGGTAGCTGGGGCCGACGGTGCCCAGCGTTCCGTTGAACCACGGCTGTTCACGCAGCCAGGCCACCGCGGCCTGTCCGTCGGCTGCCTCGTTGCGCCACAGATGGAACCCACCGCCCGAGCCGCCGGTACCCCGGCAGCTCTGCAGGACCACATGGAAGCCCTGCTCGGCGAAGAGCATCCCGTACATGGGTGACCACGGCAGGCCCCTGCCGTACGGCGAGCGCACCAGGAGGGTCGGGAAGTCGCCCCGTGTCAGGGGGAAGTAGTGGTCGGTGATCAACGGGCTGCCGTCGGCGGCCGGTACCGGCAGTCCGGGTTCCCACCCGACCTCGTGCCGTCGGGCCGGCAGGCCGCGCCAGGTCGCCCTCATCATCCGTGAGGACAGCGGTGGCCTGCCGGACGTCGGCACCCACGACCGCTTCGGCGCGGCATCGTACGCAGGTGATGGCATCGATCCCCTCCAGTTCTCGTACGCTGTACGAGAATATGGCATGCTTGGATGGCTTCCGCAAGATCCGCGGCGGCGGGGGAAGGAGCGCGAAGACCGTGTCCCGGGACGGCGGGTCCGGCGCCAGGGGCGTCGACCCTCAACAGCTCTGGCTGAGCCCTGCGCACGCCCGCCGGGGACGCAGGCCCACCTTCAGCCGCGAGGAGATCACGACGGCGGCCGTCGCGCTGGCGGACGCGGAAGGGCTCGAAGCGGTCACCATGCGCCGGGTCGCGGCACAGGTCGGAGCCGGCGTCATGACCCTCTACAGTTACGCGCCCGACAAGGAGACCCTGCTCGAACTGATGGTGGATCAGGTCAGCGGCGAACTGCCGACGGCGGACCCGCTCAGCGGCGACTGGCGCGCCGACCTGAAGGCCATCGCCCATCTGCAACGCGCCCTGATGCTGCGCCACCCCTGGCTGCCGGCCGCCCTGGCCACCCGCCGCACCCCGGGGCCCAACACCCTCGCCTTCCTGGAACACGCACTCGCCGCGCTGCGCCCCACGGGGCTCGACGGTGCCGCGAGGCTGGAGGTCTTCGCCCAGCTCACCTCATTCGTCGCGGGCCATGTCGCCTACGAGGTCTCGCAGGCCGCAACCGCCCGGTCCCCCGAGCGCATCGCGGCGGAGGCCCGCTACCTCGCCGCCGTCGCCGCCGACGGACACCACCCCGAGCTCGCCGAAGCGCTCGCCGCGGCCGGGCGGCCCCCCACCAGCGAAGCCACGTTCACCCGGTTCCTCAACCGTCTGATCAACGGTCTCGACACCGGCTGACGGCTCCGACGGCCCTCCCGGCCTCAGGGCGGTCCGGCGCGGCCCGTCACCCGGTCCGCGATCACCGCACGGCTCCGGAAGCGGGCACCGGCTCGGCGGGAACCCGCAGGGCGTGCGGTCGTATCACCGTCAGCAGCGCCCCCAGCGCACCGCCGACGAGCAGCCCGGCACCGTGGTTGTTCGCCATCAGGCACAGCACCGCCCCGGCCGCCGGGACGAGCAGGGCCGCCGCCCTCAGAGCCCTTCCCCCTGAAGCCGTCCCCCGACGGCGCGACCGCGCCCCGGGCCCCACCGGTGCCGTCACTCCCCCGAAGCATCATGGTCCAGTGCCGGTCCGGCACAACAGGGAGTTCCGTCCTGGAAACGGCATGACATCTGTCATCACCCTGATCGGATGGGCAGACAACGGGCCGGCGTACCGGGCCCCGACCGCTCAGCGGGGTGGCACCCCGCCGGTGCGCGGCTCCACGCCGAGCAGCCGCAGGTACATCGCGGTCAGGTCGGCGACGGCCCGGGGGCGGGCGCCCGGGTCCTTGGCCACGGCCGGGGCGGCCACCGCCACCATTCCCCCGGCCGCCGTCGCCACGGCCTCCGCAGGGGCGGCCGGGTCGGCGAGTCCCAGGGTGACCAGGCGCTCGATGTAGCGCGCGGTGCGCCTGCGCGGCCGGGTGTGGATCTCCTCCCACAGCGCGTACATCGCCGGGTCGTTCACCGCCTGGGCCTCCAGCACGGTGATGAAAGCCAGGTTGTCCACATACGCGTTCAGATAGGCGGCTATGGTCGCCTCGGCCACGACGTACGGGTCCGCGGCGTCGATGCCGTCGAGCCGCTGCGCGGCGAGGAACCGGTCGCGCACATCGGCCGCCAGCACCGCGAAGACGTCCTGCTTGGACGCGAAGTAGACGTAGAAGGTGGCGCGGCTGACCTGCGCTTGTGCCGTGATGTCCGCGACGGTGGTGTGGGCGTAGCCGCGCCGCTCGAACACCGAGCGCGCCGCCGTCAGGAGCCTGCCGCGAGTGGCGCTGTCCTCACGGTCGAGCTTCTCCCGGACGGTCCACGTCTTCTTCCCCGCTGCCATGGCACCCAGCGTATTGACGTTGACGCCAATGTCAACGCACACTCGGCTCCACACCGCCGGACCCGGGAAGGGATGCCCGTTGAGCAGCGTGCTGATCGCCAACCGAGGTGAGATAGCCGTACGGATCCAGCGCGCCGCCGCGGCGCTCGGACTGCGGACCGTCGCCGTCTTCGCCCCGGAGGACCGCGACGCGCTCCATGTCCGTCTCGCCGACGAGGCGCACCCGCTGCCGGGGCAGGGACCCGCGGCCTATCTGGACGCCGACCGGATCGTGGCGATCGCCGGGCGCGCCGGCTGCGCGCTGGTCCACCCCGGTTACGGCTTCCTCAGCGAGAACGCGGACTTCGCCGAGCTGTGCGCCAAGGCCGGGGTGACGTTCGTGGGCCCCTCCCCCGACGTCCTCGCCCTCTTCGGTGACAAGGCGCGCGCCCGTGACCTGGCCGTGCGGCACGGCGTCCCGGTCCTGGCGGCGACCCCCGCCGGGGCGAGCCTGGCGCAGGCCCGGGAGTTCCTGACCGGGCTGGGGCCGGACGCCGCGGTGATGGTCAAGGCGGTCGCGGGAGGCGGCGGGCGGGGCATGCGCGCGGTGCACGACGCGGACGGCCTCGCCTGGGCCTGGGAGCGCTGCCGCTCCGAGGCGGAACGCGCGTTCGGCAACGGCGCGGTCTACGCCGAGCAGTTGCTGCCCCGCGCCCGGCACATCGAGATCCAGGTCCTCGGGGACGGCACCGGAGCGGTCTCCCATCTGGGGGAACGCGAGTGCACCATCCAGCGGCGCCACCAGAAGCTGATCGAGTTCGCGCCCAGTCCGACGCTGCCCGCCGTGACACGGCAGGCGCTGATCGACGCCGCCGTGGCGATGGCGTCGGCGACGCGGTACCGGGGGCTGGGGACGTTCGAGTTCCTGGTGGACGCCGACGACGCGGACGCGTTCTTCTTCATCGAGGCCAATCCGCGGCTGCAGGTGGAGCACACGGTCACCGAGGAGATCACCGGTGTCGACCTGGTCGCCGCGCAGGTGCAGGTGGCCATGGGCCGCACGCTGGCCGAACTGGGTCTGGAGCAGGACGCCATCCCCGCTCCGCTGGGTTTCGCCATCCAGGCGCGGGTCAACCTCGAGCAGATCACCGCGGACGGCTCCGCCCGGGCCGCCGCCGGAACCCTGACCGCCTTCGCGCCGCCCGGCGGGCCCGGGGTGCGCGTCGACACCCACGGCCACGCCGGGGCACGGGTGACCGGATCGTTCGACTCGCTGATCGCGAAGGTGGTGACCCACACCGTGCGCGGGGATTTCGCGGACGCGGCGGCGCGTGCCGACCGCGCCCTGGCGGAGTTCGCCATCGACGGCGTGGCAAGCAACATTCCGCTGCTGCGGGCGGTGTTGCGGGACCCCGCGTTCCGCGACGGGACCGCGACGACCGCGTTCGTCGCCGACCACCTCGACGAACTGCTGCCGGGCCGCCCGCGGGAAGCCGCCGACGGCACCTCCCCCGGTGGGGACGGCACCGTGCTGGCCGCCGAGTTCCCCGGCACCGTGGTCGCCGTGCAGGTCGGTCCGGGTGACCCGGTCCGGGCCGGCGATCCGCTGGTCGTCGTCGAGGCGATGAAGATGGAACACGTCCTGACCGCCCCGTGCGGCGCGGTGGTCCGCGATGTGCGGGTGGCCGCCGGGGACGTCGTCGCCGAGGGTGCGGAACTGGTGGCCCTGACACCGTCCGAGGGCCGGGAGGCGGCGGCGGAGGAGACGGCCGCCGCGGTGGACCTGGACGAGATCAGGCCCGACCTCGCCGAGGTGGCCGAGCGCCACCGCACCGGCCTGGACGAGGCCCGTCCGCAGGCCGTGGAGCGGCGCCGGCGCACCGGCCACCGCACCGCCCGGGAGAACCTCGCCGACCTGTGCGCCCCGCACGGCTTCACCGAGTACGGAGCCCTGGTGATCGCCGCCCAGCGGCAGCGCCGGTCGCTGGAGGACCTGATCGCCAACACTCCCGCCGACGGCCTGGTGACGGGAGTCGGCCGGGTCAACGGCGAGTCGTTCGGCACCGAGGACAGCCAGTGCGTGGTGATGTCCTACGACTACACCGTCCTGGCCGGCACCCAGGGACTGCTCAACCACCGCAAGACCGACCGGATGCTGGAACTGGCCGAGCAGCGCGAGCTGCCGGTGGTGCTCTTCGCCGAGGGCGGCGGCGGGCGCCCCGGGGACACCGACACGACGTCCGCGTCCGGCCTGGACGTGCCCACCTTCGCCACCATGGCACGACTGAGCGGCCTGGTGCCGACGGTCGGCATCGCCTCGGGCCGCTGCTTCGCCGGCAACGCGGCGCTGCTCGGCTGCTGCGACGTCATCATCGCCACCGAGGACGCCACCATCGGCATGGGCGGCCCGGCGATGATCGAGGGCGGTGGCCTGGGGCGGTTCCTGCCCGAGGAGGTCGGCCCGATGTCGGTCCAGGTGCCCAACGGCGTCGTCGACGTCCTGGTACGGGACGAGGCCGAGGCGGTCGCGGTGGCCAAGCGGTACCTGTCGTATTTCCAGGGGCCGTTGGACGAGTGGTCCTGTGCGGACCAGCGCCTGCTGCGCCGGGTGATCCCGGAGAACCGGGTGCGCGCCTACGACGTCCGCGAGGCGATCACCGTGCTCGCCGACACCGGCTCGGTGCTGGAGCTGCGGCGGGACTTCGGCGTCGGCGTCATCACCGCCCTGATCCGCGTCGAGGGGAAGCCGATGGGCCTGGTGGCCAACAACCCGCGGCACCTCGGCGGCGCGATCGACAGCGCGGCGGCGGACAAGATGGCCCGCTTCCTCCAACTGTGCGACGCGCACGGCCTGCCGGTGGTCTCGCTGTGCGACACGCCCGGCTTCATGGTCGGGCCCGACGCCGAGAAGACCGCGACCGTGCGGCACTTCAGCCGGCTGTTCGTCACCGGCGCCAACCTCGGTGTGCCGGTCTTCGCGGTCGTGCTGCGCAAGGGCTACGGGCTGGGGGCGCAGGCCATGGCCGCCGGGAACTTCCGGGCCCCGGTGGCCATGGTCGCCTGGCCCACCGGCGAGATCGGGGCGATGGGTCTGGAGGGCGCGGTCCGGCTCGGCTACCGGCGGGAGCTGGAGGCGATCGCGGACCCGGACGCCCGCCGGGAGGCGTTCGACGGGCTGCTGGCCGAGTCGTACGCCAGGGGCAAGGCGGTCAACGCCGCCGCCGTCTTCGAACTCGACGACGTGATCGATCCGGCCGAGACCCGCCGGTGGATCACCACCGCCTTCGCGGGGCACACCGCGCGCCCGGGCCGGGAACGCCGGCGCTCGTTCATCGACACCTGGTGACCGCCGGCGGCCGACGCGGCGGGTTCACGGGGCTCTTGTTGCGACGCAGACCAGTGAGCAGGGAGCAGGCATGGAGTTGGAGAAGTACCTGGCGGACCTGCGGGTGCGCCAGGCGCGGGTGCGCCCGCACGGCACGCCGTCGGACGTCGTCTATCCGCTCGGGGAGATCTCGCTGCCCGAGCACGTCGCACACTGGGCCCGGCACCACCCCGACCGTGCGGCGGTCGTCTTCGAGCAGCGCCGCGTCACCTACCGGGAGTTGGACGAGCTGAGCCGCAGGGTGGCCGGCTGGCTGGAGTCGGTGGGGGTCGGGGCCGGTGACCGGGTCGCCGTGCACCTGCCCAACTGCCCGCAGTTCGTGGTGGCGATGCTCGCGGTGCTGCGCCTGGGTGCGGTGCACGTCCCGGTCAGCCCGATGTTCCAGGGCGTCGAGCTCGTCCACGAGCTCGGCGACGCCGGCGCGGAGGTGATCGTCACCTGCGACAGCCTGCTCCCGCTGCTGGACTCGGTGCGCCCGCAGACCGGGGTGCGCGAGGTCCTGGTGACCTCGCTCGACGAGATGTCCGGCACCGCGGCGCCGGGTGGGCGGGTGCTCGCCGACGGCGTCGCGGCCCATCCCTGGGCGCGGGCGGTGGCGCACGATCCCGTCGAGGGTCCGCCGGCCGACCTGGACGCGCCGGCCGCGCTCAACTACACCGGGGGCACCACCGGGCTGCCCAAGGGCTGCGTGCACACCCAGCGGCACATGCTCTACACCGCCGCCACCAGTGCCGCGGCCACCCGGCAGGCCGCCGACTCGGGGTATGTGGCGCTGTGCTACATCCCCATCTTCTGGATCGCCGGAGAGGATCTGGGCATCCTCAACCCCCTGGTGCTGGGCGGCACGTCGGTGCTCATGACCCGGTGGGACCCGGCGAAGGCACTCGCCGCGATCGACGCCCACCGGGTGACGACGATGGTGGGCACCGTGGAGAACTACCTGGAGTTGCTGGACCGGCCCGACCTGTCCTCGTACGACCTCGGTTCGCTCGCCGACCCGATGGCCGTGTCGTTCGTCCGCAAGCTCAGCCCGGAGGTGCGCCACCGGTGGGCCGCGGCGGCCGGGCCCGGGTCGCTGCTGCGCGAGGGCGCGTACGGGATGACCGAGACGCACACCTTCGACGCGACGCCGTACGGGTTCGCCGAGGACGACCGGGATCTGCGGTCACAGCCGGTCTTCTGCGGAATTCCCGTGCCGGGCACGGACATCGCGGTGGTGTCCTGGCAGACCGGCGCTCCGCTCCCGCTCGGGGAGGTCGGGGAGATCATCGTCCGCAGCCCGTCGGTGATGACCGGCTACTGGGGCAATCCGGAGGCGACCGCCCGGCAGTTGCGGGACGGATGGCTGCACACCGGCGACAACGGCACGCTGGACGAGGACGGTTGCCTGCACTACCTGGGCCGCGACAAGGAAATGATCAAGGTCAAGGGCATGAGCGTGTTCCCGTCGGAGGTCGAGATGCTGCTCAGCATGCACCCGGACGTGCACACCGCCGCCGTCGTGCCGGCCGACGACACCGAACGGGGCCAGGTGCCCGTCGCGTTCGTGACCCTGCGCGCGGGCAGCACCACCGACGCCGCCGCGTTGCGGGAGTGGGCGCGCGGGAACATGGCGGCGTACAAGGTGCCGCTCGTGGAGATCGTGGCGGACTTCCCGATGACGGCCACCGGGAAGATCCGCAAGGTGGACCTGGCGGGCCGCGCCGCGGAGGTGGCCCGACCGCGGTGACCTCTTGGGGGGAGCCGGCCACCTCGGCGGTCCGCTCCCCCACGGTTCCGTCACCATCTCGCGACGGAACGGGAGCCGCACCGCCATGGCTCGGCCGGGGTGCGGATGACACCCTGAATTGGTCATGTACACGGGGGCTTTTCGGGGGAACGACATGAGCGGCGCGCTGGTGCGACTGGTGGCCTTTCTCGCTGGTGCCGGGCTGATCTGGGTCGCGTTGGCGATCGGCGTGGTCACACCCGCGGAGGACGCGCTCGGCTACCGGCACGCGTCCCTGTGCCGTTCCGGAGTCCGGTACTCACCGGCACTGGACTGCGTCGGGGTCGAGGACGACACCGTGACCTATGTCCGGCACGAGGTCACGGACGCCGGCAACGGCCCCATCGACGAGTACTTCGTGTACGTCAGGCGTGCCTCGGGCGCCGTGCAGAAGCTGTCCGTCGAATCGACCATCTACGACGCCGCGGCCCAGGGACATCCTGTCCGTCTGCGCCTGTGGCACGGGAACATCACCGAAGTCACCGCGAACGGTGCCGTCAGCTATGTGGGATCCCTACGCACGGTGATCTGGCTGAGCTGGGCCGAACTCGCCTGGATCGGCATCGGCCTGGTCCTGTGGGGCCTGCTGGACAGCGGCACCTTCGAGGACCGGGGGCCCGTGCACACCGTGCGCTTCTTCGTGTGGGCGGCTCAGGGGCTGGCGAACATCCTCGCCGCGCATGACGTCATCTTCTGGCCCCGGGACTCCTACCAGTGGTTCCAGATCACGCTGGGGGTGTGCTGGACGCTGGCCATGTGCGCGATCATGGCCGTGACGTTCTTCCCGGACGTCCTCGAAGGGAGCTGAGGCGGCGGGCGCCCCGCGGACGGGCGCCCGGCGGCCCCCATTCCGGCCGGACGCGGACGGAGGACGTCCACGGCCGGCCGGCCCGGGGGCCGCCGGCCGACTCAGCGGACGGCGATGGTCACCTGCCAGGTCCTGCCGTCCGGCAGGCGGCTGCTCAGCCGCGCGGTGCCTGCGGCGGCGCCCCGGAAGATGCCGGGAGTGACGCCGACCGGCGGTGTGAGCATGCCGCTGCCCACCGGGGCGACCACCAGGGGGTTGGAGGAGGAGATCTCCGACCAGCGCGCGGCCTTGGCGGCCGGGGTGCCGGAGTGCGTCAGGAAGACGTCGATGCGGTGGCCGGGGGCGAGGCAGAAGACACCGGAGTCGTCCTGGGTGAGCGCCCCCGAGGAACCCGGCAGGCTGCCCGCCGGGGGCTGCTTGCACGCGGTCTGCCGCGCGGCCTGCGCGACGGTGGGGGCCTGCGGGTGGACGGAGGACCCCGCCGAGCAGCCCGCGCTCGCGGCGCCCAGCGTGATGAGGAGGATCGCCAGGGCCTGACCGGTCCGGCGGTGCGGCAGGCGCCGGGCCGGGGTGGGGCTCGTCGACCGGGGCAGCATCGGGTCGCCTTCCTGTCGAGTGGTGCGGGGGTGCGGGGTGGCCGCCCGGCGAACCGGGCGGCCACCGTGTGGCGCGGCGTGGACCGTTACCGGATCACGACTGGTTGCTGGAGGAGACGTAGGAGGTGACGCAGTTGCCCGCGCCGCCGCCGTAGTTGTTGCTCCACAGCGACTGGACGGCGAAGTTGGCGCCGTTCATCGACACGATGCTCGACGCGCCCTGGCCGCTGGAGATCCAGGCGCACTTGTCGCCGTTCTCCGCGCCGCTGGAGTCGATCCAGCCGTTGCTCGGGGTGGGGTCGGTGACCGTCTCGGCGTACTCGTGGCCGCCGACGATCGTCACGCCCTCGGAGGCGCCGTTGACCCCGCTGCTGCCGGTGGCCACGAAGTTGGCGCCGCAGGAGGAGCCGGCGTCGGTGATGTACGGCATGTTGGTGTACGGCAGGCTGCCCGTGCTGCTGTGCCAGGCGCAGTACTGCGTGCCGAAGCCGCTGGGGGTCACGCCGTGCGGCGAGTCCACGATGATCTCGACGTTGGTGCCCGAGACGCCGAAGTGGGAGGCGGCACGCGAGGCCTCGCTGGCGATCTGCGACTGGGTGGGCGCCTTGGGGGCGGTGACGCCGCTGTCGAGCCAGGTGCCCTTGACCGGGTTGGACGCCGGGTGGCCGACGTGGGTGCCGGAGCTGCCGCACTGCGTGGTGCCGGAGGCCACGCCCTGGCAGTACTGGGTGACCGAGTTCGACCAGGTGTCGCCGCTGCCGTAGGCGTGCTGGAAGAACGACAGCTGCAGGGAGGCCTCACCGGAGGGGTCGTTGGTGATCGACGACGTTCCCCACTGGCTTCCCCAGTACACGATGTAGATGGTCGGCGCGGTGGCGACCGGGCCGCCGCCGTAGGCCAGGTTGCCGCCCGAGGTCGAGGCGTGGCCGGCGGAGTGCGCCGTGTGGGGGGCCAGTTCGTGGCCCGTCACCACGGGCTGGGCGGCACCGGCCGGTGAGGCGCCCAGCAGGCCCGCCAGGGCCAGCGACGCCGCGGAGGCGGCGACCAGCGCGGCACGTCTGGCGGACTTCGTCCGGGTGGACTTGGAGGTACGCAGCATCATGGGTTGCCCTTCGATGAGGGTGGCCGATCGGGGGCGTACGCCGGGGACGGCCGATGCCCGGTTGGAGCAGCGTGCTGTGGCCGTTCCCCTTGCCGGGCCGCCTTGTGGGGGGATGCGTGGCGGACCGGCGGTGAGTAGCACCGTGACGAGGCGTTGTACCGCTTCGCTTTGGCGCTGAACCCGTAGAGCTGATATCTGACGCGCATTCGTCCAGCCGCCGCGGTGAGGTGCCACCACTGCGAGTGGTTTCATGACGGGGGAAAGGTAGCGAGGCGGATGGCAGGCGGTCAAGAGTTCAACAGACAGCGGTTGTTGGCGCGAAGCCGACCGTCCGGCTGGACCGGTGAACCGTGGAGACTTCCCATGTCACACGCCTGTTACACACCAATCCAGCACCGGTTCAGCACAGTTCGGACGGGTGGGGACGAGGCTCCCGGCGGTGCCCCGGACTGCTCGTTCGCCGTCCGGAACGATGATGGGCGAACATCCGTGAATTACCCGGGATATTGATGTCGGGAAGTGGGATGCAGATCCGGTCCGGATGATTTCACCGCCCGCACCGAGGGTTTTTCCAGACGCCCTGGAATGTGATGGTGCGCGAAATCGATGCCCGGCCGCACCGGCCTTTGACCCGGAGCCGGCGGGACACCGCCGGGTGATGCGGCGCGCGGCCGGGCGGCCGGGGGTCGTCGCGCCCGCGCCCGCCGGGACGGCATTCCGGCAACCGGCCTTCCGCGCGCTTTCCCCACAGCCCGGCCGGCTGCGCCGACCTGCGACGACGCTGTTCGAGCCGCGGATTCACCGGGCTCTGCCGCGGTCACGGCGAATAGCTCCGGGGCCCGGCCCGTGAAGCGCCGGATCGGGGGCACGGGAGGCTCCTCGCCGGGATGGGATACAGAAGACAGTGGCTTTCGCCGGGGAATGCGGGACGGGGCGCGCACCCACCGGACCCGGCGCGCGGGACTTCCCGCGCGCCCGCCCCTGACATCGGTTCCACGGCGGCCCGGCATCGGCCCGACTTCCGCCCGGCGAATGGCCGATGAAGGCGCGGTGACGGCCTCGGCGACGCCGTCAGCGCCACCCCGAGCGGCCCGCGGCCGACCGGGCCGGCGATGCCGTCCGACGCGCCGCCGCCCGGCGGAATCGGGCCCCGGTCGTCCGCTCCGCCCTCGGCCCGCGTCCGACCGACGCGGCGCCGGCACCCCGGGCGCCCTGGTGGAAACTTTCGACAACGTTATTGTCAACAATCAAGGCGATGGTTATGTTGACGTTCTGCCAGCGCCCCATCCCCGAGGAGCACCACTCGTGATCATCGACTGCCACGGCCACTTCACCACCGCGCCGCCCGCACTCGGCACCTGGCGGGACCGGCAGATCGCCGGGCTCGACGATCCCGCGTCGGCTCCCGACCCGGCGGACCTCCGCATCAGCGACGACGACCTGCGGCGCAGTATCGAGCCGAACCAGTTGCGCATGATGGACGAGCGGGGCATCGACGTCACGATCTTCTCGCCGCGCGCCTCGTTCATGGCCCACCACATCGGTGACGTCACCACCTCCTCGCAGTGGGCGTCGATCTGCAACGAGCTCTGCCACCGGGTCGCCGGGCTCTACCCCGAGCGCTTCGCCATGGCCGCGATGCTCCCCCAGTCCCCGGGCGCCGACCCGGCGACCTGCCTGCCCGAACTCAGGCGCTGCGTCGAGGAGTACGGGGCCGTCGCGGTGAACCTCAACCCCGACCCGTCCGGCGGGCACTGGACGGCGCCCCCGCTGACCGACCGCTCCTGGTATCCGCTCTACGAGAAGCTGGCCGAGTACGACATCCCGGCCATGGTGCACGTCAGCACCAGCGTGAACCCGGCGTTCCACACCACCGGCGCCCACTACCTCAACGCCGACACCACCGTGTTCATGCAGCTCATCCAGGGCGACCTGTTCGCCGACTTCCCGACCCTGCGCCTGGTGATACCGCACGGCGGCGGCGCCGTCCCCTACCACTGGGGCCGCTTCCGGGGACTGGCGATGGCCCTGGGCAAGCCGCCGCTGGAGCAGCACGTCCTCGGCAACGTCTTCTTCGACACCTGTGTCTACCACCAGCCCGGCATCGACCTCCTGCTGGACGTGGTGCCCGCACGCAACGTGCTCTTCGCCTCCGAGATGATCGGCGCCGTCCGGGACGTCGACCCGTGCTCGGGCCACCACTTCGACGACACCCGCCGCTATGTCGAGGCCGCCGGCCTGCCGCCCGCCACGGCCGCCGACATCCAGGAGCACAACATCCGCGCCGTGTACCCGCGCCTGGACGCCCTGCTCAGGCGCCAGGGCCGCTGAAGAGCCGCAGGACTTCGAAACCCAAGGAGCAGGACGCGTGAACACACCGTTCACCAGGACCCCGGGCTGGCTCGACTGGCATCCGGCCCCCTCCACGCCGGCCTTCACCCTGCCGCCCGGCACCGTCGACACCCACTGCCATGTCTTCGGCCCCGGCGCGGAGTTCCCCTACGCGCCCGAGCGGAAGTACACGCCGTGCGACGCGAGCAAGGACCAACTGTTCGCGCTGCGCGACCACCTCGGCGTCAGCCGCAACGTCATCGTCCAGGCGACCTGCCACGGCGCCGACAACAGGGCGATGGTCGACGCCGTCAGGGCGGCGGGCGGCCGGGCCCGCGGCATCGCCACCGTGCGGCCCGATGTCACCGACGCGGAACTCGCCGCGCTCCACGAGGCGGGGGTGCGCGGCGTGCGCTTCAACTTCCTCAAGCGCCTGGTGAACGCCGCCCCCACCGAGGACCTGGCCGTCATCGCCCGGAAGATCGCCCCGCTCGGCTGGCACTGCGTGATCTACTTCGAGAGCCAGGACCTCGCGGAACTCGAGGGGTTCTTCGGCTCCCTGCCCACCCCGCTCGTGGTGGACCACATGGGCCGGCCCGACGTGACCCGGCCGGTCGGCGGACCGGAGTTCGCGCGATTCCTGCGCTTCGTCGACCGCCACGACGTCCGGGTGAAGGTGAGCTGCCCCGAGCGCCTCAGCGCCTCCGGCCCGCGGGCGCTCGACGGCGAGCGGGAACCGTACCGCGACGTGGTGCCCTTCGCCCGCCGGGTCGTCGAGGAGTTCCCCGACTCGGTGCTGTGGGGCACCGACTGGCCCCATCCCAACCTCACCGACCACATGCCCGACGACGGGCTCCTCGTCGACTACGTGCCGCACATCGCGGTCACCCCCGAGCTGCGGCAGAAACTGCTGGTGGACAACCCCATGCGGCTGTACTGGCCCGGCGAAGGAGTCTGACTTCCCCGTCCCTCCGTTCCCCCCGGGAAAGGCATGCTCATGCCGAACGCCAACGTCAGGAACCGGCTCGACCGGCTGCCGATCTCCAGATTCCACAAGATCACCCTGGTCGCCGTCTCCTTCGCGTACTTCTTCGAGTTCGCGGACATCAACAGCTTCGCCGTCACCGCCCCCCGCCTGATCAAACTGTGGGGCGTCACGGTCGACCAGATCGCCTACATCACCTCGCTGTCGTTCGTCGGCATGTTCGCCGGCTCGGTGATCGCCGGCTGGATGGCCGACCGCTGGGGCCGCAAGACCGCGCTGAACCTCACCACGCTGTGTTTCAGCGTCTTCTCGCTCGCGGCGGTCTTCTCCTGGAACCTCGTCTCGCTCGGAGTGTTCCGCGTCCTCACCTCCGCGGGCCTGTCCGCCATGACGGTGGTGGCCGTCATCTACGTCAGCGAGCTGTTCCCCGCCGCCCGGCGCGGGAAGTACCAGGCCTACGCCATCGTCATCGGCATCTGCGGCACACCGGTCACCAACTTCGTGGCCAGCGCGGTCGTGCCGCTCAACGACTGGTCGTGGCGCCTGGTCTACCTGTGGGGCGCCCTGGGCGTCGCCTATCTGTTCTTCGTGCCCCGCCTGAAGGAGTCGCCCCACTGGTACGAGAGCCGGGGTGACCACGCCGCGGCCGACGCCGTCCTGACCGCGATAGAGGCGCAGGTCGCCGCCGAGAAGGGGCCGCTCCCCACGCCGGCCCCGCCCGTCGACGAGCCCACGCCGGGCCGGGCCCCGCTGCGGATCCTCCTGCAGCGCAAGTACCTGTTGCCCACGCTGCTGCTGGTGGTGTTGTGGGTGACCCAGACCATCGGGTTCTTCGGATACTCCAGCTGGGCACCGACGCTGCTGGCCAAGCACGGCTTCAGCGTCGGGAAGTCGGTCTTCTACGTGGCCCTCACCACCGTCGGCGCCCCGCTCGGGTCCTATCTGGCGGCCCTGGTCACCGACCGCTTCGAGCGCAAGTGGTGCCTGGTGGGCTTCGGCACCATCATCGCGCTGTCCGGTCTGCTGTACGGGCTCACCTTCAACCCCGTCCTCATCGTGGTGTTCGGCTTCCTGGTCAACCTCTTCGAACGCGGGTACACCGCACTGGGCTACGCCTACTCGCCGGAGCTGTTCGACACCCGGGGCCGGTCGCTGGGCACCGGGATCTCCTACGGCATCGGCCGGCTGTCGAACGCCCTCGGCCCGCTGATCATCGCGGCCCTCTACAAGGGCTCGGGGTACCGGAGCGTCTTCCTGTTCATCGCGGGGACCTGGCTGCTGGGCGCGCTCGTCCTGGCCGTCTTCGGGCCGCGCACCCGGCAGGTCCAGGTCGCCGCCGCGCGAGAGGAACCGGTCGGCGTGTGACGGTTGCCGTCGGGTGCCCGGTCAGTCCGCCACGACGATGGCGAGGGCCGGGCACACCGCGGCGGCCTGCCGCACGTCCGCGGCCTGCTCGGCGGGCGGGTCGGAGTTGAGCAGGACGACGATGCCGTCCTCGTCGCGCTGGTCGAACACCTCCCCGGCCGCTACGACACACTGCCCGGAGCCGACGCACTTGTCCTGGTCGACGGTCACCTTCATGGGGTCCTCCCCTGTTCTCCGATTGCCGGTCATCGGTCCTGCTGCCGACGTGTCCTGACGGGCTGTCGCGGCGTCCCGCGCGAAGGGTGCGCGGGGCGCCGGGTCACCAGGTCACGGGCAGTTCGTAGACTCCGTAGACGAACCCGTCGTGCTTGAACGGGATGTGTTCGATGCCGGTCGCGAGCCGCAGCGTGGGAATGCGCCGGTACAGGGTGCCGTAGACGACCTGCAGCTCCATGCGCGCCAGCGGCTGGCCCAGGCACTGGTGCACCCCGAAGCCGAACGCGACATGGTGGCGGGCGTCGCGGGTGAGGTCCAGCCGGTCCGGGTCGGGGAAGGCGTCGGCGTCGCGGTTTCCGATGTCGTTGGCCATGATCAGCCCGTCGCCGGCGCGGACCTGCCGGCCCGCGATCTCCATGTCCTCCGCCGCCACCCGCCGCCGTCCGCTGTGGGTGATGTGGAGATAGCGCAGCAGTTCCTCGACCGCGCCGGCGATCAGCCTGGGGTCGTCGGTCTCGCGCAGCAGGGCCAGTTGGTCAGGGTGTTCCAGCAGGGCCAGCGTGCCCAGGGCGATCATGTTCGCGGTGGTCTCGTGGCCGGCGATGAGCAGCAGGACCGCCATCCGGACCACGTCCTGCCGGGTGAGCTCGCCCGCCGTGACCCTGGCCGTCAGTGCGGACAGCAGGTCGTCGGCCGGGTCGGCGAGCTTCTCCCCCACCAGGGCGTCCAGATAGTCGTTCAGCCGCTCGGTGGCCGCCGCCCGCTGCTCCGGCAGCGCCTCCCGCCGGATGAGGATCCTGCTGTTCTCCTGGAAGAAGTCGTGGTCCGCGTAGGGCACGCCGAGGAGTTGGCAGATCACCAGGGAGGGCACCGGCAGCGCGAACGCCTCGACCAGGTCCACGGGCTTCGGCCCGGCCAGCATGGCGTCGATCAGTTCGTCGACGATCTTCTGCACGCCCGGCCGCATCGCCTCCACCCGCTTGATGGCGAAGGGCGCCGTCACCATCCTGCGCAGCCGGGCATGCTCGGGATCGTCCATCATGATGAAGCTCAGGTTGGAGCCGTTGACGCTGCTCCGGGGGGCCTGCAGCGGGTAGCCGGGGCGGGTGACGTCGGCGCTGACCCGCGGGTCGGCCAGCACCGCCCGCTGCTCCGCGTACCGGGTCACCAGCCACGGCGTCATGCCGTTGGGCAGCCGGACCTTCGTGACCGGGCCCTCCTCCTGGAGCGCCCGCAGGGCCGGCGGCGGGTCGAACGGGCAGCCCGCCGCACGGGCCATGGGGAACTCCGGGAGCGCGGCCGGGTCCTCGGCGATCGGGTCCACCGTGCTGGTCATTGCTTCCTCCCAGTGGGGCGTAACGGAGCGGCCGGCACCCGTCCGGTCCGGGCGGGGCGGCTCACGCGTTCTCGGTCAGGCGGATCGCGGAGGCGGGGCACACGCTCGCCGCCTCACGGAGCGTGGCGTGCAGGGGCTCGGGGGGCTGGCTGTCCAGCAGGACGACGATGCCGTCCTCGTCGCGCTGGTCGAACACCTCCGGGGCGAGCAGCACACAGGTCCCCGCGCCGCAGCACGCTTCCTGGTCCACACTGACGTTCATCGTCGACTCTCCTTCTGCCTGTGGGGGGGGTGGGGCGGCACACGTCGCGGGCGTCCTCAGCCCGTGGGTGTGACGGGTGCCAGGAGGAGCCCGGCGATCGCGTCGACCAGTCCGGTCGCGGTCTCCTCCCAGGTGGGACGCGAGGTGGGGGTGCCGTCGGCCAGGGCGCGTTCCCGCTCGGCGCAGACCTGGGTGATCAGGTGCCGCGCCATGTCGCCGCGCTCCATGCGCACCCGGAGCGGTAACGCGGCCAGGACCTCGTTCAGCCCGCCGAGGGCCTTCTGCAGCGACGGCGCCGTGAGGGTCTCGTCGATGACGGCTGCGCGCAGCGTGGGATCGGCGGTGGCCTCGGCGGTGAACCGGGCGTACCAGCTGGGGGTGCCGAGCCCGGCGAGGTGCTCGGTGGCCGGGCGGACCAGGCAGGCGACCCAGTCGCGTGGATCGGTGGCGCCGCCCAGGCCGGCGAGCATCCGCAGGCGCAACGGCTCGATGCGGTGGGCGTGTTCGCGCACGATGGCCCGGACCAGGCCGGTCCTGGTGCGTAAGGAGGGGAAGGAGCGGGCGGGGACGGCGCGCACGCCGTGCTCGGCGATCAGCCGTTCCGCCGCGCTCAGGGACAGCTCCCGGCCGGCGCCGGCCCGGTCGGGTGGCGTGAAGGTGCCGGCCACCGTCACCACCGCGCCGGAACGCCGCGCCGTCCGCCCGCCCGGGCGGCCAAGCTCCGGGTGGGCCGGGTGTCCGCCCGTGGTGCCGGGCTTTTGCGCCCGGCAGGCGGCTCCGGCACCGCTGAACGGGCGGCTGGTTGACACGCCGTCCGCTCACCGTCGTCCCGATGTGCCACGCCCACCTCCGAGCCGGTCCGGCCTTCGCTTCGCGGCCAGTCAACCCACCCCCGGTGCTTAAGTCAAGTGACTGAGATACAGCGGGAGTTGCCGTCCCGGCCCCGTGGCGTGCGGGCCGGGGCCGGGACGGCGGCCGCTCAGACGGCGGACCAGCCGTCGTCGACGGGCAGGACGACGCCGTTGATGTTGCCGGCCGCCTCGGAGGCGAGGAAGACGATGGCCGCGGCCTGCTCCTCCGCGGCGGCCACCTTGCCCATGTTGCCGAAGTACGGGCCGAGCGCGGCCGGCCCGTGGGCGCCGGGTTCGGCGTCGACCCGGATGTTGGTCACGGTGCCGCCCGGTGCGATGGCGTTGGCACGGATGCCCTGCCCGCGGTACATCACGGCGAGGGACTTCACCAGGCCGACGATGCCGTGCTTGGAGGCGGTGTAGGCGGCGCCGGCCGCGCTGCCGCGCAGGCTCGCCTCGGACGCGGTGAAGACGATCGCGCCGGCGCCTGCGGCCAGCATGTGCGGCAGTGCCGCGCGGGTCAGCAGGAACGGCGCGGTCAGGTTGATCCGTATGACGCGGTCCCACTCGGCGTCTTCGGTGTCGGCGACGGCCGACAGGCGGTCCATCACGCCCGCGTTGTTCACCAGGACGTCCAGGCCGCCGAACGCCTCCACGGCGGTGGCCACGACCCGGTCCACCACGCCCTGGTCGGCGAGGTCCCCGACGACCGCCAGCGCGGTGCCGCCCTCGGCCTCGATCTCCTTGACGACCTCCTGGGCGTGCGCCTCGTGCAGATCGGCGACGAGGACCTTCGCGCCCTCCCGGGCGAACCTCAGGGCCGTGGCCCGGCCGATCCCCGAGCCTCCTCCGGTGACGACCACGCCGCGTCCCGCAAGACCTGTGCTGCTCATGTCGCTTCCTTCCTCGGTCCGCGGCACGGACGATGGGCGCGTCGGCGGCACGTCCGGTACCGGGTCACTGGGTGAGGTCACCCTCGTATCACCTCGCCGGCTGTGGGGGCCTGGGCCGCATGGCCCGCGGCCGGGGGCCGGGAAGGGAAGCGGGGAGCACCTCGCACTGTCCCCCGAGCCCAGACTTTAAGCCAAATGCTTGACTTAATCCATACCCGTTGGTTTGGCTGCCCGAGGTGACCGATTTCGCCGAGGAGACCGTGGTGGACCGACGTGGCGACACACCGACGGTGGCCTACCCGCTTCCCCGGAAGGCCGGGGAGCCGCCCGCCGGATGGGCGCGATCGCGCCACGCGTACCCGGTGGCACGGGCCACGCTGCCCGGCGGCGACCAGGCGTCGCCGGCCGTCCCGCCGCCGGTGTGGGTGAGGATGCCGCGGCACCTGCCCGAGGAGGTCGGGGCCGCCGACGGCACCACGGTGGTGTGTGACATGGCGGCGGCCGGCCGCGACGAGCACGCCTTCGACGGCGCCGCCGGGATGCGGCCGGACGACACGACCTTCGACGCGGGAGCCCGCTCAACTCCGGGGCAGGCACCGGCACCCACCGGGCCGCAGACCGTGCTCGGCGTCCCGCCGCGCCGGCTCCCCACCCTGGCACTCGCCGTCCCCGCCGGTGACCTGCGGCGACCTGAGGGACCGATCGTCGGCGGGGCGCGCGAAGTCCCCGTACGGTGGTGGCCATGACCGCCAGAACCACACGGGCCGACCGGGCCGGTGTCACCCGGGAACTCATCCTGACCGCGGCGGAGCGGCTGTTCGCCGAACACGGCGTGCTCGCCGTCTCCAACCGCCAGGTCAGCGAGGCCGCCGGGCAGGGCAACAACGCCGCCGTCGGCTACCACTTCGGCACCAAGACCGACCTGGTCCGCGCCATCGCCCACAAGCACGCCGAGCGCATCGAGCGGCAGCGCCTGCGGATGCTCGACGCGATGGGCGACTCCCCGGATCTGCGGGACTGGGTCGCCTGCCTGGTACGCCCGCTCACCGATCACCTCGCCGATCTGGGCACACCCACCTGGTACGCCCGGTTCAGCGCCCAGGTCATGACCGACCCCGCACTGCGCACGATCATCATCGACGAGGCCCTCACGGCGCCTCCGCTGCAGCGGACGGTCGAGGGGCTCGACCGGTGCCTTTCCGCGCTGCCCGCGCCGGTGCGGGCCGAGCGGGACGCCATGGCCCGCCAGCTGATCATGCACATGTGCGCCGAGCGGGAACGCGCCCTGGCGGAGGGCGCTCCGACACCACGTCTGACCTGGGAGGACACCGCAACAGGACTGATCGACGCGATCGTCGGGCTGTTCCTGGCGCCCGTCACGGCGGAGCCGGAGAAGGCGGACGCCTGAGGCCCGTCCTCGGGCGGCGCGTGTCGGTGCCCCACCGGCCCGGACGGGATCGGCGATCATGGGGCCGACCTCACCGCCCACCACGGACGAGCGGACGGGGCGCCTGCCGGCCGTTCCCGCCCCTCGCGGCCCGTACCCGATCCGAAGGCGGCCATGGCAGCCAGTCCCGTGCCGGAGCCCTGCGAACCCGACGCCCTCACCTTCTCGAGCGGGCGGGGGCGGTGGGTGCTGGCGGCCACCGTCATGGGGTCCGCCGTCGCGTCCATCGACGCCACCGTGGTCGGCATCGCCCTGCCCACCATCGGGCGCGACTTCCACGCGGACCTGGCCACCCTGCAGTGGGTCGTCACCGCCTACACCCTCACTCTGGCGGGGCTTCTGCTGGTCGGCGGAGCGCTCGGCGACCGGTACGGCCGCAGACGGTGGTTCCTGATCGGCATCGGGTGGTTCGCCCTCGCGTCGGCGGGCTGCGGCGCGGCCCCGAACGCCGTCGTCCTGATCGCCGCCCGCGCGCTGCAGGGCGTCGGCGCCGCCCTGCTCACCCCCGGCAGCCTCGCCATCCTGGAGGCCTCCTTCCGCCCCGAGGACCGCGGCCGGGCGATCGGCGCCTGGTCCGGCCTGAGCGGTGTGGCCACCGCGGTCGGCCCCTTCCTCGGCGGATGGCTCGTCGAGGCCGCGTCCTGGCGGCTGATCTTCACCATCAACCTGCCGATCGCCGCCGCCGTCGTCGCGGTGGCCTGGCGCCACGTCCCCGAATCCCGCGGCCCCGCCGCCACCGGCCGGGTGGACCTTCCCGGCGCGGTGCTCGTCACCGGCGGCCTGGTCGGGCTGACCTACGGACTGATCGAAGGCCCGGCCGCCGGCTGGAGCGATCCGGTCGTCCTGTCCGCCCTGACCGGCGGCTGCCTCCTCCTCGGCGTCTTCGGCGTCCGGGAACGCCGCGCCCCGGCGCCGATCCTGCCGCTGGGCCTGTTCGCCTCCGCCACGTTCACGGCCACCAACGTGGTGACGTTCGCCCTGTACGGGGCGCTCGGCGGGGCGTTGTTCCTGCTGCCCATCGAGTTGCAGGTGGTGGCGGGGTACACGGCTCTGGAGGCCGGTGTCGCGCTGCTCCCGGTGACCGCCCTGATGCTGGCACTGTCGGCGCGCTCCGGGGCCCTCGCGGCACGCATCGGCCCGCGGCTCCAGATGAGCCTGGGCCCGGTCGTCGTGGGCATCGGCCTGGCCCTGCTCGGCCGCATCGACCACGCGGGAAGCTATCCGGCCGAACTGCTGCCCGCTCTGGCCGTCTTCGGCCTGGGCCTGGCCGCCACCGTCGCGCCGCTGACGACGACCGTGCTGGCCGCCGTGCCCACCCGCCACGCCGGTATCGCCTCGGCGGTCAACAACGACGTCGCACGCGCCGCCGGGCTCATCGCCGTGGCCGTGCTGCCCGCCGCGGCCGGCATCACCGGGACGGCCTACCTCCATCCGGCGATGTTCTCCGCGGGGTTCCGCACCGCCTGCCGCATCGCCGCCGGACTGTGCGTGCTCGGCGGGATCCTCGCCGCCGTCACCATCCGCAACCCACGGCCCGCACCGGCCCCGCCGGAACGGCCCCGACTGCACTGCGGCCTGGACGCGCCGCCCCGGGGCGCGCAGGACACCTGAGAGGGCATCGGCCCGACAACCGTTGCCGGATGAGCACCCGACACCACGGCCCGTGGCCGCGCCCACCCGTGTCCGGTCACGCTGGTACGCCGTGGCCGGCGTGGCGGTCCTCATCGGCCTCGGGACGGCCGTCCGGGCTGCGGAGCAGGGAGAAGGCCAGGCGGCCCCGCAGCGTGAAGCCGATCGACTCGTACAGGCGGATCGCCGCGGTGTTGACGGCCGAGGCGTGCAGGAAGGGCACCTCGCCGCGTGCGCTGATGCCGGCCGCGACCGCGCGGATCAGCCGGGTGCCCAGGCCGCCGCCGCGGTGGTCCGGGTGGGTGCACACCGCGCTGATCTCCGTCCAGCCGGGCAGGCGCAGCCGTTCACCGGCCATGGCGATCAGCCGTCCACCGTGCCGGACACCGAGATAGGTGCCGAGCTCCACGGTCCTGGGCCGGAACGGACCGGGCCTGGTCAGGTCGATCAGCTCCAGCATCTCGGGGACGTCGTCCGACCCGAGCCGCACCGCGTCCGGGGCCGCCTCGGAACGCAGCGCTTCCCCGGTCAGTTGCACGCCCGCGACGCTCTCCAGGACCGTCCAGCCCGCGGGCGGGGGCTGCACCCCCGGCAGCAGCGTTTCGGTCCCCGGCCCGAGGAGTGCGGCAAGGTCCGCCCAGGCGGCCGGATCCGCCGGATCGGCCAGCGCCGCGAACGGTGCGATGTCCTCCCGGTAGCGCGCGGCGGCGCCGGATGTCTCGGCGAACCGGCGGTGCGGGCCGGACAGGGCTGCCCAGAAGGGGTTGTCCAGGACGTGCCGGACGGCATGGGGGTGGCGGGACATGACGGCGGGGGAACTCCGTTCGCGGCCGGACGGGCAGGGCGCGCCCTGGGGACCGGAACCGCCGGACGCGCACTGATTGTCACCCGCCGCGGTGACCGGGAGGAAACCCGGGTCGGCGCCGCGGGGGTCAGCCGGGCCGAAGGTC
>JBEHXI010000025.1:0-42084 GCA_048498775.1 Actinomycetota bacterium | reverse complement strand
CGGCGGATACCTCGACAACGTCGTGGTCTTCGCGTCCCTGACGTCCACAGGACAGTAGCGGCCGGTCGCGGCGTCCGGTCCGGTGCGCGCCGTTCGCCCACCGGACCGGACACCGCGGTCCACGGCCCCCGAAGAGCTATGGAGAGCGTTGAGCCGGTCCCAGGAGACAGCGGCGTCGGAGCTGTTCGCCGCCCTTTATCCGACTCTCGCCGGCTGGTGCCGCCGGTTGGTCGACGACGACGGAACCGCGCACGAGATCGCCGCGGAGGCCTTCACGCGGTTATGGGCGCGCTGGACGAAGGTGGCGGAGCCGCGCGGATTCCTCTATGTCACGGCGGCCAACCTGGTGCGGGACCACTGGCGGAAACTGGAGCGTGAGCGCCGGGCGACGCGCCGCGCCGCCACGGAGGCCGCGGTGCGCCTCCACGGCGAGCAACCCGACGTCTCGGTGCGGCTGGTGGTGCAGTCGCTGCCGGACCGGCTGCGCATCCCCGTCCTGCTGCACTACTACGCTGATCTGCCGGTCCGGGAGGTGGCGGCGCTGACGGGACGGAGGGAAGGAACCGTCAAGGCCGATCTGCACGCGGCCAGGGAACTGCTGCGCTTCGAGCTCGGAGGCCGTCTTGATCACACACATTGACGGCGATGACGACGGCCGCGACGACGGCCTGGCGGCACTGCTGCGGCCCGGTCACGGCACGCTCGCCCCGCCGCCCGGCTCCTTCCGGCGCATCCGCCGCCAGGCGGCCCGCCGGCGGCGGCTGCGTGCCGCCGCGGGCGGCGCCCTGGCCCTGGCCGCCGTGGCCGCCGCGATTCCGCTGTACCTGATGGCGCATCAGGTGAAACCCATGCCGGCGGCCCCGCCCGCTCCGCCCCCCGCGGTCACCAGCCCTCCGCCGCCCACCAGCGCACCCAGCGCTGCCAGTCCCGTGCCGGCGCCCGCGATTCCCCCGACACCCACCCCCACCCGGCGGGATCCCGCACCGGTGAGGGGTACCGGCCGTGTGCCTGACACCCCGTCAGCCGCTTCGCCGATCCCGACCGCGGCCACCGCGTCGGCGTCCCCGGGGCGTTAGGTCCGCCGCCCCGGGGAGGCGGCAACCCGCGTCCCCCCATGGTGAACGGAGCCGGCAGATCAGCGAGTTCGGCGCCGCGGAGGTCATTGACACCCCTGCCCGGCCTCGTTAACGTCCCCGCATTCCGCGAAAAAGAAAGGGCTTTCCATCACGCGGAAAATGCCGGAAGCGGCGGTGTGAGGACGACCTCAGGAGTCACTCGTGACCACTCAGGCAGACCTGCGACACCTTTCGGACCTCGCCACCAGGCACGTCCTCGGCAGACAGGGCACCGACGCCGGCCGCCGCGCCGGCTGGCTGATGATCTCGACCATCCTGATCGAGGCATGGGACCTGTACGCGATCTCCTTCCTCCTGCTGTTCATCAAGGACGACCTCCACCCCGGCGCCGCGATGCTGGGGCTGGCCTCGGCGGCCGTCCAACTCGGCGCTCTGATCGGCGCGGTGTGCGGCGGCTGGTTCGCCGACCGGTTCGGCCGCCGTGCCGTCTTCGTCACGACGATGGTCCTGTTCGTCGTGCTCTGCCTCGGTCAGTCCCTCGTCACCAGCATGTGGCAGCTGGTCGTCGTCCGCTTCCTGCTCGGACTGCCGCTGGGCAGCGACATCTCGACCGGCTACGCCTACATCATGGAGACGATGCCCAAGGGCAAGCGCGAGGTGATGGGCAACCGCTGGCAGGGCATGTTCGGCCTCGGCGAGATCGCGGCCATCGCCGTGATCACGGTGATGTACCTCGGCGGCGTCGACCACAGCCTGCTGTGGCGCGTCGGCCTCGGCCTGGGCGCACTGCCCGCCCTCGCCCTGCTGATCGGCCGCATGGACGTGCCCGACACCGCCCTGTCGCTCATCCAGCAGGGCAGGTTCCGGCAGGCCAAGGCCGTCGCCAGGAAGATGTTCGACGACGACCTGGAGATGCTGCCGGACGAGGACTTCGCCATCACCCGCCCCCGCACCCGCGACTTCCTGGCGAACATCTGGCAGGACCCGGTACGCCGGCGGGCCAGCGTCTTCGCCTGGATCTCGAACGCCATGCAGGGCGCGGAGTTCTCGGCCTTCGCCTTCTACCTCCCCGTCATCCTGGTGCTGACCGGTGTGTCCGGGATCGGCGCCACCAACTTCGTCACCGGGGCGATCTACATCATCGCCACCGTCGCCGGGTTCGTGGCGCCCGTGATCACCCCACGCCTGGGTCACCGCGGCATCGCCCGCTGGGGCTTCGGGATGGCGTTCTGCTCGCTGCTGGGGGCGGCCCTCTTCCTGCACCTGGGGTGGAAGTGGCTCGTCCCGGTCGCCGCCACCTTCCTGATGTGGGGCCACTACTGGGACGCGTCGAACGGCATGACGATCGCCACCATGGTCGCGCCCAGCCGTTACCGTGCGACGGCGTCCGGCTTCGGCTACATCTTCGTCAAGCTGGCGTCGTTCGTCACGATCTTCTTCTTCCCGATCCTGTTCACGCACCTGGGGGTGCCGCTGGCGACCGTGCTCGTCTCGGCGCTGTCCCTGACCGGGTATCTGGCCGCCACCTACGTCCTGCCGGAGGTGTACGGCTATGTGGAGCAGGAGGACGTCTCCGGTGGCCGGCCCGCCGAGACCGCCCCGGGCCTGGCGGGCGAGGTGCCGTGACGGCCGGTCGCGGTCGCCTGGGAAGGCCCGGCCGGGCTACTCGCCCGTCACCCCGTCCGTGAGCTCCCGGGCGATGTCGAGATGGCCGACGTGGCGGGCGTACTCCTGGAGCAGGTGGAAGAGGATCCGGCCGAGGGAGGGAGCCTCCTCGGGCGTGCGGAAGCGGCCGCCGACGGCGGCCCGTTCGTCCAGACCGGCGGCGGCGACCAGCGAAGCGGCCGCGGCCACCTCGCCCCGGTAGGCGTCCATGACCTGCGCGGTGGGCGTGCCGGACGGGATCGTCCATTCGGCCTCGTCGCCGCCGGGCGGGTAGGCGAGGACGTCTTCGGCGGCGAACCCCCAGCGTATCCAACGGCGTTCGACCCAGCCGAGGTGCTGCACCAGCCCGAGCGGTGACCAGCCCAGCGGCCGCACCGGCGTGCGGAGCCGGGCGTCGGACAGCCCGGACAGCTTGCGCATCAGCGCTTCCCGGTACCACTCCAGGTAGCCGAGGAGGAGCTCACGGGCATCGGAGACGTGCACGCCGGGCCCGTCGAGGGAAGCGGGGACCTGCCGCGGGGACTGCTGCATCCCCCGAACGTAGCGTGGGTGGCGGACCGGCACCCGCGCCGACGGCCGCTCATCGCTCGTCCGCGCACCGCAGATCCGGGACCCGCTCCCGCAGATAGTCCACGAACCCGGGTGTGAAGTCCTCGCACACGAAGGCGCCCGACCGCAGATAGGGCCGGTGCCGCCGCACGATGGCGTCGATGGCCCGCTGCCAGTCGGGCTGGTCCCCGACCAGCGCCCGGAGCGTCTGCGCGGTGGTCAGCGCGTGCGCGGCGAACCAGGCGTACCGGGCGTCGACCGGCCGGTCGACGTGGGGACCGGCCAGCTCGGGGTGTTCCACCGCGAGGTCCAGGTGGTGCTGGAGGACACCGAGAGCGGAGAGCCGGAGCTGCGCCCGCGCGTTGCGGTGGTAGGTCCACACGGCGAAGAGCACCGAGGCCACGGTCGCCGCGGCCAGGACGATGAAGGCGATCTGCTGGACGAGGACGAGCATCGGCGCACCTTCCCTCTCCCCGGGATCCGCGTCCGCCGCCGCCGTGCCACCAACCTACGTCCGCCCACCGGCGGCGGCCAGCCGGGATGCGGGTGCGTCCGGCCCGGGCCGGGCCGAACGGCACGCTCGGTTCCCGTTCCCCGGAACCTGGCCCTTCCGTAACCCGGCGGACACCAACACGGCCGACGCTTGGTAGGCGAACCGGGTGAATAGCCCGGTATGCCGGAAAGGTGATCTCGATGGGTGAAATCCTGCTGCTCGTGCTGCGCCAGATCGGCATGGCCCTCGCGGAGGCCCTGGTCGCGCGGGCCGCCACCGAGCTGTACCAGGCGTACCAGCGGTCCCGCCGTCCCGCCGTGGCCGCCGCCTGACCCCGCCCTCCTCCGGCGAACACCCGGCGCGGTGATCCGGGAGGCGCGGGCCCCCGGAGGACGGCCCTGCGGCGGGGCGCCCGGCGCCGTCCGCGGACGCAGGCACCGTCGAGGGACCCGGCGGCGGCACACGGCGACGTGACCCCGCCGGACGGGTGAACTCGCGGCGGCACCATTGCCTGCCCAGGCCGCGACTGGGTTACTGGTGGACGACACAACGAGTGGGCCGCCCATCCCTCATCGTGAGGTGATGCGGCTGCCGACCGACGTCGTGCGGTGCCCGCCCGGCGTTGCCCGGGCTGGACGCGACCCACGACGAGGGTGCGGATCGCGCGTCGTCCAGCCCGTGTGCGGAGATCCGGCTGGACGTGCGCCGACGCGGTGGCTCCCCTGCGCACCAAGGAGCCGTCGTGCGAGCCACCCGTATCCTCCGCGCCGTCCGCGCGGTGCTCGTGGCCTTCCTGCTGATCGCGGGAGTGACCGTGCCGCGTGGCGCCCAGCCGGCGGCCGCGGTCCCGATCCGGCACGGAACAGCCGCCCAGCCGTCACCTGACTCCGGCCGTTCGGTACACCACGGCACCCTGCCCTCGCTGGGCTCGGTGCCCCCGAAGCCGCAGCCGACCGCGCCCTACGTCGTCCCACCCCGCGGCCCGGCACCCCAGGCGCCCACCGCGCGGATCGCCGGTCCGGCGCCGCGGCAGCACACCGCACCGCACACCACCGCGATTCCCTTCACGGCCGACTTCGACGGCATCAGCGCCGGCCGGGCCTCGCCGCCGGATCCGAACGCCGCGGTCGGCCTGGACCAGGTGGCCGAGGTGGTCAACCTCAGCTTCGCGGTCTACTCCAAGACCGGTGCCACGCTGCTCGCGCCGGAACCCACCAACACGCTGTGGACCGGATTCGGCGGCACCTGCGAGAACAAGAGCAGCGGTGACGCCGTGGTGCGCTGGGACGTCCTGGCTCGCCGCTGGGTCGTCACACAGTTGGCGTTCGAGACGAACTTCGGCCCGTTCCTCGAGTGCGTGGCTGTCTCGACGACACCGGACGCGACCGGCGGCTGGGAGCAGTACGCGTTCGAGTACGCCACCTTCAACGACTACCCGAAGCTGTCGGTGTGGCCCGACGGGTACTACGTGACCTACAACATGAACAACGACGCCTCGCCCCAAGGGCACTTCGTCTACTACGAGACCTGTGCCATGGACCGGGCGGGCATGCTGGCGGGCGCGGCGACCGTGTACCAGGTGTGCCACATCCACGAGAAGACCGGGTTCGGTGTGCTGGCCGCCGACCTCGACAGCGCCACACCGCCGCCCGCGGGAGAACCCGAACTGCTGGTGGGCAGGGACGGCGACGTGACCTCCTCCAGGGTGCTGTACTACTGGCGGTTCAAGGTCGACTGGACGCACCTGACCGCTTCCGTCACCGGCCCCTTCCTCCTGCCCGTCGCCCCCTACACCGTCGCCTGCCCGGATGAGGACGCCGACAACATCTGCGTCCCGCAGGCCGACACCGGCCAGCTCCTCGACACCGTCTCCGCCTTCCTGATGCAGCGGGCGGCGTACCGCAACTTCGGCAGCTACGAGTCCCTGGTCGTCAACCACTCGGTGCAGGTGGGTGATTCGGTCGGCGTCCGCTGGTACGAGCTGCGCCTGCCCCGGGGAAAGCCGGCGCTCTACCAGCAGGGCACCTACGCCCCCGACGGCACCTACCGGTGGATGGGCTCGCTCGCCGAGGACCGCAAGGGCGACATCGCGCTGGGCTACTCGCAGTCCTCGGCCACCACCCACCCGTCGATCCGGTTCACCGCACGCCGGGAAGGCGACCCGCCCGGCGCCATGACACTCGGTGAGACGACCGTGCTGACCGGCGGCGGTTCCCAGGTCGGCATCGCACGCTGGGGCGACTACACCTCCATGGCCATCGACCCGGTCGACGACTGCACCTTCTGGTACACCAACGAGTACGTGCCGACGAACGGCAGGAGCAACTGGCGCACCCGCCTGACCGCCTTCCAACTGCCCGGCTGCGCCGCGCCCGCGCACGGCACCGGGCTGACCGCCGACCCGGCGATCATCCGGGTCCTGCCCCCCACGCCCTACATCGGCCGGCTGACCGCGACGCTCAGCGACTCGGCCACCGGGCAGCCCATCACCGGGCAGAACGTCGTCTTCACCACGGGCCGCACCACGCTGTGCACCTCGGCCACCGACGCCCGCGGGGTGGCGGTCTGCCAGGCCACGCTGTTCCTGCCGCTGATCGTCCTGGGCGGCGGGTACACCGCCGCCTATGCCGGAAACGCGGCGCACCTGGGCGCGACCGCCCACGGCGGCCTGATCTCCCTGGTGGGCAGGGCCTTCCGGGGCCAGGGGAGCGGCGCCGGGTGACCGGCCCAGGCCGGCCGAGTTCAGCCGACACCGGTCAACGTCGGTGCCAGCCTGGCGAGGTGACCGATGCCGGCCGTGAACTCGGTGCCGATGGGCAGCAGCAGCGTGACATGGTCCGCTCCGGCGGCCAGGTGCGCGCGCACCTTCGCGGCGATGGTGTCCGGGCCGCCGTGGGCGACGAGCGCGTCCACCACCCGGTCGCCGAGCTCGGCGACCTCCTCGGCCGGGTAGCCGAGCCCGGCCAGGGCGGTCCGGAAGGAGGCATGGCCGGACCAGTTCTCCACCACCTGCCGCGCCGTCGCCCGCGCCCGGTCGAGGTCGTCGTCCACCACCACCGACTGACCCACCACCAGCAGCTTGTCCGGGCCGAGCACCTGCCTGGCCCGCGCGGTGTACTCCGGCGGCAGCCCGGCGGGCAGTGCGCCGTCGGCGATCTCGCCGGCCAGCGCCAGCATCTTCGGCCCGTTCGCGCCGAGGATCCGCGGATAGGGGGCCTCGGGCGCGGGCGGCACGGTCCGGCCGTCCATGCCCGTGACGTAGTCGCGCAGGGTGGCCCGCGGGCTGCCGAACTCCCGGCCGACGCTCTCGGCCTGCTGCGGGTAGCCGACGCCGAGGCCCAGCGTGAACCGGCCGGGATAGGCCTGCGCGAGCCAGGCCGCCGCGCCGTGCGCGGTCTGCGGCGGCCGCGCCCAGATGTTGGCCACGCAGGTGCCGAACGCCATCCGCTCGGTGGCGGCCAGCAGCACGGACAGCTGCGCGAACGCGTCCTTGCCGATGACCTCGTTGGTCCAGGCGGCGCGGTAGCCGGCGCGTTCCAGCTCCCGCGCTCCGGCGCGCTGCTCGTCGGCCGGCGGCGTGCGGGTGAACGAGACCGGCAGGCAGACGCCGACCGGCCCCAGCGTCCGGCGCGCCGCGTCCACCACGGTGCTGGTTCCCATGACGATCCTCCAGGTGAATCGGTCTGCTGTCGTGGCCGGCCGGAGGCCCCGCCGTGGCACGCCCACGGTGCCGGACCGGTGTCCTTACGCTGCCGCCGGAGCACTCGCACGGTCCAATGAATGTTCCGTATCGCGTCATACCGCCCCCGCATCACCACAGCTCACCGGCCGTCACCGGACCGTTGACGGAACAAGGCCGAGGACTACGCTGGAGCCATGCCCGACGCGCCGCCACCCCCGGTGGACCTCGACCTGCGGCTGGTGCACTGCTTCACGGTCATCGCCGAACACCGGCACTTCGGACGCGCCGCCGAGGCCCTGCACCTCACCCAGCCGTCGCTGAGCCGGCAGATCCGCCGCCTGGAACAGCAGCTCGGCGCCCGGCTGCTGGACCGGACCCCGCGGGGCAGCAGCCTCACCGAGGCAGGGGAGGTGTTCCTGCCCCAGGCCAGGGCGTTGCTGCGCACCGCGGCCCAGGCCGTCGCGCGCACCAGGGCCGCCGCCCAGCCCAGTCGCCTCACCGTCGGCTACAGCACCGGCGTGATCGTCACGCCCGTGGTACGCGAGATGCGGCACCGGCATCCCGACGCCGAGGTGCGCACCCAGCACGTGGCCTGGCACGACATCCGTGCCGCACTGCTGGAGTACCGGGTGGACGCGGTGGTCGCCCGGCTGCCGTTCCCCACCGACCGGTTGGACGTCACGGTGCTCTACGACGAGCCGCGCGTGGTGATCGTGCCCACGGACCACCGGCTGGCCGGCAAGGAACGCGTCACCCTCGACGACATCGCCGACGAGCCCATGCCCAGGATGCGCGAGTCCGACCCGGCGTGGAGCGCCTACTGGCGCATCGACCCGCGGCCCGACGGCCGTCCCGCACCCGATGGTCCCGTCATCGACGCGCTGGAGGACAAGTTCGAACTCGTCGCCTCCGGGCAGGCGGTGGTCATCTCCGCCGGCCAGGCCATCAGCGCCCTGCGTCCCGACCTGACCTCGATCCCGCTGGATGGCGTCGACCCGGCGCACGTCGTGCTGGCCACCCGCGCCGACGACCGCGGCCGCCTGGTCGCCGCGTTCCGCAGGTACGCCCGGACCCGGCTCACCGGCCCGCCGGATCGGGCGGGTTGACCCGTGCCCGCCCGCCGGCCCCACTAGGTTCGACGGCGTGACCGAGCCGACCTACCTCGCCGCCGTCCGGACGTCGTACGACACCGTCGCCGCCGCATACGTCAGACGGGTCAAGGCCCCGGCGGAACTCGACCCGTTGTCGCGCGCGATGCTGGCCGCGTTCGCCGAACTCGCGCGGGCCGCCCGCCTGGGACCGGTGGCGGACCTGGGGTGCGGACCCGGCAAGGTGACCGCCCACCTGGCCGGGCTGGGGGTGCCTGCCTTCGGCGTCGACCTGTCCCCGAAGATGGTCGGACTGGCCCAACGGGCCTATCCGGGCGTGCGGTTCGCGGTGGGCTCGATGACCGCGCTGCCGATCGGCGACGGGGCACTGGGCGGCATCCTGGCCTACTACTCCGTTCACCACACGCCGCCGGAGGTGCTGCCGCTGGTCTTCTCCGAGTTCCGGCGCACCCTGGCGCCCGGCGGCCACCTGATGGTCGCCGGCCATGTCGGGAACGGTGAACGGCTGCGCCCGACCCACGCCTACGGTGGCCATCCGGTGTCGTACGAGTCCCATCTGCTGCCGCCGGACCGGATCGCCGGGGCGCTGGAGCAGGCCGGGTTCGATGTCACCGCACGACTGCTCCGGGAACCCGGCGAAGGGGCGCCGCGGAGAGCGGCACACCTCACGGCCCGCAGACCCCGGTGACGTCCCCGCGGGGACGTCAGGGCCCGCGGGCCACCCGGGTCACGACATGCCCACGCGCACCTTCCCCTCCAGGGCTTCCGCCAGTTCCGCCAGGTACCGGCGCGGGGCCTCGGGCAACGCGGCGGCCAGCCGGGAGCCGAGCCCCACCGCGGGCGCCGCGACCTTGGGGCCGACGCTCGCCACGGCCACGGCACCGGCGACTCCCGCCCAGGCCACCGGCCCCAGCGGCGTGCAACCGAAGAACCGGCTCACCCCGGGCGTCTGCACCAGGGCCACCAGCGCCGCCGCGGAGCCCAGCGCGGTGGCCACGACCAGGGGGCTGCGCCGGCGCCCGGCCATGGTCTGGATCAGCTGACTGCCGACCAGCCCGCACAGGGCCATGGTGCTGGTCCGGCGCCGGGTGCCCGGGGTCAGGGTGCCGATGAGCCAGGCGGTGCCCGCGCCGAGCGCGGTGGTGACGCCACGCCGGCGGATCCGCCGGATCAACGGCTCGCCCAGTGCGGCGATGCCCGCCCCGCCCGGCTCCCGCCCGTCCTCCGGCCCTTCGTCCCACCCCGCTCCCGGGTCGTCGTGCGGCGTCACCGCGACCGCCATCGCCGGGAACATGTCGGTGAGCAGGTTGACCAGCAGGAGCTGACGGGTTGTCAGCGGGGAGCCGCCGGAGAACAGCGTGCCCAGCACGGTGAAGCCGACCTCGCCCGCGTTGCCGCCGATCAGGATGCTGATCGCGTCGGCCACGCTGCGCCACAGCGCCCGCCCCTCCTGCACGGCGGCGACCAGGGGAGTCAGCTCCTCGCCGGTCAGGACCAGGTCGGCGGCGTTGCGGGCGGCCGCGGACCCCCGGGCCGCCACACCGATCCCGACATCGGCCGCCCGGATGGCGGCGGCGTCGTTGGCACCGTCACCGACCATGGCCACCACCCGGCCGGCCTCCCGCAGCGCCTCGACGACCTGGAGCTTCTGCTCCGGCGCGACACGCGCGATGACCCCGCAGCCGGCCAGCAGCCGCGCCCGCCCGGACCGGTCGAGAGCCGCCAGCCGGTCACCCGTCACCACCTCGGTGTCCTCCGGCCAGCCCAGGGACACGGCGATGGCGCGGGCGGTGTGCGGGTGGTCGCCGGTGAGCATCACCGGCCGGACCCCGGCCGCGCGCAGGTCCGCGACGAGCGGAGCGGAGCCCGCCCGCGGAGTGTCGGCCAGCGCCACGAACCCGCTCAGTTCCAGCGCGGCGAGGGGCTCGTCGAGGAGGCCGTCGACCTCCCGCGGCTCCAGCCGGCGCCGCGCCACCGCCAGGATCCGCAGCCCGTCGTCGGCCAGGGCGCGCGCCGCCGCGGGCGCGTCGCCGTCGTCGCCCCCGCAGTGCGGCAGGACCACCTCCGGCGCCCCCTTGACGACCAGCCACCACCCGCCGTCGGCGTCCCTGCCGACCGCGCAGGCGCAACCGCGGCTCGCCTCGAACGGCCGGCCGTCGATCTGCTCCCAGTCCGGATCGGACGGCGCGGCGGCCACCACGGCCGCGTCGGTGGCGTGCGCGTGCGCGGCCTCGTCACTGTCGCGCGGGCAGGCCCGGGCCGCCAGCCGGAGGACGGGCACCGCCTGCTCGGCATCGGCCGGGTGACCGGTGCCGCCCGCCGTCACGACATGCCGGACGTGCAGCCGGTTCTCGGTGAGCGTGCCGGTCTTGTCGAAGCAGATGGTGTCCATCCGCCCCAGCGCCTCCAGCGCCCGCGGGGTGCGGACCAGCACGCCGCGGCGGCTGAGGCGGCGCGCCGCCGCCGTCTGCGCCACCGTCGCCACCAGCGGCAGCCCCTCCGGCACCGCCGCCACCGCCACGGCCACGCCACCGCCGACGGCCTCCCGCACGGACCGGCCCCGCAGCAGTGACAGCGCGGTGACGGCCGCGCCGCCGGCCAGGGTCATCGGGAGCACCTTGCGGGTGAGTTCGTGCAGACGGGCCTGGACCCCCGCGGCCGGCGCGCTCCGGGACGCCAGTTGCGCCGCCCGGCCGGACTCGGTCCGTTCCCCGATGCCGACCACCACGGCCCGGGCCCGGCCGGCGACCACGGTGGTGCCCTCGAAGACCATGGACCGGCGCTCCGCGACGGGAGCCTGCGGGGTGGCGGCCACATCCTTGGTCACCGGAAGCGACTCGCCGGTCAGCGACGACTCGTCCACCTCCAGATCGGTCACGTCGAGCAACCGCGCGTCGGCGGGCACCACATCGCCGGTGCGCAGTTCGATGACCTCGCCGGGGGAGAGCTGGGCGGCGTCCACCGTGCCCCGGCGTCCCCTGCCCCGGCGGGGCAGCCGGCGGGCCTTCCGCCGCTGCCCGGCCGCGAGGGACGCCAGCGCACGGTCGGCGCGCAGCCGCTGCACACCGCCGACGAGGGCGTTCATGCCCATCGCACCGGCCACCAGCAGCGCGTCCACCGGCGCGCCCAGCACCGCGGACGCCGCGGCGCCGACCGCGAGGACCGGGGTGAGCGGATCGTCCAGCTCGGACCGCACCGCCCCCGCCAGACGACCCGTCAGCCGCGCCGGGGTGAACACCGGCAGCCGTGTCACCCGCCCGGCCGCGGCGGAGGCGGCATCCCGCACCGCCTCCCACTCGGTTCGCCGCGGGCGCGGTTCGGCGCTCAGCCGGGCGAGCGCCTCCTCCGGGCGCAGGGCGTGCCAGGGCACCCGGGGCCGCGGGGCCGGTTCCGGCGCGGTGGCCAGGGTCGCCGCGGCCCGCCAGCCCGACAGCAGCGCGGCGGCGGCCGCGGCGTTGACGGGACTCAGCCGCGTCCCCAGGGCCAGCAGGGCCCGGCGGGCCCGTGAGGTGCCGGTCATGACCATCAGCCCGGACAGCGTGGAACCGGCCTGCGCCAGGACCTTGGAACGCCGGCCCACCCCGCGCGCGGCGGGGACGGCGGCCAGCAGCCGCCAGGCGCCGGACAGCCCCCGGAGCGCGAGGGCGTCGGCATCCCACACCACGGTGCTGCGCCCGTCGGCCACCGCCACCGCCAGATCGCTGCCCCGCAACGCCTCGACCGCCGCCTGCCATCGGCCAGGTGGCTCCGGTTCCGCCGGGGCCGGGGCCGGAAGGCGGCCGATGGTCATGACCACCCGGCCCTGCCCGCGCAGGTCGCCGACGGTGTCCGCCAGCGACCTGCCGGGCGGGACGACCTCGTCGGCCAGCGTCGTGATGTCGCCCAGGCAGGCGTCGTCAGGTACCACGACATGCAGCCGCGCCTGGCGTGCCGCGTCCAGCACCGCGTCGGCCAGCGGATCGAGCTCCCAACCGGCCACCACCGTGCCGATGTCCACGCCCCCGGCGGAGGCGATCAGCAGCCGCGTCCCGCCGTCGCTGTCACCGTCGCCGTTCTCGGAGGCCGGACGCAGGGCGATCTCCGGCTCGTCCCCGGGGGCACCGGGCGACGGGCGCAGCGCCCGGGTCGCGGCGTGCCAGAGCCGGTCGTGGTCCCACCCCTCCGGATCGGGGCGCACCTCCAGCACCGTGCGGCGGTCGCCGTACAGCGCCCACGGATCGATGACCAGGGTGTCCACGCGTTCCAGCTGCCGGAGCCGCTCCGGGTCGCGCACCAGGACACCGTGGCGGGCCAGCGCCGTTCCCAGCCCGGCGGTGAACGCCGCCGGACCGTAGCGCGCCGCCTTCGGCGAGGCCGCCAGCACCGCCTCGGCCGCCTGCGCGGCACTGCGGGTGAACAGCAGCGTGCCGGCGGCACCGACCAGACTGCCGGTGACGGCCTGGTCCGCGTAGACCTGACCGTCCGCCGGCCCGATCGCCGGACGCGCCACCCGCCGCCCCGGCACGCTGACCCGGTCCGGCGCGCACACCCTCGCATGGGCCGCGTCGAAGGCCGCCCCGCGGGCCAGCGCCTCCATCAGCTGGCTGCCGCGCAGCGCCGCGTCCAGCACCAGCGCGGCCGGCGACCGGCCGAAGCCGTGCGCGGCCGCGGTGGCCGCGGCCAGCACCACCTCGCTCCCCGAGGCGCCCAGACGCCGGCGGAGCACCCCGCGCACCCGCGAGTCCTCGCGCGCCAGGCTCACCGCGGCCGTCACCAGCCGCGGCGAGCGCGCCACGGGCAGCACCGCGGCCGCCGCCGCGGTCGCGAGGCCCGCCGCGTCACACGCCAGCGCCAGCACCTGGGTACGCACGGCACCGGTACCGTCCGGCTGCGCGCGCTCCAGCACCTGGTCGGCGCGGTGTTCGAGCCCGTGCCGGTCGGCCAGGCGCGCCGCCGCCCGCGCCACCTCGCCGGTCAGCCCGTCCTCGGCGACCTGTATCACCAGCCGGGCCAGCCCGCCGTCCCAGTAGGCGCTGACCACCTGCGGATGCTCCGCCAGGGCCAGCGCCACCCGCCGGGCCGCCGCGGCCAACCGGTCGGCGCCGCGGCCGTCGGCCTCCGGCTTGGACCACAGCGGCATCTGCATCCGGGTACCGGCCCGCCACACGCCCGGCGTCACCGCGTTGCGGGCCACCCGGCCGACCCGCACGGCTGCCGCCGACGCGCCGGCCGTGGCGCGGACGCCCGCCCCGGCCGCGTCGATCGCCGCCCGGGCCGAAGCGCCGGCCGCGGGGACGACCCGGCGGGCCACCGCCACCGGAGCGGTCAACGCCGCCTCGGCTCCCACCAGCGACAGGCGTGTCAGCAAGCCCAAAACCATGTCCTACCTTCACCGAGCTCGACCCCCTGCGCGACCTTTGCTGCGCGCAAGACCGATTCGCTGCTACCCGTTCCGCACCGGTCGATGTACGGCGAACGGACAGACGCCCCGGACGCGCGACCGTTGACGGGGCGTCAGCCCGGCCGCGCTGGGGGAAACCGCGTTGACACCCCGCCCTGGAACAGGGTGTCCTGCTGCGATGTCCGCCCTTCGCATCCGGCAGCCCGACGACGACGCCACGCTCGGCGACTGGCGCCACGTCCACAACACGATCATCCCCACCCACCTGCTCTCCCTGGACGACATCCGGGACCGTGCCCGCCGCCACCACCTGGAGGTCGCCTACCTCGGCGAGGTCCTCGTGGGCTGCAGCACGGTGCGCCCGCCGGCGGACGGCACCGCGACGGCCACCGTGATCGCCCGGGTGCTGGCCGAGCACCGCGGGCAGGGGATCGGCGAGGAGCTCTACGCGCGCGGGCTGAGCCGGGCGCGGGACCTGGGCGCCGAGGTGATCGAGACCGTCGTGCTGTCCTCCAACGTCGACGGACTGCGGTTCGCCCACCGCCACGGGTTCGTCGAGACCGAGCGCTACCTGCTGCCGGGGGACACCATCCCCTGGATCGACCTGCGGCTCTCCTGACCGCACCCGCCCGCCACGTCGGGCCGGCAGGGCCTGGTACGGCGTGACGGCGCGGCAGATTGCCCCGGTTAGCGGCTTGCGACACGGGTACAGCACCGTGAGACTGACCATGGCCGGTTCCGTTCGCCTGTGCGAGCGCGGCACCGCGTGACCGTGCCGAGGACCGGTCCACACGAGGCCCAGGAGAGGTGAGGGTGTGGGTGCCAACCGTCCGGAAGGGGCCGCCGACCGGCTGATGCGCTCCGCGCAGTACTTCTTCCCCGGCGAGCAGTCACCCGATGGGCGGGTGCTGTACCGGGCGGGCGGCCGGGCCGCGGAGGAGTTCTACCGGGAGCGGTGGCGGCACGACCGGGAGGTGCGCTCCACCCACGGGGTGAACTGCACCGGCTCGTGCTCGTGGCGGGTGTTCGTCAAGGACGGCATCATCACCTGGGAGACCCAGGCGACCGACTACCCCTCCGTCGGGCCCGACTCGCCCGAGTACGAGCCCCGCGGCTGCCCGCGCGGCGCCTCCTTCTCCTGGTACACCTACTCGCCCACCCGGATCCGCTACCCGTATGTGCGCGCCCCGCTGCTGGAGCTGTGGCGTCAGGCGAGGGCCCGCACCGCCGATCCGGTGGCGGCCTGGGAGTGGCTGACCTCGGACCCGGAGCGCTGCGCGGCCTACAAGCGGGCGCGCGGCAAGGGCGGCTTCGTGCGCTGCGACTGGCGTGAGGTCACCGATCTGGTGGCGGCCGCGCAGGTGCACACCATCAAGGCCTACGGACCCGACCGCATCGTCGGGTTCTCGCCCATCCCGGCGATGTCGATGGCGTCCTACGCGGCCGGGACCCGCTATCTGTCGATGATCGGCGGCACGATCTCCTCGTTCTACGACTGGTACGCCGACCTGCCGATGGCCTCCCCGCAGGTCTTCGGCGACCAGACCGACGTGCCGGAATCCGGCGACTGGTGGAACGCCGGCTACCTGATCGTGTGGGGCACCAACCTGCCGATCACCCGGACGCCCGACGCGCACTTCATGACCGAGGCCCGCTACCGCGGCCAGAAGGTCGTGGTGGTCTCGCCGGACTACGGCGACCACACCAAGTTCGCCGACGACTGGCTGGCCGCCGCCCCCGGCACCGACGGCGCGCTGGCCATGGCGATGGGCCATGTGATCCTCAGCGAGTTCTACCGCGACCGGCAGGTGCCGCGCTTCACCGAGTACGCCAAGACCTACACCGACCTGCCGTTCCTCGTCCGGCTCAGGGAACGCGACGGGGCGTTCGTCCCGGACAAGTTCCTCACCGCCGCCGACCTCGGTCCCGGCGACGAGGAGAACGCGGAGTTCAAGACGGTGCTGCTGGACGCGGCCACCGGCGAGCCGGCCGTCCCCAACGGCTCGCTGGGCTTCCGCTGGACGTCCGGACCGGAGCGCCGGTGGAACCTGCGGCTGGACGGCGTCGACCCGCTGCTGTCCCTGCACGGGCACGAGGCGTCCGAGGCCGTGGCGGTGGACCTGCCGCGCTTCGACACCGGGCCGGGGGAGTCCGGTGGCGTGGTGCGGCGCGGGGTGCCGGCCAGGCGGCTCGGCGGGCACCTGGTGACCACCGTCTTCGACCTGGTCATGGCCCAGTACGGGGTGGCCCGCGACGGGCTGCCGGGCGACTGGCCCACCGGCTACGACGACGCCACCCGGCCCTGCACCCCCGCCTGGCAGGAGGCCCTCACCTCGGTGCCGGCCGCGGCCGCGGCCCGGGTGGCCAGGGAGTTCGCCCGCAACGCCGAGCGCACCGGCGGCCGTTCGATGATCGCGATGGGGGCGGGGACCAACCACTGGTTCCACTCCGACCAGATCTACCGGGCCTTCCTGTCGCTGGTGATGCTGACCGGCTGCCAGGGCGTGAACGGCGGCGGATGGGCGCACTACGTCGGCCAGGAGAAGGTGCGCCCGCTGACCGGCTGGTTCCATCTCGCGTTCGGCCTGGACTGGCAGCGGCCCACCCGCCACATGGTGGGCACGCCGCTGTTCTGGCAGGCCACCGACCAGTGGCGCTACGAGACGTATCCCGCCGACGCGCTGGCGGGCCCGCTGGGTGAGGGCCGGCTGGCGGGCCGGACGATCCCGGACTGCAACGCGCTCGCCGCCCGGCTGGGCTGGATGCCCTCCCATCCGGCGTTCGACCGCAACCCGCTCGACCTGTGTGACGAGGCCGAGCGCGCGGGCCGCGAGCCCGCCGAACACATCGTCGGCGAACTGAAGTCCGGGCGGCTGCGGTTCGCCGCCGAGGACCCGGACAACCCGGCCAACTTCCCCCGCGTGCTGCTCATCTGGCGGGCGAACCTGTTCGCCTCGTCGATGAAGGGCCACGAGTACATGCTGCGGCACCTGCTCGGCACCGACGACGCGGTCACCGCCGCCGAGACCCCACCCGGCATGCGGCCCACCGACGTCGTCTGGCGCGACCCGGCGCCGGTCGGCAAGCTCGACCTGTCCGTGGCGGTCGACTTCCGGATGACCAGCACCTGCCTGTTCTCCGACGTCGTGCTGCCCGCCGCCACCTGGTACGAGAAGCACGACCTGTCGTCCACCGACATGCACCCGTTCGTGCACGCCTTCAACCCCGCGATCGCCCCGCCCTGGCAGACCCGCACCGACTTCGACATCTTCCACACCCTCGCCGCCAGGTTCTCCGAACTGGCCGCCACCCACCTGGGCGTGCGGCGGGACGTGATCGCCGCCCCGCTCGCCCACGACACCCCCGACGAGATGGCGCAGCCGCACGGCCGGGTACGGGACTGGAAGGCCGGCGAGTGCGAACCCGTGCCCGGCCGCACCATGCCCAAGCTGATCGTGGTGGAACGCGACTACACGGCCGTCGCCGAGAAGATGGCCGCCATCGGGCCGCTGCTGGACACCCTCGGCACCACCACCAAGGGCCTGACCTGGAATCCCGCGCCGGAGATCGACCTCCTGCGGCGCCGCAACGGCACCGTCCGCGGCGGCGTCGCCGACGGCCGCCCGTCCATCGCCCGCGACGACCAGTTCTGCGAGGCGATCCTGACCCTGTCCGGCACCACCAACGGCCGCCTGGCCGTGGAGTCGCTGCGCGCCCTGGAGGAGCGGACCGGCGTCGAACTCGCCGACCTCGCCGAGGAACGCTCCGGCGACCGCATCAGCTTCGAGGACACCCGCACCCAGCCGCGGGCGGTGATCACCTCCGCGGAGTGGTCCGGCACCGAGTCCGGCGGGCGCCGCTACTCCCCGTTCACCGTCAACGTCGAGCGCCTCAAGCCCTGGCACACCCTCACCGGCCGCCAGCACTTCTTCCTCGACCACGACTGGATGGCCGAGTTCGGTGAGCAACTTCCGGTCTACCGGCCGCCGTTGAACATGCTCGCCCACGTCGGCGACCCGACCCGCGGCACCGACGGCGAGCCGGAACTCGTGGTCCGCTACCTCACGCCGCACTCGAAGTGGTCGATCCACTCCGAGTACCAGGAGAACCTGCACATGCTGACACTCTTCCGCGGCGGCCCGGTCATCTGGATGAGCCCGCTCGACGCGGCGAAGATCGGCGTGTCCGACAACGACTGGATCGAGGCGTACAACCGCAACGGTGTCGTCGCCTGCCGCGCCGTGGTCACCCACCGCATGCCCGAGGGCACCGTGTACATGTACCACACCATGGACCGGCACCTGAACGTGCCGAGGACCGAGACCTCCGGACTGCACGGCGGCGGCGACAACTCCCTCACCCGGCTCCAGATCAAGCCGACCCATCTCATCGGCGGCTACGCCCAGTTCTCCTACGGCTTCAACTACATCGGCCCCACCGGCAACCAGCGCGACGAGATCACCGTCATCCGCCGCCGCGGCCAGGAGGTGCAGTTCTGATGAAGGTGATGGCACAGGTCGCGATGGTGATGAACCTCGACAAGTGCATCGGCTGCCACACCTGCTCGGTGACCTGCAAACAGACCTGGACCAACCGTCCCGGCACCGACTACGTCTGGTTCAACAACGTCGAGACCAAACCCGGCGCCGGCTACCCGCGCCGCTACGAGGACCAGGAGAAGTGGAAGGGCGGCTGGACCCTGGGCCGCCGCGGCCGGCTGAAACTGCGGGCCGGCGGCCGCCTGCGCAAGCTGCTCACCATCTTCCACAACCCCGACCTGCCGAGCCTCGACGACTTCTACGAACCCTGGACGTACGACTACCAGAGCCTGACCACCGCGCCGCTGTCCGACTCCTTCCCCAGCGCCCGCCCCACCTCCCGGCTCACCGGCCGCGACATGCGTCCCGTGCACGGCCCCAACTGGGACGACGACCTCGCCGGGGCGGCCGAGTACGCCACCGCCGACCCCAACCTGCGCGGCATGTCGGAGCAGGTGCGGATGGAGTTCGAGCAGGCCTTCATGTTCTACCTGCCGCGCATCTGCGAGCACTGCCTCAACCCGTCGTGCGTCGCCTCCTGCCCGTCCGGCGCGATGTACAAGCGGGCCGAGGACGGCATCGTCCTGGTCGACCAGGACCGCTGCCGCGGCTGGCGGTTCTGCGTCTCCGGCTGCCCGTACAAGAAGGTGTACTTCAACCACCGCACCGGCAAGGCCGAGAAGTGCACCTTCTGCTACCCGCGCATCGAGGCCGGGCAGCCCACCATCTGCTCCGAGACCTGCGTCGGGCGGCTGCGCCACCTCGGGGTGATGCTCTACGACGCCGACGCGGTCCTCGACGCCGCCTCGGTACGCGACGAGAAGGACCTCTACGAGGCACAGCTGTCGGTCTTCCTCGACCCGGACGATCCCGAGGTGCAGGCCGCCGCCGAACGCGACGGCATCGCCCACGACTGGATCCAGGCCGCCCGGCGTTCACCCGTCCACGCCCTGATCAAGCGCCACCGGGTGGCGCTGCCGCTCCATCCCGAGTACCGCACCATGCCCATGGTCTGGTACATCCCGCCGCTCTCCCCGGTCGCCGACGCCGTGCACGCCACCGGCTACCACGACGACGACCCCGACCGGCTCTTCGCCGCCATCGACGCCCTGCGCATCCCCATGGAGTACCTGGCGAGCCTGTTCACCGCCGGGGACACCGCCGTCGTGGAAGGCGTCCTGCGCAAGCTCACCGCGATGCGCGCCCACATGCGCGCCCGGCAGCTCGGCGACCCGCCCGACCCGAAGCTGCTCGGCCAGGTCGGCGCCACCGCCGAGGACATCGAGGACCTCTACCAGCTGCTCGCCATCGCCAAGTACGACGACCGCTACGTCATCCCCCGCGTCCACGCCGAGGACTCCGGCGCGCTGCTGGCCCAGCACTGCTCCCTCGACCAGCCCGGCCTCGGAGACGACGGTGACCCCGCGCCGCCCCCGCTGCCCGGACTGTCCGCCCCGGACGGCGGCACCCACTTCCGCGACAGCGACGGAAAGGTCCGCTTCAACCTCCTGGGCTGGAGCGGCGACGGCCCCGCCCCCGGCCTGTTCGGCAGCGAGGGGAGCGGGCAGTGAGCCTCCACCGCACCCCGCGCCGGGCAGCCGACACCCCCCTGCTGCACCGCATCGCGGCCGTCCTGCTGCGCTACCCGGACACGGCGATGCTCGCCTGCCTCGACGACGTGATCGCGGCGCTTCCGGCCATCGCCGACGCCACCGACCGCGCCCGGCTCGCCGCCGTTGCCGAAGAGCTGCGCGCCCTGCCGCCGGCCGAGGCCGCCCAGCGCTATGTGGCCACCTTCGACCACACCCGGCGCCGCTCCCTGCACCTGACCTACTACCGGCACGGCGACACCCGGGCCCGCGGCATGGCCCTCCTCGCCCTCAAGCACGTCTACCGCCAGGCCGGACACGAGCCCCCCGACTGGGAACTGCCGGACTTCCTGCCGCTGGTGCTGGAGTTCGCGGCCCTCGCCCCGGACGCCGGGCACCGCGTCCTGGTGCAGTGCCAGGCCGGACTGGAACTGCTGCACCAGGCGCTGCGCGAGCGTTCCGACCCGTACGCGCCCGTCCTGGCGGCCGTCTGCGGCCGCCTGCCGCGGCCGCGCCGCCGTGAACGCGACGCCTGGCGGCGGCTGGCCGCCGACGGCCCGCCCCGCGAACAGGTGGGCCTGGATCCCTTCGCCACCGAGTCCTTCGCCGCGGAGCCCTCCACCCCGGAGCCCTTCGCCCCGCCCGAGTACCTGACGTCCCCCGTGCCCACGGCGGCGACGGCGTTCCCCACCGGAGATGACCGATGAGCCCCTGGGACCTGTGGTGGTGGGTCATCCTGCCCTATCTCGCGCTCGCCACCTTCGTCGTCGGCCACATCTGGCGGTGGCGTTACGACCAGTTCGGCTGGACCAGCCGCTCCACCCAGCTCCAGGAGAGCCGGCTGCTCCGCTGGGGCGGGCCGCTGTTCCACTACGGCACCTTCGCCGCCATCGCCGGGCATGTGATGGGCATCCTCATCCCCGAGTCGTTCACCCGGTGGCTGGGCATCCCCGAGGACACCTACCGCTGGTTCTCCTCCCTCGGCGGTACCGTCGCCGCGCTCGCCGTGATCCTCGGGGTGGCCGTCCTCGCCTTCCGCCGTACCACTGTGCCCCGGGTCCGCGCGACCACCAGTCCGGTCGACTGGATCGCGCTGATCCTGCTGGCGATCGTCATCGTGCTGGGCATCATCCCCACCATGGGCGTCAACCTGCTCGGTGCCGGATACGACTACCGCCAGAGCGTCGCGCTGTGGTTCCGCGGCCTGTTCGCCGGCAACCCGGACGTCGCGGCGATCGCCCACGCCCCGCTGATCTACCAGGTCCACGCCACCGCCGCCTGGGCCATCCTCGCCGTGTGGCCGTTCACCCGGCTGGTGCACGCCTGGAGCCTTCCGCTGTGGTACCTGTGGCGGCCCTACGTCCTGTACCGCAGCCGCGTCCCGGCCCACCCGACCGAACCCGGCACCAGTGGACGCCGCTGGCGCCGCATCGGCGTCCGCTACTGAAAACCGCACCGCACCGCCCCGCGATGGAGGAGTCACACATCACCATGCAGAAGCTCTCCCTCGACGCCCGTATCCGCGAGCACCTGGAGCGCGCCACGACGTCCTCGAACGGCCGCAGCGCCGAGACCGTCCACGGCGGTCACGAGCACGTGCTGCGCCAGACCCTCATCACGTTGCGCGCCGGCACCGCCATGACCGAGCACGAGAACCCCGGTGAGGCGACCGTCCTGGTGCTGCGCGGACGGGTGCGGCTGCGCAGCGGCGCGGACTCCTGGGAAGGCATCGCGGGCGACCTGCTGATCGTGCCCCCGGCCCGGCACAGCCTGGAGGCCGTGGAGGACGCGGCGGCCCTGCTCACGGTCGCCAAACGGCCCTGAGGCCCGCGCGCGCCGGTTACGGTGCCTGACGCCAGGCCAGGAGCCGCCGTCCACTTCGTCTTCGCAACGTGAAGACCTGTCAGCGAACGATGCCCGACATGTTGACTTCGTGCGGGCGCGGGGAGCAAGGTCACCGGATTCCCCCGCTCCCGATCGTCAAGAGGTGACGGCACATGGACGGCATCACACGACGCACCGTAATGGCAGCCATCGGCGGGACGGTCACCGCCGGCGGCGCGGTGGGCGGCGGGACGGCCGCCGCGGCGGAGAGATCCACCGCGGCGCCCGCCGCACCGGCGCCGGCCCGGCCCGCCGGCCCCTACGACGGCCGGATCCGGGCGCTGCTCGCCCGGATGACGGTCGAGGAGAAACTCGGCCAGCTCCAGCAGCTGTCCTGGAACGGCGACACCGGCCCCGGCGGCGGGCAGAACACCCAGGCCGAGGACGCCGCGCGCCGGGGAATGCTCGGATCGGTGCTCAACCTCAGGGGCGCGGCGAACACCAACGCCCTGCAGCGGATCGCCGTCGAGCAGTCCCGGCTGGGCATCCCGCTGCTGTTCGGCCTGGACGTCATCAACGGCTACTGGACAACGTTTCCCGTCTCGCTGGCGCAGGCGGCCGCCTTCGACACCACGGGCTTCGAGCGGGAGGCCGGTATCGCGGCCCGCGAAGCGCGCTCCAACGGGATCCACTGGACGTTCAACCCGATGATGGACGTCACCCACGAGCCGCGCTGGGGACGCGTCGTCGAGGGCAGCGGCGAGGACCCCTACCTCGCGGCGGCCTTCGCCGCGGCCAAGGTCCGCGCCTACCAGGGCGACGACTACGGCGCCCCGGGCCGGATCGCCGCCTGCGCCAAGCACTTCGTCGCCTACGGGGGCGCCGAGGGCGGACGCGACTACAACACCGTGGACGTCTCCGAGCAGCGCCTGCGCAACCTGTACCTGCCGTCCTTCAAGGCCGCCGTCGAGGCGGGCGTGGCCACGGTGATGGCCTCCTTCAACACCATCAGCGGGGTCCCCTCGCACGGCAACCCGCACACCCTCACCGAGATCCTCAAGGAGGAGTGGGGCTTCGAGGGATTCGTGGTCAGCGACTGGGCCGGCATCGACGAGCTGATCGCGCACGGCCTGGCCGCCGACGGAGCCGACGCCGCCCGCCTCGCGCTCGGCGCCGGCGTCGACATGGAGATGGTGAGCACCGACGCCGTCGACCACGGCCAACAGCTGCTCCGCACCGGCCGGCTGACCATGCGGCGGCTCGACGACGCCGTGACCCGCATCCTGCGCGTGAAGTTCCGGCTCGGCCTGTTCGACCACCCCTACGTCGACGAGGCCGCCGCGATCACCGGCCCGACCACGTCGACGCGGACCGCGGCACGCGAAGTGGCCGCGCGGACCATGGTGCTGCTGAAGAACGACAGGAACACGCTGCCGCTGAACCGTCCCGCCGGCACCATCGCCGTCGTCGGGCCGCTCGCGGACTCCGGCGACGTCCAGCACGGCTGGAGCGGCCCCGGCGCCGCCCTGCCCGCCGTGACCCTCCTCGACGGGCTGAAGGCCGCGGCCCCGCACGCCCGGATCACCTACGCCAAGGGCACCGGCATCCAGGACGGCGACACCAGCGGCATCCCGGCCGCCGTCGCCGCCGCCAGGGCCGCCGACGTCACCATCGTCGCCGTCGGCGAGGCCGCCGGCATGACCGGAGAGGCCAGCTGCCGCAGCGACATCCGCCTGCCCGGCGCCCAGGAGCGGCTGATCGCCGCCATCGCCGCCACCGGCAGGCCGTTCGCCGTCGTCCTGGTCAACGGACGGCCGCTGACCATCAGCGGCTGGCTGGACTCCGCGCCCGCCGTGCTGGAGGCCTGGCAGCCCGGCGCAGAGGGCGGCAACGCCATCGCCGACGTGCTGTTCGGCACCGTCAACCCCGGCGGAAAGCTGCCGATCTCCTTCCCCAGGGCCGTGGGGCAGATACCCGTCTACTACAACCACGAGAACACCGGGCGCCCGTACAACCCCGACGACTACTTCACCTCCAAGTACCTCGACCTGCCCGACGGCCCCCTCTTCCCCTTCGGGCACGGCCTGAGCTACACCACCTTCGACATCGGCGGACCGCTACTGAGCAGGGACACCATCAGCGCCGCCGCCCTGCACGGCGGGGACACCCTCCAGGTGGCCGTCACGGTCCGCAACACCGGGGCCCGGGACGGCGACGAGGTCGTGCAGCTCTACGTCCACGACCCGGTCGCGAGCATCGTCCAGCCGGTGCGCCGCCTGCGCGGCTTCCGCAGGATCACCCTCGCCGCCGGAGCGAGCACCACGGTGCGCTTCCAGCTCGGCGCCGAGGACTTCGGCTTCTGGACCAACGACACCCGGGGGCGCTTCCTCGTGGAGCCCGGCACCATCGACATCCACGTGGGCAACAGCTCCCAGGCCACCGCCAAGAGCACCCTGACCATCACCTGATCCGCTGGCGCGGGACGGCACAGGCGGCCGGCGCCGGTTCCGCGCTCGCGGGACCGGCCGGCCGCGCGGGGGTGGCGGCCTGCCCGGGCAGCGGCACGCGCGCGCACCGGGAGGGCGGCACCACCACAGCCGTATCACCCTGGCGACCAGCAGGGCGAACGGGCCTGTCTGGAGGTCCGGGTAGTGCGCGTACAGGTGCGGCCCGCCCGGCGGTTGCGCGCCATCACCGGCGAAGAGCACGGAGCTCCCCTGGACGAAGTAGTGCCAGGAGTACCCGCCACAACCTGGCCGCCCCCGCCGTCGGCGGCCATGATGGGTGGGAGCCCCAGGCGATCAGGAGGCCAAATGGACCGGCAGAGCGTCCATGACGAGATGCGGTGGGTGAGAGAGGACTTCCACCGGCTTCTCGGCGCCGCCGGCACGACGGACCTGCGCCGACCGACCCAGGGCACGCGCTGGACCAACGAGCAACTGCTGTTCCACATGATGTTCGGCTACCTGGTCGTGCGAGCGCTGCTGCCCATGGTCCGCGCCTTCGGCCGACTCCCGTTGGGACTGAGCGGTGCCTACGCCCGGTTGCTGGACGCCGCGACGCGCCCGTTCGACGCCATCAACCACGCCGGGGCGGTCATCGGCGCGCGGATCTACGACCACCGGCGCATGGGCGCGCGGCTCGACCGCACCCTGGTCGCTCTCCACCGCCGCCTGGACGCCGAGCCGGACGCGGCACTCGCGCGGGCCATGCGCTTCCCGGCCCGCTGGGACCCGTTCTTCACGGACGTGATGACCTTGGCGCAGGTATACCGCTACCCGACCCGGCACTACCACTTCCACCGGACCCAGCTCACCCTGCCCTCGGGTACGGGCGGACAGGCTCCGGGCGACGATCAGGGCCGCCCGCCCGCCGCCGGAACCCGACCGACCGCCGGGTGATCCGGCCAGGGGAGCGCGTACGCCGCGTCCCCGCACCTGACGACGCGCACGAAGCGCATCAGTTCGCGGGCGATCCCCGCGTTGCCCATCGCCCACCCGGTGCAGGGCTCCAGCACGCTCGGCCGGTCGCGGTGTTCGAGGTTCGACCAGCGCGCGCCGTCGGCGTCCCGGGTCGCCCGGCGCATCAGGTCCGTGACGAGGAGGTTCGCGAAGTCCGGCCGGTCGCCCTGCTCGGCCATCCGGTCGCAGGCGAGGGCCAGGACGCCCGCCGTGCCGCAGCAGCGGCCGCTGTTGTCCCAGAACCCGGGCCGCAGCCGGCGCGGCAGCCCGGAGTGCGCCACGGTGTGCCAGCACCGGTCGGCGAGCCCCTGCCAGCCGGGGTCGTTCAGGACGTCCCGCAGGAGGCGGAAGACCTGGGCGTCGCCGGCCGGGCCGTGGCACCAGCCGTAGCTGTAGCGCTCGATCAGATCGGGGTGGAGGGGCGGGTCGGAGTGCGGGACCAGGAAGCCGTACGGCCCGGCCTCGTCGCGGGCCACGACGTCCGCGGCACCGGCGCGCGCCAGCGCCACCAGGTCCGCCCGCCCGGTCGCCCGGCCGACGGCGGCAAGCGCGTGGACGATGCCGAGCGTGCCGTGCGAGACGTGGTGCAGCCGCGGCGCCGAGCCCGCGGTCCACTCCCACTGCACGCCCGCCGCGGTCTCCTCCGCCGTGCGCAGATAGGGCTCCACGGCGAGCACGGCCAGTTCGGCGTCCCCGGCCGCCAGCGCGCCGAGTCCGATGCCGGCGTTGCCGCCGATGAGATCGAACTTCTCGTTCCAGCGGGTGCCGTCGAACCGCGACCGCACCAGCTTCAGGGCCCGGTCGGCGGCGGCACCGGCCGCCGCGTCGCCCAGTTCGGTGTGGACGGCCCGCAACGCGACGGCCATGCCGGTCAGGCCGAGGTACAGGGAGTTGTTCTCCCAGCCGTCGACGGCGGCCGCCACGCTGAGCGCGGCCCGGACGGCGCTGTCGCCGTAGCGGTCGTCACCGAAGTGCCGCCGGGCCTCCAGCAGCGCCGGAATCACCCCTGACGTGCCGTGGTAGAGCACCGGGTTGAACTCGTCGTCCGACGGCCGGGTGGTCCAGGTGAGTCCGCCGCCCGCGGTCCTTCGTGCGGCCGACAGCAGCCAGCGCATCGCGTCCGCGGCCAGCGACTCGGCCTCGTCCACCGTCCCACCCACCGCACCGGCAGCCGTCATGACGCCCACGGTGGCACAGCCCGGGACGGCCGGCCAGACCGCCCTTCGTGGTCAGCCCGCGCCGAGTGCCGCCCGCCACTCGGCCGGCCACGGGGCGCTCCTGCGGTCGCCCCCCAGGGGGTCCCGGGGAACATGGACGGTGACATAGCGGCCGTGCGCGGCGAGCCGGCGCGGGTGATGGGTGGTCGCCTCGCCCCAGACCTCGAAGCGGAACGTCATCGACGAGGTGCCGACGTGTTCCACGACGAGGACGGTGGTGACCTCCTGACCGAACCACAGCGGCGCGGGGTACTCCACCTCGTACCGCACGCGGGGCGCGGCGCCGAAGATGCCGGTGACCCCGTGCTCGCGCATCAGCGCCGCCTCGGCCGCCTCGACGAAGCGCACCACGGAGGTGTTGTGGTGGTGACCGGACCCGTCGGTGTCCATCCACTCCACACGCGACCGGTGGACGGCCCGGGCCACACCCGGGCCGTCCACCCCCTCAGGAGACGGGGGCCGGTTCACGGGAGGGGTTCCAGCGCAGGTGGACGTCGTGCCCGGCGGCATCGGCCCGCAGCAGCGACAGCCGGGGCCGCACCGCGTCGGTGCGCGACGTCGGCGGCTTGCGGCGGCCCGCCGCGAACTGCTGCGGCCACCGCGCGGCCGGGCCCCGATAGCCCTGTTCGGCCGCCGCGTGCAGGGTCCAGTGCGGGTCGTACAGATGGGTGCGGCCGATGGCGCACAGGTCGGCGCGGCCGGCCAGCAGGATGGAGTTGACGTCGTCGTAGGAGGCGATGGCGCCGACCGCGATGACCGCCGTGCCGGTGGCGGCGGCGACCTCGTGCCGGATCCGGTCCGCGAACGGCGTCTGGTAGGAACGGCCGAACGCCGGCCGCTCGTCCTTGCTGACCTGCCCGGAGGAGACGTCGATCCCGTCCGCGCCGTGGGCGATGAACGCGCGGGCGATCTCGACGGCGTCGTGCTCGGTGTTGCCGTCCGGCACCCAGTCGGTGGCCGAGACGCGCACGATCAGCGGCCGGTCGGCCGGCCACGCGGCCCGGACGGCGTCGAACACCTCCAGCGGGAAGCGGAGCCGGTTCTCCAGCGAACCGCCGTACTCGTCGGTGCGGTGGTTGGCGACCGGCGACAGGAACGAGGAGAGCAGGTAGCCGTGGGCGCAGTGCAGTTCCAGCAGGTCGAAACCGGCCTCGGCGCCGCGGCGGGCGGCGGCGACGAAGTCGGCGGTGATCCGGTCCAGGTCCGCGCGGGTCGCCTCCCGCGGCACCCGCGATCCCGGCCCGTACGGCAGCGCCGACGGGCCGACGATCTCCCAGTTGCCCTCCGGCAGCGGATCGTCCATCCCCTCCCACATCAGCCGGGTGGAGCCCTTGCGGCCGGCGTGGCCGAGCTGCAGGCCGATGCGAGCGGTGCTCCGCTCGTGGACGAACGCGGTGATCCGCGCCCAGGCGTCGCGCTGCTCGTCGGTCCACAGTCCGGCGCAGCCGGGCGTGATGCGGGCCTCGGGCGCGACGCAGACCATCTCGGTCATCACCAGCCCGGCGCCGCCCATGGCCTTGGAGCCGAGGTGGACGAGGTGGAAGTCGCCGGGCACGCCGTCCCGGGCGGAGTACATGTCCATCGGGGAGACCACGACCCGGTTCTTCAGCTCCAGCGGCCCGAGCCGGAACGGCTGGAACATCGCCGGGGCGGTCCCGTCGAGCCCCTGCGCGACGGCGAAGGCGGCGTCGACCCGGTCGGCGAACTCCTGGTCACGGGTGCGCAGGTTGTCGTACGTGATGCGGCGTGACCTGGTCAGCAGGTTGAAACAGAACTGGGTGGGTTCCTGGTGGACGTACATGGCGATGTTCTCGAACCACTCCAGCGAGGCCTGGGCCGCACGCTGGGTGGACTCCACGACGGGGCGCCGCTCGGTCTCGTAGGCGGTGAGCGCCTGCGCCACCTCCTCGTGTTCGTGCAGGCAGGCGGCGAGGGCGAGCGCGTCCTCCATGGCCAGCTTGGTGCCCGAGCCGATCGAGAAGTGCGCGGTGTGCGCGGCGTCCCCGATCAGGACGAGGTTGCCGTGGTGCCAGGTCTCGTTGCGCACCGTGGTGAAGCTGAGCCACTTGGAGTTGTTGGCGAGCAGCCGGTGGCCGGCCAGCTCGTCGGCGAACAGCTCGCCAAGGCGGGCGACCGCCTGCTCGTCGGAGACCCCGGGCGGCAGCTCGGCGCCCTCGGTGGCGTCGAAGCCGGCGCGCCGCCAGACGTCCTCGTGCATCTCCACGATGAAGGTGGAGCCGCTGTCGGAGTAGGGGTAGCCATGGACCTGCATGGTGCCCCACGGCGTCTGCCGGACGAAGAACTGGAACGCCTCGAAGACCCGGTCGGTGCCCAGCCACATGTACTTGTTGCGGCGCCGGTCCAGGGTGGGCCGGAAGACGTCCGCGTGGCCCGCCCGGATCAGGGAGTTGACGCCGTCGGCCCCGACCACCAGGTCGCAGGAGGCGCGCAGCTCGGCGACGTCGGGGGCGGGCGTGCGGAAGCGCAGGGTCACGCCGAGCCCCTGGCAGCGCTCCTGGAGCAGGCGGAGGAGTTCCTTGCGGCCCATGGCGGCGAAGCCCTGGCCGCCGACGGTGTGGGTCTGCCCGCGGTAGTGGATGTCGATGTCGGTCCACCGGGCGAACCGGCGCGCCATCGCCCCGGCGAACTCGGTGTCGGCGTTCTCGATGCCGCCGAGGGTCTCGTCGGAGAACACCACGCCGAAGCCGAAGGTGTCGTCGGGCGCGTTGCGCTCCCAGACGGTGATGTCGTGGGCCGGGTCGAGCTGTTTCATCAGGGCGGCGAAGTACAGGCCACCCGGGCCGCCGCCGACGATCGCGATCTTCACAGGAGTTCCTCTCACTTCTCGGCCGCGCGGGCGGCGGCCTGCTCGTCCGCGACGAGCTCGCGAAGCGCGAAACGCTGCAGCTTGCCGCTGGCGTTGCGCGGCAGACTGGTACGGAAGCGCACATCGCGCGGGTACTTGTAGGGCGCCAGGACGCCCTTGACGTGGTCCTGGATCTCCCTGGCCTTGGCGGGACCGCCGGCGACCCCGTCGCGCAGCACGACGAACGCGCACACCACGGAGCCACGTTCGGCGTCTGGGCGGCCGACGACGGCGCACTCCAGCACGTCGGGATGGGTGTTGACGGCGGACTCGACCTCGGGGCCGCCGATGTTGTAGCCGGAGGAGACGATCACGTCGTCGCCGCGGGCGTGGAAGTGGAAGTAGCCGTCCTCGTCCTGGTGGAAGATGTCGCCGGTGACGTTCCAGCCGTCCACGACGTAGTCGCGCTGCCGCTCGTCGTCGAGATAGCGGCAGCCGACCGGGCCGATGACGGCCAGCCGCCCCGGCTCGCCGGGGCCGAGCCGGCTGCCGTCGGGGCCGAGCACCGCCGCGCGGTAGCCCGGCAGCGGCTTGCCGGTGGCGCCGGGCCGGATGTCGTCGCCGGCGGCCGAGATGAAGATGTGCAGCAGTTCGGTCGAGCCGATGCCGTCGATGACGCCGAGCCCGATCCTCTCCCGCAGCTGTCGCGAGGTGGTCCCGGGCAGATGCTCGCCGGCCGACACCGCCGCCCGCAGCCCGGCGAGCCGGTGCTCCTGCCCCTCCCGCAGGATCGCCCGGTAGGCGGTGGGCGCCGTCGCCAGCACGGTGACGCCCTGCTCCTCGACGAGGTGCGCGAGCTGCGCCGGGGTGGCGGCCTCGGTCAGCAGGGCGCAGGCGCCGGCCCGCAGCGGGAAGACGGTGAGCATGCCGAGCCCGAAGGTGAAGGCCAGCGGCGCGCTGCAGGCGACCAGGTCGTCCGGGACGAGCCGCAGTGCGTGGCGGCCGAAGGTGTGGTCGATGGAGAGCAGGTCCCGGTGGAAGTGCATGGTGATCTTCGGTACGCCGGTGCTGCCGGATGTCGGGCCGAGGAGCGCGACGTCGTCGGCCGCGGTCGCCACGTCGTCGAACTCGCCGGACTTGGCGGCGGCGCGGGCGGTGAGGTCGTCCGGGGTGCCGCCGCCGTACTCGACGACCGTCAGGGACGGCCGGGCGGTGTCCCGGACGGTGTGCACCTCCGCGGCGAACCGGTGGTCCACCAGGGCGATCGAGGGCCGGGTGCGCTCGACGACCGGGGCCAGTTCGCGGGCGCGCAGCGCGGCCATGGTGGTCACGACCACACCGCCGGCCTTGAGCACGCCGAGCCAGGCCGCGACCGTCCACGGGGTGTTGGGGGAGCGCAGCATGACGCGCTGTCCCGGGACCAGGCCCAGGTCCTCGGCGAGCACCTGGGCGACCTGGTTGGCGCGGGTGCGCAGTTCGCCGTACGTCCACACCTCACCGGCCGGGGTGCGCAGGGCCGGCCGGCCGGCGCCGAAGCGTGCGGTGGGCACGTCGATGAGTTCGGTGGCGGCGTTGAGCCGCTCCGGGTACCGCAGTTCGGGCGTGGTGAACTCGATCAGCGGCCACAGGTGCGCGGGGGGAAGGTGGTCGCGGGTGAAGGTGTCCAGGTGCGCCGAGGGCGACAGGGACGGTGGCGGAAGAGTCAACGGATGAGTCCTTCCAGGACCCCGCCGGGGAGGGCGGCGGGTCACGAGGAGCGGATCATGCCCTCCTGGACGACGGTGGCCAGGTGACGGTGGTCGCGGGTGAAGAAGCGGCCGGTGCCCAGGCCGCGGCCCGCGTCGGCGGCCACCGCCTCCTGGACGTAGAGCAGCCAGTCGCCGACCGGTCCGGGGCGGTGGAACCACATGGCGTGGTCGAGGCTTGCGGTGACCAGCCCGGGCCGGGCCCAGGGCAGGCCGAGGACCCGCAGCACGGGTTCCAGGATGGTGTAGTCGCAGACGTACGCGAGCGCGGCCAGGTCCCGCTGGGCGTCGGTCAGCCCCTCGACCGGGCGCAGCGGATCGAACGGCCGCAGCCACACCGCCTGGTGGGGCACCCGCTCGCCCTCGATGTCGAGGTAGACCGGGCCGGGCACGTGCCGCATGTCGAAGCCGCGTCCGCCGGACCAGTAGGCCTTGGACTCCTCGGTCATGGTGCCGCCGCTGCGCGGCGCGAGGTACGCCGCGGAGGCGGGCAGTTCCTCGGGGTCGGGCACCGGGTCGGTGAGGCCGGCCAGGTAGGTCCCGCCGGGCTCGCCGGCCGCGAAGTTGGCCAGGCAGACGTAGAGCGGCTTGCCGTTCTGGTAGCCGCGCACCTGCCGGGTGCTGTAGCCGCGTCCGTCCCGCAGCAGTTCGACCTCGTAGCGGACGCTCGCCCCGATGTCGGCGGGGCGCAGGAAGTAGCCGTGCATGGAGTGCAGCGTCTTGCCGTCCGTCACCGACCGCATCGCGGCGGCGGCGGCCTGGGCGACCAGGTCGCCGCCGTAGGCCTTGGGCCACGGGCACGGCTGGGTGGTGGCGGTGAAGGCGAGGTCGAAGTGCTCGGGCTCGGCGGGCGTCAGCGTGACCGCGGCGGTGAACACCGCGGAGCTGCCGAGGATCTGTGTGGTCATCGGTTCAGCCAGTCCCGCAGGTCGGTGTCGGCGACGTCGGGCAGGTTGACGACGATGTTCTCCGGGGTGCGGGTGGTCATCCACACCAGCGGCCTGCTGCGCGAGAGGTTGCACTCGACGTGCGGCATGAAGGGCGGGACGAACACCCAGTCGCCCTCCGCCATGTCGACGTAGTCCTCGAACTTCTCGCCGAAGTAGATGCGCGCCCGGCCCGAGAGCACATAGCCGCCGGTCTCGGCCTCGCCGTGGTGGTGGGAGACCGAGCGGTAGCCGGGCTCGTTGCTGACCTTGCCGAACCACAGGCGGGTGGCCGGGGTGTGCTGGATGCTCACGCCCGACACCCGGACCGCACCGCCGGAGTCGGCGGTGCCGGGGTCCTCCAGTCCGCCGCGGGTCACCACCGGGGCGACGATCCCGCTGGGCAGTCGGTACATCGAGTTGTCGCCTTCGAGGCGGTACTTGCTGAGGTCGGGCTCCACAGGAGGCTCCGTTTCGGATGGCGGGGTGACGGGGTGGTGCGGGGGAGCGGGGCGCCGGTGCCGTCGGACGTGGACCGGTCGCGGAGGCGCGGGGTTCGGGGGCGAGCGAGGTCCCGGGCGGCGGGGGCCGGCCGGGCCGGGGACGAAGGGCCGCGTGCGTATCTCGTATTTTTCACGGCCGTCATATAATGTCAATACGCAGTCCCGATGGAGCGGTGCCTGACCGAAACCCACCTGGAGGTCCCATGACGCCCGTCGCAGTGAACCCGGCCGCCCTGCCCGCTCCGAGCGGCTACTCGCACGGGACCCTGGTCGGGAACACCCTCTACCTGGGCGGGCAGACCGCTCTGGACGCCGGGATGCAGATCGTGCCCGGCGGCATCGTCGAGCAGTTCCGCCAGGCCTTCGGCAACGTGCTCACCACACTGCGCGAGGCGGGCGGCGAACCGCGGGACCTGGTGAGCGTCACCCTCTACCTCACCGACATCCCCGACTACCAGGCACACGGCAGGGAGATCGGCCGCGTCTGGCGGGAGCTCGCCGGCCCGGTCTACCCGGCCATGGCCGGGATCGGCTGCACCGCCCTGTGGCAGCCCGAAGCCCTCATCGAGATCCTCGGCGTGGCCGTGATCCCCGAGGACCGGCTGCGCACGCCGCAGGCCTGACCGCCGTCACCGCAAAGCGGCCGGTCAGCCCCGCAGCGTCCGGGACGGAGACTCCCCGAACCGCTCCCGGTAGGCGGCGGCGAACCGCCCCGGATGGAAGAAGCCCCACCGGTAGGCGACATCGGTGACCGTCGTCGCCCCCGGGGCGGCGGCGGTCAGCTCCGCCCGCACCCGGTCCAGGCGGACGTCCCGCAGATACGACACCGGCGTCGTGCCCAGATGCCGCCGGAAGCCGTCCTGGAGCGCCCGCGCGCTGACCCCCACGGCCTCGGCCACGTCCGCCACGGTCAGCGGCTCCGCGGCGTGCTCCTCGATGATCTCCATGGCCCGGCGGACGGTGGGCGGCGCCACCCTCGGCTGACCGGCGCGCAGCGCCGCGCTGAAGGTGTGCGGTTGTGTGAACAGCAACTGCGTGGTCAGCAGCGATTCCAGCTGTCTGACGATCATGGGCTGCTCCAGCATGCCCCCGGGGTTGTCCACCTCCCGCCGCAGCATGTCGACCACGCCCAGCCAGGAGCGGGCGGCCGGCGAGGTGAGGTCCATGCCGAGGTCGAACCGCACCGGCTTCCCGGGCTGCCGCCCCAGCAGCTTGGCCAGGCTGTCCTCCAGCGCGGACCGCCGCAGCCACACGATCAGTTGGGGGTTGCCCGCTCCCCAGCGCATCGACAACGGGTCGGTGGGCGCCGGGACGGATGCCAGCCGGGGCGTCGAGACGACCTCCTGGCGGCCGCAGCGGATCTCCGCGGCCCCGGCGAGCGGCATCTGGACCAGGTAGAAGTCCTCCAGGGCGCCCGGAGTGATCGTCACCTCCGCGCCGTAGTCCAGGAAGTACAGGCCGGTGTCGCCCAGCCCGAGGCCGTGCATCCGCGCGTCCAGCCGCGCCGAGCGCCCGGCCAGCCGCAGATCGTGGGGGCAGAAGGTGCGCCCGACCTGGGCACGCGCCTCGTCGACATCGCGGGTGCGGAACCGCTCGTGCGAGGCCAGCGGGAGCGCCTCACCGGACGACATCAGGGCCTCCACCGCCGGCAGCGTGATCCGGACAGGGCACTTCGGGATGCGGATAGCGGCCGAGCGCCGCCGCGCCTAGTTTTTCGCCAACTCACGACGCGCACCAGGAGACATCATGATCGGACCGCCGGTCAAGACCGCTCTCGTCACCGGGGGTTCGACCATCATCGGGCAGGCGGTCGTCCGCGCCCTGCACGCGGCGGGCAGAAACGTCGTCATCGCCGACATCGACACCGAGGGCGGCCGGGCGGTCGCGGACGAGGCGGGCGACGGCGTCCTGTTCGTCGAGACCGACATCACCGACGACGCGCAGATCGCCCGCTGCGTCGATCGCGCCGTCGGCACCTACGGCCGCCTGGACATCCTGGTGAACCTGGCCTGTTCCTACGTCGACGAGGGCTTCGCCTCGACCCGCGCGCAGTGGCTGGAGGCCCTCGACGTGAACGTGGCGAGCGCCGCGATGACCGCCGCCGCGGTCCACCCGCATCTGGTCGCGCAGGGCGGCGGGTCCATCGTGAACTTCACCTCCATCTCCGGCAAGGTCGCCCAGCCCGGGCGCTGGCTGTACCCGGTGAGCAAGGCGGCCCTGGTCCAGCTGACCCGCAACATGGCGGCGGACCTGGCGGCCGACAACATCAGGGTCAACTCGGTGAGCCCGGGGTGGACCTGGTCGAAGGTGATGGACCAGCTCACCGGCGGCGACCGGGACAAGACCGACCGGGTGGCCGCACCCTTCCACCCCCTCGGCCGGGTCGGCCACCCCGAGGAGGTCGCCAACGTCGTCACCTTCCTCTGCTCCGACCAGGCGTCCTTCGTCACCGGCGCCGACTGGGCCGTCGACGGCGGCTACTCGGCCATCGGCCCCGAGGGACTCGTCCCGGCCATCCCGCGGCTCGCCGAGTGACCGGCCCTCGCCCGTAATCCGCTCTGACACCGGACCGGAGGTCCACCCCCACATGCGCACCATCACCATCATCGGAGCCGGACAGGCCGGCCTCCAGCTCGGCATCGGCCTGCTCGACCACGGCTACGACGTGACCGTCGTGACCAACCGCACCGGCCAGGAGATCCGCGAGGGCCGGGTGCTGTCCAGCCAGTGCATGTTCGGCACCGCCCTGGCCCACGAACGCACCCTGGGCCTGGACCTGTGGGGCGATGAGTGCCCGCCCGTCGAGGGCATCGCCTTCCATGTGCCGGACGGCTCCGGCGGCCGGGCGATCTCCTGGGCCTCCCGCCTCGACGCCGCCGCCCGCTCCGTCGACCAGCGGGTCAAGATGCCCGCCTGGCTGGAGGAGTTCGAGCGGCGCGGCGGCAAGACCGTGCTGCGGGACGCCGACGTGACGGACCTGGAGTCCTACGCCCGCGACAGCGACCTGGTGATCGTCGCGGCCGGCAAGGGCGAGATCGCCTCTCTCTTCGAACGCGACGCCGAGCGGTCGGCGTTCACCGCCCCGCAGCGCGCCCTCGCCCTGACCTACGTCACCGGAATGGCACCCCGGGACGAGTACTCCGCGGTCAGCTTCAACCTGGTGCCCGGCATCGGCGAGTACTTCACCTTCCCCGCGCTCACCGTCTCCGGGCCCTGCGACATCATGGTCTTCGAGGGCGTTCCCGGCGGCCCGATGGACTGCTGGACGGGCCTCGGCTCGCCCGAGGAGCACCTGGAGCGCTCCCTGGAGGTCATCCGCACCTTCCTGCCCTGGGAGGCCGAGCGCTGCGGCGACGTCGCGCTGACCGACGCCGGCGGGGTGCTCGCCGGACGGTTCCCGCCCACCGTGCGCAAGCCCGTCGCCGAGCTGCCCTCCGGCGCCCTCGTCCTCGGCCTGGCCGACGTCGTCGTCCTCAACGACCCGATCACCGGCCAGGGTTCGAACAACGCGAGCAAGTGCGCGGCCTCCTACCTCGCCAGCATCCTGGAGCACGGGGACCGGCCCTACGACCGCGCGTTCCTTCAGGAGACCTTCGAACGCTACTGGGACTACGCCCAGTACGTCACCGCGTGGACCAACGCCCTGCTGGGCCCGCCGCCCGAGCACGTGCTGAAGCTGCTGGGCACCGCAAACGGCAGCCCGCGGATCGCCCACCGCTTCACCAACGGCTTCGACGACCCGCGTGACTTCTTCCACTGGTTCATGGACCCCGCGGCGGCCGAGACCTATCTGGCGGCCGTGACGGGCGCGGGCTCGGAGAACGCGCCGGCATGAGAAGCGTCGCCGTCGTCGGTGCCGGGCAGTCCGGAGCACAGCTGGCCCTCGGCCTGAAGGACCGCGGCTACGACGTCACCCTCGTCACCGACCGCGCGCCGGAGGAGATCCGGCGCGGGCCGGTGATGTCCAGCCAGTGCATGTTCGACACCGCCCTGCAGACCGAACGCGCCCTGGGCCTGGACGAGTGGCAGCCGCGGTGCCCGCAGATCAGCGGCATCGCGCTGTCCCTGACCGGTGCGGGCGGGGGCGCCGAGGTCGCGTGGACCGCGCCGCTCGACGCCCCCGCCCAGTCCGTCGACCAGCGTGTGAAGTCCGCCGCCTGGCTGGAACGGTTCGAACAGGCCGGCGGCAGGCTCGTCGTCCGGGCGGCGACCGTCGCAGACCTGGACGACTACGCGCGCACCCACGACCTGACCATCGTGGCGACCGGCAAGGGCCAGCTGGGCTGGATCTTCCCACCCGACCCCGAGCGCTCCCCGTACGACCGGCCGCGCCGGGCCCTGGCCCTCACCTACGTCACCGGGGTGGCTCCCCGCCCCGGCGACCCGGTCGTCGACCTGCGGATCGTGCCCGGAGTGGGGGAGTACTTCACCTTCCCCGCGCTCACCGTCTCCGGCCCCTGCGAGATCATGGTCTTCGAAGGGGTGCCGCACGGGCCGATGGACTGCTGGGACGACGTCCGCACCCCCGCCGAGCACCTGGCCCGCTCGCTGGAGATCCTGCGGCGCTTCTTCCCCGACGAGTACGAACGCTGCCGCACGGCCACCCTCACCGACGACGGCGGGGTGCTGCGCGGCCGCATCACGCCCACCGTGCGCAAGCCCGTCGCCCGGCTCCCGTCGGGACGGCAGGTCCTGGGCATGGCGGACGCGGTCGTGCTGTGCGACCCGATCACCGGCCAGGGCGCCAACAACGCGGCGCAGGCCGCCGAGCACTACCTGGACAGCATCCTGCGCCACGGCACCGAGGACTTCACCCCCGAGTGGATGCGGCGCACCTTCGACGGCTACTGGCGCGGCTGGGCCCAGTGGTCGGTCGCCTGGACCAACTCCCTGCTGGAGGGCCTGCGCCCGCACCAGCGGCACCTGCTCACCGAGGCGGCCGGCACGCCCGCCGTCGCCGCCGCGGTGGCCGGCGGCTTCGACGACCCCCGCACGCTCTACCCCTGGTGGTCCGAGCCCGCCGAGACCGAGCGCCTCCTGAAGGAGAAACGCGCCCGGGGCCGGTCCGCCTTCGACACCCGGGACCTGCGGCAGGCGCTGGGCCAGTACGCCACCGGCGTCACCGTGGTCACCGCCCGCGCCGCGGACGGCCGCAAGGTGGCGATGACGGCGAACTCCTTCACCTCGGTCTCGCTGGACCCGCCCCTGGTGCTGTGGTGCCCGGCCAGGAACGCCCCGAGCCTGCCGGACTTCACCGCGGCCACCCACTTCGCCGTCAACGTCCTCGCCGCCGACCAGCACCACCTCTCCCGCCGGTTCGCCACCCCGGCCGAGGACAAGTTCGCCGGCATGCCCATCGCCGAGGGCATCGCCGGGACACCGCTGCTTGAGGGCGCCGTCGCCCGGTTCCAGTGCCGCACCGTGCAGCAGCTCGACGTCGGCGACCACGTCGTCATGATCGGCGAGATCGAGCACTACGACGCACCCGGCGGAGAACCCCTGGTCTTCCACTCCGGCCTGTACCGACTGGCCGCCAAGCACCCCGACGTGTGAAGCCCGCGGGGCCGCTCCGGTGCGGCCCCACCCGATCTCCCCGGACCGGCAGGCGCCCCCTCCGCAGCCGGTCCGGGGTCCTTTTCCCCTGGCGCGGCGGCGCCTGGGCCCTCGCCGCGTTAACCCGACCGTTACCGGTGTTTTCCAGCCCTTACCGACAGGTGCTTTTCAGACGCCCGTCAACACCGCATCATGACCGGTGCGGCCTCGCGGCCCCCGGGCCGGGCCCGTGCCACCCACGGCACCGCTCCGGCCGGCCGCGCCCGGGAATCCCCCTTCCCGGACGGCCCCCACCCCCCAGGAGGCGGCATGGACTCGGTGACGATCAGCACCAGCGACGTCGAACGCGCCCGCGTCGAGGTCGGCCGGATCTTCTGCCCGCACCGCCTCACCCCGCGCGACGCGCGCTCGGTGAAGCTGCGCCTGGCCGCGCGCAGACTCGGCGAGCTGGGCGTGGTGGACCTCGACTACGGCAGCCCGGTGCGGGTCCAGCCCGAGCCGCTGACCTCGTTCTACCTGGTGCAGATGCCCCGCCGGGGCAACGGGGTGGTCCGCCATGCCGGCCGCAGCGTCATCGCCACCGCCGAGACCGCGGCGGTGATCTCCCCTCAGGAACCCTGCGACAAGGAGTGGTCGGCGGGCACCCCGCACCGGATCTTCTACGTCCAGCGCAGCAGCGTCGAGCGCGAACTGCGGCGGCTGCTGGGACGCCCCGCGGACGAACCGGTCCGCTTCGAGGTCGCGGCCCCCACCACCACGCCTCAGGCCCGGGCCTGGCGCCGCGGTGTCGACTTCCTGGCCGAGGAACTGGCCGGCGTCGGCGACTCCTCCTTCGTCGACCACCCCGCCATCGCCCGCCGCTTCGAGGAGGCCCTGGTCGGCCAGCTGCTGGTCACCCACCGGCACAACCACAGCGACGAGCTGACCGCCCCGGTGTCGCCGCACCACCCCAGCCGCCTGGTGCGGCGGGCCTGCACCCTCATCCAGGACCACCACAGCGAACCGCTCACCGTCGGCGACATCGCGGAGGCCCTGGGGGTCGGGGTGCGGACCCTGCAGGAGTGCTTCCGCCGTGAGCTGGACAGCACTCCCACGGCCTATCTGCGGGCCTGCCGTCTCGACACCGTCCACCGCGCCCTGCTCGCCGCCGAGCCCAGGGCGTCGGTGACCGCCGTCGCCCTCCAGCACGGGTTCGTCCACATGGGCCGGTTCGCGTCCGAGTACCGCGCCCGCTTCGGGGAGAGCCCGTCCACGACGCTGCGCCGCTGACCCCACGGCATGCCGCCAATGTGACGCTCGTTACCAGAAAGAGATACCCCGGTCGCGGCCGCCCGGCGGACCGGCGCTATCGTGCTGCCGTGGAGATCGACGACTCGGCCGGCGAGCCGGCGGCGGACGCCGGCACGGTGCCCCCGCGGGCGCTCATTGTCAGTATCTACGGACTGTACGGCCGGGAGGTCGGCGGCTGGCTGAGCGTCGCGACGCTGATCCGCCTGATGGAGCGGCTCGGCGTCGACGAGCAGGCGGTGCGCTCCTCGATCTCGCGGCTCAAGCGGCGCGGCCTCATCGAGTCCGAGCGGGTCGACGGCGCCGCGGGCTACGGACTGTCGCGGGCGGCCCGGCAGATGCTCGAACTGGGCGACCGCCGCATCTTCGGCCGCCGCCGGGCCGAGACGGACGACGGCTGGCTGCTGGTCGTCTTCAGCGTGCCGGAATCCGAACGCAACAAGCGGCACCTGCTGCGCAAGAGCCTGACCTGGCTCGGCTTCGGCACCGTGGGCCCGGGCGTGTGGATCGCCCCCGGCCACCTGGCGGACGACACCCGCGACGCCCTGCGCCGCGAAGGGCTCGACGAGTACGTCGACCTGTTCCGCTCCGACTACGGCGGATTCCGCGACGTGCGCACCGAGGTGGCGCGCTGGTGGGACCTCGACCAGCTCGCCGAGCTCTACCGGGGCTTCGACCGCGTCCACGCCCCGCTGCTGGAGGCCTGGCGGCAGCGCCGGGGCAAGGACGACAACGGCGCCGCCTTCGCGGACTACCTGCGCACCCTGACGGTGTGGCGCAGGCTTCCCTACCTCGACCCGGGGCTGCCCGCCGAGCTCCTCCCGCGCGACTGGGCCGGCACCTCGGCCACGGAGACGTTCACCGCCCTCAAACGCCGCCTCGAGGAGCCCGCGCACCGCTTCGTCGAGGCGGTGCGCGGCGGCTGACGGGCGGTCAGCCTGCTGGGAACCGCAGCGCCGCGAGTTCCGCGCGCAGCTTCGCCCCCTCCTCGTCGGCGAGCGCCGCGGCACGCAACCGCCGCAGCACGGCGGCGGATTCACCGCCCGACGGCAATCCCCGGGCGGCGGCCATCAGCAGGTCGAAGCTCTCCGCGCCGTGGGCCCAGGTGGCGCCGTAGCCCTTCAGGACCTGCTGGCACTCGATGATCTCGCGCGCCAGGTCCGCGTCCCGCGCGGCCCGGGACAGCGCGAACTCCAGCCAGGTGTCGATCGCCGCCTGCTCCCGCACGAAACGCAGCGACCTCGGCCGCAGCGGACGCAGCCGGGCCAGCACCGCCAGCGTGGTGTAGCCCGTCACCGACGTGGTGTTGAGCACGATGCCGCGGTGGGTGACGGTGTGCACCAGGCGCCGGAAGAAGGAGGAGCGCAGCAGCAGCGCGCCGAGGCCGGCGGGCAGGGTGTCGGTGATCTCCTCGACCTGCGGGTGCAGGTACTCGCGGACCTGCGCCAGATGGCCGTCGCCCGCCTTCGCCTCCCGCCGCACCCGCTCCAGCCGGTCGCGCCGGGTCTTCTGCAGCGCGACCTGGATGGTGTCCTGGTAGCACATCCACAGCGCGATGTGCCGCGCCGCCTCGCGGGTGAGGGCCGCGTCCCCGTCGCCGTCCGGGTCGACGGCCGCGAAGGCCGCCACCCGTTCGAGGTAGCGGTCGGCGTAGGCGGGGCTCTGGTAGACGGCCGTGCGGACCACGCCGTGCAGCAGCATCGAGCGTGCCGTCGCGGGCAGTTCGGCCACCCGCCGGGCCTGGGCGGCCAGCTCGGGACCGACCAGGGAGGCCGGGTCGGTCAGCGCGATCCGGTTGCGCTCGCGCTCGGCGGCCCGCTTGCGGTCCTCCGCGGTCTCCGGGCGGCGGCGCCCGATCGTCACCGGCACCGGCCCGCCCGATGCGGCCTTCGGCGGGGGCGCGGCAGCCGCCGCCACCTGGGCGGCGGCCTCGGTGTACGCGGCGGCGAAGGCCCGCAGCGAGCGCTCCGCGGCCTTGGGGAACGCGCGGATGGGCGCCTCGAACTCCTCACGGGTGAACGGCAGGGCACCGGATCCGGCGAGCGCACCGTACAGCGAGGCGCTGATGACGCTCCCCGCCTCCTCGGCCATCCGGGCGAAGTCGGCGGCCACCAGCAGCCTGGCGGAGCGCTGCGCGGCGGCGAACAACTCGTCGGCGTCCACCCGGCCGTCACCGAGGGCGATCTTCTCGTCGACCGAGTACACCCGGTGGGTGGAGGCGATGAGCGTGGTGCGGTCCGGGGTGGCGAAGCCGCGCTGCACCGCGCGCCCGCTCTCCATCAGCTCCGAGGCGATGACGATGTCGACCTCGCCGGGGGTGGGGAACAGGCTCAGGACCGGTTCGCCGCGGCCGCCCTCCGGGACGCCGCCGGGCGGGGGCGGGAGGAGCTCGACGTAGTAGACGGTCGCGCCGGTGCGCTGGGCCACGCCCGCCACCGAGGTGTTCTGCGCGGTCCAGCCGGCCCGTTCGCCGGCCTCGACGATCCAGTCGGCCAGGACTCCGCCGCCCTCACCGCCCATGGCCAGCACCGCCAGGGTGATCGGGCGCTGTCCGGTGCTCCAGCTCGTCGCGGGGGAGCCGGTGTGTGGTGCCGTGGTCATGATGCCGCCTCATAGCGTGCCGCGCGGTTCTCCAGGCCCCGGGAGACCAGGGCGATCCAGCGGGTCCGCAGCGCGGCGAG
>JBEHXI010000024.1:0-42136 GCA_048498775.1 Actinomycetota bacterium | reverse complement strand
GGGGCTCGGCTCGCCTCCGGGTGCGCCCTTTCTGGGGGCTCGGTTCGCCTCCGGGTGCGCCCTTTCTGGGGGCTCGGTTCGCCTCCGGGTGCCCAGAAGCACCTGCCGACACTCGTCGACACTGCACTCCCTCGTACCTCGGTCGTTGGGTCTCCTCGCTTTCGACAGGCGCGGGCACCCTTCGGCTCACTCGCCGGGACGGGCCAGAGCACGTCCTGCTGCTCGGGCCCACCCCGAGGGTGACTTCCCGTTCGGGGTCGGCCTGCTGCGTCGGCGAGCGAGTCGAAGGGTGCGCGCCGGTGTCGAAAGAGGGGGTCCCCCCGCGGGGCTGGGGGAGAGATCAAACGACCGACGAAGGAGGGAGTGCAGCGTCGAGGAACGTCGACACCGGCTTCTGCGCACCCGGAGGCGAACCGAGCCCTAAATATGCGGCAGCAGTTGGCCCCGCCGGCTCAGCAGGAAGCGTTTGAAGGCGGCCACCGGTGGGGTGTCCGGGTGGCCGTCGAGCCAGGCGACGCCGATCTCGCGTACCGCCCGGGGCGCGGTGACCGTCAGTTCGGCGACGCCCGGGCGCGGGACGGCGGGCGGGGGGAGCAGCGCGACGCCGAGTCCGGCGGCGACCAGGCCGCGCAGGGTCTCCGCCTCCTCGCCTTCGAACGCCACCTTGGGGGTGAAGCCCGCCTCGGCGCACAGGGCGTCGGTGATGCGCCGCAGCCCGTAGCCGGGTTCGAGGGTGACGAAGAGTTCGTCGGCGGCTTCGGCGAGCCGTACCCGGCGGCGGCCGGCGAGCGGATGGTCGGCGGGGACGACCAGGCGCAGGCGCTGTTCGTCGAGGGGCCGGACGACGAGGTCGGGGGCGTCGGGCAGCGGGGCGGTCAGGCACAGGTCGAGTCCACCGGCGCGCAGCCGTTCCAGCATGGCCTCGCCGTAGTTCTGGACGAGTTGGAAGCGGACCCGCGGGTGGTCGGCGCGGAACTCGCGGAGCAGTCCGGGCACGGTTTCGGGGCCGAGGGTGTGCAGGAAGCCGAAGGCGACCTTGCCGACGGTGGGGTCGGCGTCGGAGCGGACGGTCTCGGCGGCGCGTTCGATGCCGTCCAGGGCGCGTTCCACGGAGGCGAGGAAGGTGTGTCCGGCGGGGGTGAGGGAGACGGTGCGGCCGTGCCGGGCGAAGAGGGCGACGCCGAGGTCGGCCTCCAGGCGGACCATGGCGCGGCTGAGGGTGGACTGGGGGACGCCGAGTTCCTGGGCGGCGCGGGTCACGTGTTCGTGGCGGGCGACGGCGGCGAACTGGGCCAGTCGCGGCGCCAGTACGGCCGCTCCGGCTGCCGCCGGGATGTCTTTCTGGTTGCGGTGGTGTGACGGCACCGCCTCTGAGCTCCGCTCATGCTCCATGGGATGAATTCTCGCCGATTCGTGCATTGGACGCATGAAGGGGTGCGGGCCTAGCGTCGAAGCATGCCTTCCGTTCATATCGGGGCGTCCGCCGCAGGCGCGGGCGCCGTCGCCGACACCAAGCTGCTGCCGGGTACCGCCGCCTACCGGCGGGCCATCCTCGCGCTGTTCGCCGCGGGCGCCGCGACGTTCCTGCTGATGTACTCCACGCAGGGGCTGCTGCCCGCGATCTCGGCGGACCTGTCGGTCTCCCCGGCGCAGGCCAGCCTGACCGTCTCGCTGACCACCGCGGGGCTGGCGGCCGCGCTGATCCCGCTGAGCGCGCTGTCGGAGAAGTACGGCCGTACGCCGGTGATGACGGCCTCCGTCTTCAGCGCGGCGCTGATCGGCCTGGCCGTGCCGTTCTCCCCGGACCTGACGGTGCTGGTGGTGCTGCGGACGCTGCAGGGCGTGGCGCTCGCCGGGCTGCCGGCCACGGCGATGGCGTACCTGGCCGAGGAGGTCTCGCCGCGGGCGATCGCCTCCGCGATCGGGCTGTATGTGGCGGGCAACAGCATCGGCGGCATGAGCTCGCGGGTGATCGCGGGCTTCATCGCCCAGTTCGCGGGCTGGCGGGTGGCGCTGGGCTCACTCGGGGTGATCTCGCTGAGCTGCGCGGTGGCCTTCGTGCTGCTGGCGCCGAAGGCGCGGCACTTCACCCCGTCGGCCATCAGCCCGCGGGCGCTGCTGCGCACCGTCACCGGGCATGTCGGGAACCCGCTGCTGCTGCGGCTGTACCTGCTGGGGATGCTGTTCATGGCGGTCTTCGGCTCGGTCTACACCGTGCTGGGCTACCGGCTGACGGCGGCGCCGTTCGGCCTGCCGGAGGGCGCGGTGGGCTCGATCTTCCTCGTCTACCTGGTGGGCACCGCCTCCTCGGCGGCGGCCGGCCGGCTGGTGGGGCGGCTGGGGCGGCGCGGTGCGCTGTACTGCGGGATCACGGCGGTGACGGCCGGTCTGCTGGTCTGCACGGTGGGGGACATCGTGGCGGTGCTGGGCGGACTGGTGCTGATCACGGCCGGTTTCTTCGCCGGGCACTCGGTCGCCTCGGGGGCGGTCTCCCGCACGGCGACGGCGGGACGCGCGCAGGCCAGCGCCCTGTATCTGACGGCGTACTACGTGGGGAACAGCGTGGGCGGCACGGTCGGCGCCGCCGCCTACCACGGCGGCGGCTGGGCGGGCACGACGGCCGTGGGCCTGGCCGCGATGCTGGCGGCCACCGGGGTCACCCTGTACGGCACCCGCCGGGCCCGGCTGGAGAGCCGGGCGGTCGCGGTCGGCTGAGCGGTCTGCTGATCCTTATCAGCTGATCAGTTCAGCGGCAGGATGCCGGTGTCCAGGGTGACGTCGAAGGGGGCGGGGAGCGGGAGCTCCTCGCCGTACTTCACGGTCTCCAGGACGCGGTAGTGGCCGTCCTCCGGCTCGCCGTAGAGCGTCGCGATGGGCGTGCCGGGGCGGCACCGGTCCAGCAGCAGGTACAGCGGCACGCCGGCAGCGGCATGGCTGCGCAGCTTCTGGACGCGGTCGTGGACGGCGTTGCTCGGCGAGGTGACCTCGACGACGAGTTCCAGCACGTCGGCCGGGATGTGCGTGGGTGGGCCGCCGTCCACCGCGGCATCCGGCACCACCGCGAGGTCCGGGACGAACAGGCCGCTCTGGCCGGGCAGTTCGACTCCGAGGGTCTGGTAGATGTTCCAGTCCTCGGGGATCACCGTGTACAGCAGGCGCTGCACTCGGGCGGCGGTGAGGTTGTGCTTGGTGTTCGGCGGTGGCGCCACGGTGACGATCCCCTCGATGATCTCCACCTTGCAGCCCTCGGGTACGTCCAGCCCTTCCCAGAGGTGGACGAGCTCGTCCCAGCCGTTGCCGCGGTCCGGCACGGCCTCGACGGTGAGTGCGCTCATGGTGTGCTCCTCGGTCGGTACGTCACCGATCCCAGCATGCCGAACGGGACCGGCGGCGGTCCACCGGTCCCGTTCACCCGAATGGGGAAACCGCAGGTCAGGCGATACGTTCCCGCACCACGGGGGCGGGGGTGAACGCCGTGCCCGGCTCCGCGACGGTGATGGCGCCGTCCAGGGCCTCAAGGGCGTAGCCGAAGCGCTCGGGCGTGTCGGTGTGCAGGGTGAGCAGGGGGGCGCCCGCGGTCACCGGCTCTCCGGGCCGGGCGTGGAGTTCGACGCCCGCGCCGGCCTGCACCGGGTCCTCCTTGCGGGCGCGGCCGGCGCCCAGGCGCCAGGCGGCCACCCCGACCGCGTAGGCGTCCAGGCCGGTCAGGACGCCGGTGGCGGGGGCGGCCAGGACATGCCGTTCCCGGGCGACGGGGAGGGGCGCGTCCGGGTCGCCGCCCTGGGCGGAGATCATGCGGCGCCACACGTCCATCGCCGAGCCGTCGGCGAGCGCCTTGGCCGGGTCGGCACCGGGCAGCCCGGCCGCGTCCAGCATCTCGCGGGCCAGCGCCAGCGTCAGCTCGACGACGTCCGCGGGGCCGCCGCCGGCCAGCACCTCGACGGCCTCGCGGACCTCCAGCGCGTTGCCGGCGGTGCGGCCGAGCGGGGTGGACATCTCGGTGAGCAGGGCGACGGTGCGCACCCCGTGGTCGGTGCCCAGGCCCACCATGGTGCGGGCGAGTTCGCGGGCGTCGTCCAGGGTCTTCATGAAGGCCCCGGTGCCGACCTTGACGTCCAGCACCAGCGAGCCGGTGCCCTCCGCGATCTTCTTGGACATGATGGAGCTGGCGATCAGCGGGATCGACTCGACGGTGCCGGTGACGTCCCGCAGCGCGTACAGCTTGCGGTCGGCCGGTGCCAGGCCCTCGCCGGCCGCGCAGACGACGGCGCCCGCGTCGCGCAGCACGGTCATCATCTCGTCGTTGGACAGCTGCGCCCGCCAGCCGGGGATGGACTCCAGCTTGTCCAGGGTGCCGCCGGTGTGGCCGAGGCCGCGGCCGGACAGCTGCGGGACGGCCGCGCCGCAGGCGGCGACCAGCGGTGCCAGCGGCAGGGTGATCTTGTCGCCGACGCCGCCGGTGGAGTGCTTGTCGGCGGTCGGGCGGGGCAGCGCGGAGAAGTCCATCCGCTCGCCGGAGGCGATCATCGCCGCCGTCCAGCGGGCGATCTCGGCGCGGTCCATGCCGTTGAGCAGGATCGCCATGGCGAGCGCGGACATCTGCTCGTCGGCGACCTCGCCGCGGGTGTAGGCGTCGATCACCCAGTCGATCTGCTCGTCCGTCAGGCGGCCGCGGTCCCGCTTGGTGCGGATGACGGAGATGGCGTCCATGAGGTTCCTCACCAGGGGTTACCGGGTCGTCAGGTCGGAGGGGCCGAAGGCGTCGGGCAGCAGCTCGCTGAGCGGGCGCACCCCGGAGGCGGTGTCGACGAGCAGGCCGGGACCGCCGTGTTCCCACAGCAGCTGGCGGCAGCGGCCGCACGGCATCAGGCGGGCGCCGCCGCGGTCGCAGCAGGTGAACGCGGTCAGCCGGCCGCCGCCGGTGGCCAGCAGCTCGGAGACCAGGCCGCACTCGGCGCACAGGGCGACACCGTAGGCGGCGTTCTCCACGTTGCAGCCCGCCACGGTGCGGCCGTCGTCGACGAGCGCGGCGGCGCCGACCGGGAAGCCGGAGTAGGGCGCGTAGGCGCGGGCCATCAGCTCGCGCGCCCGCTCCCGCAGCCGCTCCCAGTCGATGGCGGTGCCGGTGTCGGTGCTGATCATGCGCCCTGTCCCTTGCGGTACGGTCTGCCGTCCGCCTTGGGCATGCGCAGCCGCTGCGCGGACAGCGCGAGCACGAGCAGCGTCGCCACGTACGGGGTCGCGCTGACGAACTCGTTGGGGATGGTGTCGGTCATCAGGAACCAGAGCAGGAGCAGGGCCGCGAACACGGCGCTGATCGCGCCCTGGAGCCGGTTCCCACGGTACGTCTTCCAGCCGGCGAGCACCGCGAGCAACACCACCAGCAACAGCAGCAGCGCGTGCGCGGAGGGCCCGCCGCTGCGCAGCTGGAGGCTGTCGGTGTAGCCGAACAGGCCGGCGCCCATGGCCAGCCCGCCGGGCCGCCAGTTGCCGAAGATCATCGCGGCGAGGCCGATGTAGCCGCGGCCGCCGGTCTGGCCCTCGTTGTAGATGTGCGAGGGGACCATCGCCAGGAAGGCGCCGCCGAAGCCGGCCAGCCCGCCGGAGATGATCACGGCCGCGTACTTGTGGACGTAGACGTTGACGCCCAGCGACTCGGCGGCCACCGGCGCCTCGCCGCAGGAGCGCAGCCGCAGGCCGAACGGGGTGCGCCACAGGATGAGGAAGGTGGCCGCGAAGAGCACGGCGGCCAGCACGGTGAACCAGGACAGGCCGGTGACCAGGCCGCCGAGGATCCCGGCGAGGTCGGAGACGACGAACCAGTGGTGCTTCTCGATCGACGCCAGCCAGGGCGACAGGCCCGGGATGGTGATCGAGGGGACGTCGGCGACCGGCGGGGACTGCTTGGGGTCGCCGCCCTTGGCGACGGCGGCGCCGGTGTTGAACCACAGCTTCGCCAGGTACTGGGTGGTGCCGAGCGCGAGGAGGTTGAGCGCGACACCGGAGACGATGTGGTCCACGCCGAAGGTCACGGTGGCCACGCCGTGGATCAGCCCGCCCAGCATGCCGCCGAGGATCCCGGCGAGCAGCCCGATCCAGGGGTTGGTCTGCCAGCCGGCCCAGGCACCGAAGAAGGTGCCCAGGATCATCATGCCCTCCAGGCCGATGTTGACCACGCCCGCGCGCTCGGACCACAGGCCGGCGAGCCCGGCCAGCCCGATCGGGACGGCCATCTGGAGGGCGCCGGAGATCTGCCCGGCGGAGGTGACGTCCTGCGCGCCGGTCAGGGCCCGCACGGCGCAGACGGCGAGCAGCGCGCCCGCGACGAGCAGCGCGGTCATGGCGGGGGTCGGCCCGGTGCGCCGGCCGGCCGGAACGGTCTTGGGCGCCGGCCCGGTGCTGGTGCTCGCGAGACTCATGCCGTCGCCTCCTGCTTCTCCTCGGTGGTGCCGGCCGCGGCGGCCAGTTCCTCGCCGACCTTGCGCTGCTGGCGGGTCAGGCCGTAGCGGCGGACGACCTCGTAGGCGATGACGACGCACAGGACGATCACGCCCTGGATGACGCCGACGATCTCCTTGTCGTAGCCGTTGAACTCCAGCCAGTTGGAGGTCCGTTCGAGGAAGCCCCACAGCAGCGCGCCGATGGCGATGCCGACCGGGTGGTTGCGGCCCAGCAGGGCCACGGCGATGCCGGTGAAGCCGATGCCGGTGGGGAACTCGGTGCTGTACTGGTGGGCGTCGTTGAGCAGCGCGGGCATGCCGACCAGGCCGGCGACGGCGCCGGAGATCAGCATGCTGGTGACGACCATCCGCTTGACGTTGACGCCGCCGGCCTGGGCGGCCGGCTCGGACTGGCCGACGGTGCGCAGGTCGAAGCCGAACCGGGTGCGCGACAGGCCGAACCAGTAGGCGACCCCGGCCAGCGCGGCGACGACGATGAAGCCCCAGATCGGCCCGGCCGCCGGGTTGGTGGTCATGGTGAAGAACCAGGCGGAGTGCGGCAGTCGGGTGGTCTCGACGCTGTTGGTGTTGGCGTTGAGGTGCGCCAGGCGGCCGGGTTGCAGCAGGTAGGCGATGATCGCGGTGGCGATGGCGTTGAGCATGATGGTGGAGATGACCTCGCTGACGCCGCGGGTCACCTTCAGCAGGCCCGCGAGTCCCGCCCAGGCGGCGCCGACCAGCATCGCCACGAGGATGATCAGCGGGATCTCCAGGACGGCCGGCAGGTTCACCATGCCGCCGACCACGGCCGCCAGGAACGCGGCGAGCCGGTACTGGCCGTCCACGCCGATGTTGAACAGGTTCATCCGGAACCCGAGGGCCACCGCGAGGCCCGCGAGGTAGTAGGTGGTGGCCTTGTTGAGGATGTAGACCTGGCTGTCGCTCTTGGCGCCGTAGCTCGCCATGATCTGGAAGGCCCGGACCGGGTCCTTGCCGGTGGCCAGCAGCACCAGCGAGGTGACCACCAGGGCGGTGACCACCGCCAGTACGGGCGCGGCGATCCCGAGGAGCACCCGCTCCCGGTCGACCTTGCCGAAGGCTGTCCTGTTCATCGGTCCTCTCCCCCCTCGTCGCCGGTGCCCGCGGCGAGGTGGCCGGCGGCGGCGCCCGTCATGGCCACGCCGAGTTCTTCCGGGGTGATCGTCGCGGGGTCGGCGTCCGCGACCAGCCGGCCGCGGTACATCACCCGCAGGGTGTCGGACAGGCCGATCAGCTCGTCCAGGTCGGCGGAGATCAGCAGCACGGCCAGTCCCTCGCGGCGGGCCTGCCGGATCTGGTCCCAGATCTGCGCCTGCGCGCCGACGTCCACTCCGCGGGTGGGGTGGGCGGCGATCAGCAGTTTCGGGTGGTGGGACATCTCCCGGCCGACGATCAGCTTCTGCTGGTTGCCGCCGGACAGCGACGCGGCGGTCACCTCGATGCCGGGGGTGCGCACGTCGTACTCCTCGACGATGCGCTGGGTGTCACGGCGGGCGGCGGCCGGATCCAGCAGCGCGCCGCGGCTGTTGGGCTTCTCGGTGACGTGCCCGAGGATGCGGTTCTCCCACAGCGGGGCCTGGAGCAGCAGGCCGTGCCGGTGGCGGTCCTCGGGGATGTAGCCTATGCCGCCCTCGCGGCGGGCGCGGGTGGGCGCGTGGGAGATGTCGCGGCCGTCCAGGGTGAGGGTCCCGCTGTCCGGGCGGCGCATCCCCATGACCGCCTCGACGAGTTCGGCCTGGCCGTTGCCCTCGACTCCGGCGATGCCCAGCACCTCGCCGCGGTGGATGGTGAAGGAGATGTCGTCCAGGACGGTGCGCTCGACGCCGTCCGCGTCCGGGGCGGTCAGCCGCAGGCCCTCGACGGTCAGCGCGGGGGTGTCGGTGACGGTGGACTCCCGGGTCTCCGGCGACGGCAGTTCGCTGCCGACCATCATCTCGGCGAGCAGGCGCGGGGTGGTGGTCCGCGGATCGGCGGAACCGACCGTGGTGCCCCGGCGGATGACGGTGATCTCGTCGGCGACCGAGAGCACCTCGCCCAGCTTGTGGGAGATGAAGATGACGGTCAGGCCCTCGGCCTTCAGGCCGCGCAGGTTGGCGAAGAGCGCGTCGACCTCCTGGGGGACCAGGACGGCGGTCGGCTCGTCGAGGATGAGCGTGCGGGCGCCGCGGTAGAGGACCTTGAGGATCTCCACGCGCTGCCGGTCGGCGACGCCGAGGTCCTCCACCAGCGCGTCGGGGCGCGCCCCGAGCCCGTAGGCGTCGGAGATCTCCATGATCCGGGCGCGGGCGCGGGCGCCGATGCCGTGCAGGCGCTCGCTGCCGAGGACCACGTTCTCCAGGACGGTGAGGTTGTCGGCCAGCATGAAGTGCTGGTGGACCATGCCGATGCCGCGGGCGATGGCGTCGCCGGGGCCGTGGAAGGCGACCTGCTCGCCGTCGATGGTGATGGTGCCCTCGTCCGGCTTCTGCATGCCGTAGAGGATCTTCATCAGGGTGGACTTGCCGGCACCGTTCTCGCCGACGAGGGCGTGCACGGTGCCGCGCCGCACGGTGATGTCGATGTCGTGGTTGGCGACGACTCCGGGGAACCGCTTGGTGATTCCCCGCAGTTCGACGGCGTTGGGGCTCACGGCCGGGGTGCCGGCGGCTGGAGCGCTGCTGGACGCGTTGATGGCGCACTCTCCTCGGAGGAAGGAGCCGGGCGGTGGGGCGGGTTGACGGGCCGGCAGTAAACCGGCGGGCCGAAGGTACCGCGAACGCGCGTTTCTACGCGCGTAGTTGGGAGGATCGATCAGCGGGCCGACGCACACGCGGGGCACGGCGGGAGAAGGTCCCCGCCGCGCCCCGTGCGTCAGGCCGCGCCCGGTTCGCTCAGGGCTGGCTCTTGACCTGGATCTGCTTGTTGATGATCTTCTGCTTGGCGGCGTCGATCTGCGACTGGATGTCGCCGAGGAAGCCGCCGCTGGTCGCCAGGCTCACGCCGCCGTCGGACAGGTCGTAGGTGTGGTTGCCGCTCAGCGGCTTGCCGTCGTGGACGCTCTTGATCAGGTCGTACACGGCGACGTCCACGTTCTTGACGGCCGAGGTCAGGATGGAGCTCTTGTACGCGGCCAGGCCCGGGTCCTGGTACTGGTCGGAGTCCACGCCGATCGCCCAGGCGCCGCTCTTGCCGTGGACGGCCTCGATGGCGCCGGCGCCGGAGCTGCCCGCGGCGGTGTAGATCACGTCGATGCCCTGGGAGAGCATGCCGGCCGCCGCGCTCTTGCCCTTGTCGGGGCTGGAGAAGCCGGACAGGTCCGAGCCGGTGCTCAGGTACTGCACGGTGACCTTGTCGCCCGGCTTGGTGTCGGTGACGCCCTGCTGGAAGCCCGCCTGGAAGCCCTTGATCAGCGTGATGTCCACACCGCCGATGAAGCCGATGTGACCGGTCTTGGACTTCAGCGCCGCCGCGACGCCTGCCAGGTAGGAGCTCTGCGGGGTGGCGAACGTCATGCTGTCGACGTTGCTGCCCGGAACCACGGAGTCGACGATGCCGAAGGTGGTCTTGGGGAACTTGGCCGAAACGGCCTTGACCGCGTCGGCGTAGGCGAAGCCGACCGCGACCACCGGGTTGTAGCCTGCCGAGGCGAGGTCGCTCAGGTGCTCCTCGCGGTCCGACTCGGTGTCGGAGGTCTTGGCCGTCAGCTCCTTGGGGCTGCCGCCGAACTCCTTGGTGGCCTTGTCCAGGCCGCGGGCGGCGGAGTCGTTGAAGGAGTGGTCGCCACGGCCGCCCACGTCGTAGGCCATGCCGACCTTCAGGCCGCCCGTCCCGCCGGACGTCGACGGACTGCTGGACTGCGTGGAGCTTGCACCGCACGCGGTGACCGCGAGAGCGAGGGCCGCGCTGGCGGCACCGGCGGCGGCAAGTCTGGTAACCCGGCGCACGAGGGGTTCCCCAATCTTTCCCGAGCGCCCCGTCCGGCGCTGACCGTGCCGCAGCTTAACGCGCGTAGATTTCCCGTGAAGACCGGGAGGGGAACCTGTTACCGGATCGAGGCCGACGACGCATTTCGGTCACGTATCCGGGCGGTGACGGCGGCATGACGACCGGCGTGGCGCCCGGCGGGGCGACGAGCCTGGCGCCCGGCCTGGCGCCCGGCGGGAACCGGGCGGCCCCGCCGGTGCGCGTCAGCGCCCCCAGAACGCGTCAGAGCTTCTACTGGAGCAGCACGACACCCGTGAACAGCTCCACCCCGACCTTGATCGCTCCCTCGTCGGCGTCGAAGTCGCCGCGGTGCAGGTCGCGGACGTTCGGGTCGCCGACCGGGCGGACGCCGAGGCGGGCCAGCGCCCCCGGGACGTGCTCCAGGTACCAGGAGAAGTCCTCGCCGCCGAGGCTCTGCTCGGTGTCCTCCACGGCGTGGGTGCCGTACCGGGCGATCATCGCGTCGCGCAGCAGCTCCACCGAGGAGTTCTCGTTGACCACCGGCGGGACCCCGCGGTGGTAGGTCAGCTCCCACTTGGCCCGGTACATCCCGGAGACCTGGTCGATGACCTCGTGGACCAGGTCCGGGGCGTCGTGCCAGGCGGCCAGGTCCAGGGTGCGGACGGTGCCCTCCAGCTCGGCGTGCTGGGGGATGACGTTGCAGGCGTGACCGGCCTCGATGCGGCCCCACACCACGGACAGGCCGGCGCGCGGGTCTATCCGCCGGCTGAGGGCGGCGGGCAGCTCGGTGGCCATCTTGGCGGCGGCCATCACCAGGTCGGTGGTCAGATGGGGGCGGGCGGTGTGGCCGCCGGGGCCGTCGATGGACAGCTCCAGGCGGTCGCAGGCGGAGGTGATCGACCCGGTGCGCAGGCCGATCCTGCCGACCTCGACCTTGGGGTCGCAGTGCACCGCGAAGATCCGCGAGACGCCGTCCAGCGCGCCCATCTTGATCAGGTCGAGCGCGCCGCCGGGCATGACCTCCTCGGCGGGCTGGAACAGCAGCCGCACCGGCCGGGTCAGCCGCCCGGCGCGCGCCAGCTCGGCGAGCACCAGTCCGGCGCCGAGCACCACGGTGGTGTGGACGTCGTGCCCGCAGGCGTGGGCGGCGCCGTGCACCGTGGAGCGGTACTCGACGATCTTGGTGTCCGGGATGGGGAGGGCGTCGATGTCGGCGCGCAACGCGATACGTGGACCGGCGTCCGCCGGGCCGATGTCGCAGATGAGCCCGGTGCCCCCGGGCATCTCGCGCGGCTGGAGGCCCGCCTTCTCCAGGCGTGCCCTGATCGCGGCGGTGGTGCGGTACTCCTCGCGGGAGAGCTCGGGGTGCATGTGCAGATCGCGGCGGAAGGCGATCAGTTCCTCGTTGAGCTCATCGGGGAGCGTACCGACCACGGGTAGTGAATGGTCCACCCCCGACAGCGTAGAACCCATGACCGCTCCCGGTGTGTTGTTGCTGTGAATTAGACCGTTGGGAGTAGTGAAAGTCACTCCTTCGGAGCATGCACAGCCTGCCGTCCGGGTAGTCAATCCTTTTTAGGCTCCCTGGTCACTGAAGGTGATCAGGCCTGTACGGGGACGGACCGGTCCCGCGCGGCTGCCTCAGGCGATGGTGTTCGGCTGCCCAGCAGACGCGCGTACATGTCCAGCAGCGGCACCGACTGGAGCTGCCAGGACCAGGTGCGCAGCGCGCCGGAGCGCTCGTAGGCCTTGCGGTAGCGGGGGCGGTTGGTGAGCACCGCGCCGACCGCGCGGACGAAGTCGGCGGTGTCGGTGGCCCGGAAGACCTCGCCGTTGCCCAGTTCCAGGGTGGCGGCCGCCATCGCGCGGACGTCGCTGACCACCACCGGCAGCCGGGCGTGCGCGTACTCCAGGTAGCGGGTGGCGAGGGCGACCTCGTGGTGCGGCAGATGGTGCACCGGGACGACGCCGATGTCGGCGGAGGCCAGGAAGGCGGGGACCTCGGCGGGGGCCACGTACGGCAGGATGTGCAGCCGCGCGGCGACCCCGAGCTCGGCGGCCCGGGCGGCCAGGGCGCGCGGATAGGGGGCGTCCGGGTCGGGCACCACGAACGCGGCGTGCAGGTCGTAGAGCTTGGGCAGGGCCTCGACGGCGGTCAGCAGACCACGCTCGGGGGCGACGGCGCCGCTGTGCACCAGCAGCGGGACCTCCGGGCCGAGCCGGCAGGCCGCCCGCACCCCGCCCGCCCGGTCGGCGCGACCCTCCGTGTACGGCGGGGAGTTCAGCACCACGAGGGGCGGCGCGGTCAGCCGGTGGCGGGTGCGCAGCTGCTCGGCGTACGGCTCGCAGACGGTCACCACCGCGTCCGCCTCGGGGGCGTGGGCGCACTCGTCGGCGTCGCGGGCGGCGGCCGCGCGGCGGGAGGCGGCCGGGGCGACGCATCCGTCGGCGTCCCAGACGACCTTCACACAGCGCCCGGCGGCCTCGGCGCGCAGCGCGGCCCGCAGCGCCACACCCAGCGCCCGGTGCCCGCGGGCGTGGATCAGCCGGGGGCGCAGCTCGTCGAGGACCGGCCCGTAGGCGGCCTCCAGGTCCAGCAGTAAGGGGTCGAGCCGCCGCCAGGCGCGGCGCGCGAGCACCAGCCGGACCAGCGTGGTGGCCGCGTCGTCGAGGAGGCCGCCGGGCCGGGTGCGGCGGCGGACGGCGGCGCGGTACTGGGCGGCGCGGGCGGTGGTCCAGCCGCGGCGCAGCCGCAGCCGGGCGGCGGCCACCGCGTGCACCAGGCGGGCGGCGGCGAGTCGGGCCAACGGGCGCCAGGTGGCGTCGAGTTGGGCGGCGCGGGTGCGCAGCAGCCGTTCCCTGACCTCGATCTGCGCGGTGCGGAACCGGTAGGTCTCGGCGCTGCGGTAGGCCAGCGGCCAGCGCAGCCCGGGCCGCGGGCGCTCCAGCCGGTGCCGGCTGAGCGTCTCGGGCACCTCGACGGTGCGCACGGCCACGCCCGGCGGCGCGGCCACCGGCCCCTCGCCGGCCCGGCCGACCAGTGTCACGTCGTATCCCGCCTCGGCGACGATCGCGGCGACCCGGTGGGCTCGCGAGTCGTGTCCGAGGTCACGGTCCGCGAGTACCGCGATGCGCGCGGTGTTCCGCGGTGCACTCCCCATGGAAGAATCCAAGAGGTCGCCGGTGAGCCGGGGATGGATCCCGTATGTCCCGGAACTTAACGCTATGCGGAGATTACTCTCCGGCACCGCGCGATCCGGCACCACACGATCCGGCACCGCGGCCGGCACCGCGGCCGGCACCGCGCGATCCGGCACCGGGTCAGCCGCGGCCGTAGGTCTCCTCCGCCCGCCAGCACACCCACAGCCCCACCACCAGGGCGACCGCCGCCCAGGCGCCGGCCAGCACCCACACGTGCGGGGTGAGCTTCCCGTAGCCGTCGAGCAGCGCGTGCCGGGCCAGCTCGATGTACAGGGCGCCGGGGTTGGCCTCCAGCACCATCCGCACCAGCGCGGGCGCGTGCGCGGTGACGTGCGCGATGCTGTAGAAGACGCCGCAGGTGTACATCCAGGTGCGCAGCAGGAACGGCACCAGCTCGCCGATGTCGTGGTTGCGCGCCCCGACCCGGGCCATCAGCATCCCGCAGCCGAGGTTGAAGACGGTCTGCAGGGCCAGCGCCGGCAGCAGCAGCAGCCAGCGCAGCGTGAAGGGCTCGCCGGTGGCCAGCACGATGGTGATCACGATGCCCATGGACAGCACCAGTTGCTGGAGCTGGACGAGGGTGGTGGCGATCGGCAGGCTGACCCGCGGGAAGTGGAACGCGCGGATCAGGTTGAGCCGGTTGGAGATCGACCAGGTGCCCGCGGAGATCGACTCCCGCGAGTAGGTGAACACGAACATGCCGACCGACAGGAAGGCGATGTAGTTCTCGCCGGTGCCGGCCTTCTTGTTCAGCAGATAGCCGAAGATCAGCCAGTAGACGGCGACGTTGAACACCGGCGTGAGCAGGTGCCAGATCTGGCCGAGCCGCGCCCCCGCGTACATCGAGGTCAGCCGGGCGCGGGCGTAGACGACGACGAAGTGCCGCCGCTGCCACAGCTCGCGCAGGTAGTCGGGCAGGCTGGGCCGCTCGACGGCCGGGGTCAGCCCGTGGCGGGCGGCGAGTTCGGCCGCCGTCCCGGCGGCGGGGGCGGCCGTGTCCAGAGTGATGCTCACGAGGTCACCGCTTTGCAGGCGTTCAGGCCGTGCCGGTTGCGGGCGGCCTGGGTGATGCCGGTCAGGAAGGAGTGGGCGCGCGGCGAGGTGCCCTGCGTGAGCCACGCCGGGTCCACCTCGCAGACCGCCACCTCCACCCCGGTGCCGGCCAGGGCCAGGGGCAGGGTGTGGACGACGGTGGAAGGGAAGCTGACCAGCCGGGCGCCGACCGGGCCGCGCCGGGCGACCAGCTCCAGCGGCAGGTCCGGCCGGACGATCTCCAGGCCGGTCTCGGCCGACAGGCGCCGCAGCTTGTCCTCGCGCTCGCGGCGGTGCGCGAAGTAGCGGGTGGCGCCCTGCGCGCGGGCTATCGCGGCGACCGCGGCGAGGTAGCTGTCCAGGTCCACCACGCCGGTCTCCACCAGCGAGGTGCCTATCAGGTCGGCGCCGGCGCGGACCGCGGGCGGACCGAAGCGCGCCCGGGTCCACTCCAGGCGGTTGGCGCGCAGCTGGGTGCCGGCCGGCGCGGTGACCGGCATGGAGCTGAACAGCTCCACCCGGCGGCCGCCGCGCGCGGTCAGCCGCCGCCGGGCGTAGGCGGCGACGGCGCCGAACGCCACGTCCCGCAGCCCGCCGCCGCGCCGGTGCCAGCGCACCAGCCGCTGCCCGCTGTCGATGAGCGCGACGAACTCCATGGTGGCGGTGCCGTCGTCGATCACCACCAGGTCGCGCGCCCGGCTGAGCGGCAGCAGCGCCTGGACGAACCGGGAGAACGGGTCGCCCAGCACCAGCCGGCGGGCCCGCAGCAGCGCGGGCGCCAGCCGGAGCAGGGTGCGCAGCGGCCCGGTGGTGGCCGTCCTGGGCTCCAGCCAGCGCAGCGCCAGCCCCTCGTCGCGGGCGAGTTCGGCCATCCGCCGCAGTTGCCCGCGGCTCATGGCCTCGCGCGGCGGCAGCACGACGACCTCCGGGTCCCCGTGGTCCGCGTGGTCACCGGAGCCGCCGGCCACCCGTTCGGCGTGCACCCACTCCAGCAGGTTCAGCAGCTGCACGGGCGACTCGACCAGCGCGAGGGTCCGGCCGGGTGATCCGCTCACGCGGAGACCGGCTCTCGGTCGGCGGCCTCGGCCTCGGCGACGACACCGGGCACCCGGCGCAGCTTCTTCATCGGGCCCAGCTCGCCCTCGTAGACCTTCTTGACGCCGTCGCCGAGCGCCTGCTCGACGATGCGGATGTCACGGACCAGCCGCTGCAGGCCCGGGACCTCGACGGAGGCGGCCTGGTCCGAGCCCCACATGGCGCGGTCCAGGGTGATGTGCCGCTCGACGAAGACCGCGCCGAGCGCGACGGCGGCCAGCGTGGTCTGCAGGCCCACCTCGTGGCCGGAGTAGCCGATCGGCACGTTGGGGTACTCGGCCTGCAGGGTGTGGATCATCCGCAGGTTGAGCTCCTCGTGCTTGGCCGGGTACGTCGAGGTGGCGTGGCACAGCACGATGTTCTCGCTGCCCAGGACCTCCACCGCGTGGCGGATCTGCTTGGGCGTCGACATGCCGGTGGACAGGATGACGGTGCGGCCGGTGGCGCGCAGCGCCCGCAGCAGCTCGTCGTCGGTCAGGCAGGCCGAGGCGACCTTGTGCGCCGGCACGTCGAACTGCTCCAGGAACTCCACGCTGGGCACGTCCCACGGGGAGGCGAACCAGTCGATGCCGCGCTTGCGGCAGTACTCGTCGATGGCCCGGTACTCGTCCACGCCGAACTCGACGCGGTGGCGGTAGTCGATGTACGTCATCCGGCCCCAGGGGGTGTCGCGCTCGATCTCCCACTGGTCGCGCGGGGTGCAGATCTCCGGGGTGCGCTTCTGGAACTTCACCGCGTCGCAGCCCGCCTCCACGGCCGCGTCGATGAGCCGGTAGGCGTTCTCCAGCTCGCCGTTGTGGTTGATGCCGATCTCGCCGGTGACGTAGACGGGCCGGCCGGTGCCCACGAGGCGGTCGCCGATGATGCGGTGGGGGGTGCTGTTCACGGGAGGGGTGTCCTTTCGGCGGGGCAGTGTGGATCTAGAGAGCCGCTACGGGCTCGGGGAGCGCGCCGGCCGGCCGGTCGGGAGCCGGGTCCAGCAGCGGGGCCAGGGCGCGGGCGCGGGCGAGGTCGTCCGGCTCGTCGATCTCCAGGACCCGGGCGGGGTCGGTCCGCACCAGCGCGGTGCGGCCGAAGAAGCGGTGGCCGGCGGCGCGGAAGCCGTCGGCGCGCATGGCGTAGGCGGCGCCGGTCTCCAGCAGGTCCTGGGGCCGGTCCTGGCGGCGGGGGCGGTGGGCCTTGTCGTGGTTGACGCCGTCGCCGCCGTGGCTGCCATCGCCGCAGCGGGCGCCGTCGCGCCACAGGAAGCCGTGGAAGGGGGCGACGGTCAGCGCGCTGTCCGCGCCGTCCGCCACGACCGCGGCGGCGACGCCGTCCACGTCCTCGGCGGTGACGAACGGGCTGGTGCACTGCACCAGCAGCACCACGTCGGCGCCCCGGCCGCCGTGCAGCGCCTGGTGGGCGTCCATCGCGTGGAGGACGGCGGCCTCGCTGGTGGCGGTGTCGCCCGCGATGGCGGCCGGGCGCGGCACCGCCTCGGCGCCGGCCGCGCGGGCGGCCTCGGCGATGGCCGGGTCGTCGGTGGAGACGACCACGTCGGTGACCAGGCGTGCGGCCAGGCAGGCCCGCACCGCGCGGGCGACCAGCGGCAGCCCGCCGACCGGCGCGAGGTTCTTGCCGGGCACTCCCTTGGAGCCGCCGCGGGCCGGTATGACGGCCAGCACGGTCGCGGGTTCTCGGGTGCTCACAGCTCCCCCATCCGTCGGATGATCGGGGCCACGCGCTGCACTCCGTGGCGGTAGGCGGCGCGGGCGGTGTTGCGGGTCAGCTCGCGGGTCAGGCGGCGCAGCGGTCCGGGTTCACGGGCCGGGGCTGCGCCGGTGGGTTCGCCCTTGGCGTCCAGGCCGTGGCGGGCGAGCACGCCGGGCAGGTAGCCGGGCGCGGTGCGCGGCGTGTAGTACGGCGCCAGCGGAGGGATTCGGTCCGCTGACGCCAGTTCGGTGACCCGGTCGCGCACCGCGCGGAACGGGTCGTCGGCGCTCACGCCGTGCTCGCGCAGCCAGGCCGGGTCGGCGGCGGGCAGTTCGCCGTCGTCGAGCTGGTCCCAGGAGGCCAGGCAGCCCGAGCCGAGGAACTGGTGGTTGCCCAGTGCCTCGCGGATGCCCAGGTCGGTGAGGACGGCGGTGGGGATGCCCCGGTGCATCGACTCCAGGGCGGCCGTGGAGCTGACCGTCACCAGCAGGTCGGTGCCGTCCAGCACCTCGCCCATGTGCCCGTAGACCAGCTCCAGGTTGGGCGGCGGGTCGAGGCGGGCGGCGAGCTTGGGGTAGGGGATCTCCTCGATGTGCGTGGTGTGCTCGCCGGGCCTGCTGCGCAGCTTGACCAGCACCCGGCGGCCGGGGTGCCGCCGCGCGTGCTGCACGGCCCGGCGCAGCAGGTAGTCGCGTGCCTGGCGGGTGTCGGGGACGGACGGCTGCACCGCGAAGACCACGGTGAACGGCCGGTCCCGCGACGGCCGGTAGGGGTCGCCGGTCAGGAACGGCAGCGCGCCCTCCACCACCGCCCCGTCGTCCGCCCCGGCGCCGGCGTAGACCGCGCGGAACCGTTTCGCGTCGTGGCGGCTGTTGGCGAGCACCACGTCGGCGCCGTGCCGCAGCAGCAGGCCGTCGGCGAGCTTCTCGTAGACGACGCCGACATAGCCGGTCACCACCACGGGACGCCGCTCCTGGCCCTGCCAGGCGCGGGCCAGCCCGTGCAGCATCGCCTGGACCGTCCCGCCCACGCAGGCGAGCACCAGGACGTCGCACGTCCGGCGGTCGGTCCCGCGCAGGAACTCGGCGGCCGTCACCTCGCGCATCGAGTCGGCGGGGATGCCCAGTTCGGCGAGTTGCCGGGGGGTGGGGGTGGCCCGGCCGCGCAGCAGGCGGGCGTCGAGCACCGTCTGCGGAGCGATCCGCCGGGCCGTCAGGGCGCCCCATTTCCACCGCGTGTCGGAATCCGCGAGTACGGTGATGTTTTGTATCGGGGTGGCACTTGCTGGCACGACGATGACCGTAGGAATCCATTCGGATGCGCGGCCCAACGTCGCCGCAACAAATGGTTAACAACGCGCCGACGAAAGGGGGATCAGGCCGCGGGTCCGGCCACTTCACGCCCCAGCCACGCGTCGTTCATCCACCGGTTCGCCCGCGGCAATCCCGAATGGCTCCCGCCCGCATAACGTTCCGGGGGTGGTCAAGCTCTCCGTCATCGTGCCCTTCTACAACGTGCAGGCTTTCGCCTCGGACATGTTGAGAAGTCTGGCCTTGAATGCGCGCCCGGATTTCGAGTACATCCTCGTCGACGACTGTTCCACGGATCGGACGGCGGAGATCCTTCAGGAGGCGGTGGCCGGCGGGCTGACCGGTGCGCGGCTGATCCGGCACGAGCGCAACGGCGGGCTGGCGACCGCCCGCAACACCGGTCTGGACGCCGCGCGCGGCGAGTACGTGATGTTCCTGGACGGCGACGACTGGATCGCCCCCGGCTACCTGGCCGCGCTGCTGGCCGAGATCGAGCGGCTGGGCTGCGACTTCGTGCGCACCGACCATGTGCAGAGCGTCGAGCGGGAGCGCACCGTGCACCGCGTCCCGCACGGCCCGCGCGGGCAGGTGCTCTCCCCGCGTGACGCGATCCTGCCCGCCACCCGCTCCACGTCGGTGGACTACCCGTACGCGTGGGCCGGGATGTACCACCGCAGGCTGCTGGACGCCGGGCTGCTGCACTTCACCGACGGGCTGCGCACCGCGGAGGACCGGCCGTGGATCTGGCGGCTGCACCGGAAGGCCGAGTCGTTCGCCGTCGTCGGCCTGCTCGGGGTCTTCTACCGGCGCGGGGTCGTCAGCTCGCTCACCCAGATAGGTGACATACGGCAGCTGGACTTCATCCGCGCCTTCGACCAGGTGCTGGCGGAGACCGCCGAGGACGAGCGGGCGGCGGAGTACCTCCCCAAGGCCGTCCGCACCTATTGCGCGATCATCTCCCACCACCTGGGCAACATCGAGCGCTTCGAGCCGAAGGTGGCCCGTCGGCTGAAGGCGATGAGCGCGGACGCGCTGAAGCGGATGCCCCGGCCCCTGCTCGCCGAGGTGCTGGACACCATGGACGCCGAGCGGGCCGCGGTCCTGCGGCGCGTCCGGCGCGCGGCCCGCACGGCGGGCGCCCCGCAGTCCGGACCGCCGGACGGTCCCGGCGCCGCCGACGCCACCGAAGCCGCCGTGTCCGACGAGGAGGCGGCCGCCTGATGTCCCGCACCCAGATCTTCCTCGCCTCCACCCTGTACGGCGCGGCCACGGTGGCCGCGGCCCTGGACGCCGGCTGCTTCCCGCCCGCCGACCGGCGGCTGCTGCTGGTCAGCAACAACGCGGCCATCCCGGAGACCACCCCGGCGCTGGACGCGATGCCCGGCTTCGAGGCGCTGCGCGACCGCTTCGACGCGGTGCTGTCCTGGAACGCGGTGATCGCCCCCTTCCACCCCGGCATCTGGACCTCCCGCCCCGACGAGGAGCCGCTGTGGGAGCGGCACCTGCGGCTGCTGTGGAACCTCGGCGACGACGAGGTCGAACTGGCCGTGGAGTCCATCCAGGTCGAGCCCGCCCTGGCACTGGTCCAGCTCTTCCCGAACGCCCCGATCGACGTCTACGCCGACGGGCTGATGAGCTACGGCCCCACCCGCAACAAGCTGGCCCCGCTGATCACCACCCGCATCCGCGGCCTGCTCCACCTGGACCTGGTGCCCGGCCTGCGCCCGCTGCTGCTGTCGGAGTACGGCGTCGCACCGCGCACCGTCCCCACCGAGGCGTTCACCGCCGTGCTGGAGCAGGTCGCCGCACACAGCGGATACCGGCCGCAGGCGCCGGAGTCCGGCGAGGGTCCGGCGGTCCTGCTGGGCCAGTACCTGTCGGCGCTCGGCATCCTCACCGCCGAGGAGGAGGAGCGGCTCCATGTGCGGATGCTGCGCGGGGTGGCCGCCCGGGGCCACCGCAGCGCGGTGTTCAAGCCGCACCCCACCGCTCCGGCGCGCTGGTCGCGGCTGCTGGAGAAGGAGGCCGCGGAGCTGGGCGTGGAGCTGGAGGTGGTGGACACCCCGGTGCTCGCCGAGGTGCTCTTCGAGCGGCTGCGGCCCTCGCTGGTCGCCGGCTGCTTCTCCACCGCCCTGGTCACCGCGTCGGCGCTGTACGGCCTGCCGGTCGCCAGGGCCGGGACCGCCGGACTGCTGCAACGCCTGGCGCCCTACCAGAACAGCAACCGGGTGCCGCTGACCATCGTCGACGCGCTGCTGCCGCCGCTGGACGACCAGGACGGCACGGCCCGGCAGCTCGACGGCGAGGAGTTGGGCGCGCTGGTGCGCACCGTGGGGTACTGCATGCAGTCCGCCGCGTATCCGCAGCTGCGCGCCGAGGCGATCGCGTATCTGACGCGCCGTCTGGACGGCCATCTGATGCGCTACTTCAAGCGGCGGCGGCTCACCGCGCTGGCGCTGCCCGGCGGGGTGCCGTCCAAGGTGGCGTTCCTGCCGGCCCACCCCCGGGTGCGGCGCGCCTACCGCAGGGTGCGCGCCCTGACGTCTCGCGGCACCAGGCAGCCGGAGGCCGAGGCGCCCGTCGTCTCCCCGGCCGGCGTGCGGCCCGGATCCACCCGATAACCCGGCACCAGCAGGACCGGCACGACCGGCACGACGAGAGCGAGGCGCGATGACCGCCGTACAGGCCACCACCGTCCCGGCGCGCGGCGCGTCCGCTCCCCCGGCCGCGCCGGGCGGCTCCCGCCCGGCGCGGCTGCGGGCGCTGGACGGCCTGCGGCTGATCGCCGCGCTCGCGGTGTGCGCGTACCACTACGCGGGCCGCGGCGGCGACATCAGCCGGGCGTGGGGCACCTCGCCCCACAGGCTCTTCCCGAGCCTGTCCGGCGCCTTCTCCTACGGTCCGCTGGGCGTCCAGCTGTTCTTCGTCATCAGCGGCTTCGTGATCTGCATGAGCGGCTGGGGGCGCCCGGCGCGGGCCTTCGCCGCCTCCCGGGCGGCCCGGCTGCTGCCCGCCTACTGGGTGGCGATCGTGCTGGTCACCGCGGTGTTCGCGCTGCCGTTCACGCCGTTCCACCCGCTGCGGCCCAGCGATCTGCTGACCAACCTGACGATGATGCAGATGCCGCTGGGCGCGCCGCGGGTGCTCGGGGTGGACTGGACGCTCTGGGTGGAGCTGCGCTTCTACCTGCTCTTCGCGGTCTTCGTGGTCTGGCGGGGCGCCACGCGCCGCCGGGTGCTGATCTTCTCGGCGCTGTGGACGGTGGGCGCGGTGCTCGCCGACGCGTCCCAGGACCGGCTGCTGAACCTGGTGCTGATGCCCGAGTACGCGCCGTTCTTCGTCGGCGGCATCGGCCTGTACCTGATCCACCGGTTCGGGCACGACGCCCTGGCCTGGTCACTGGTCGGCGTCGGCTGGCTGCTGGGGCAGCACTACGCGGTGCACGCGCTGGTCGCCCCGGCGCACACCGCGGCGTTCCACCACCGCGGCCAGCTCACCGTGATCGCGCTGGTGACGCTGGCCTTCGCGGCGGTCGCCGTCGTCACCCTGACGCCGGTCAGCCGCGTGGACTGGCGGTGGCTGACCACGGCCGGTGCCCTGACGTACCCGTTCTACCTGGTCCACGAGCACCTGGGGTGGGCCGTCATCAGCGTGCTGCGCCGGCAGGCCGGGCTGCCCGCGCCGGTGGTGCTGGTGGGCACGGCCGCCGGGATGCTGGTGCTGGCCTGGCTGCTGCACCGCCTGGTGGAACGGCCGCTGGGCCCGCGCCTGAAGCGGGCGCTGAGCTGAGCTGAGGAGCCGGACACAACAGGAGTGCCGGCCGGTCGCGGAGACGGCCGGCCGGCACTCCTGTGTCGGTGATCAGAACGCGTCGGTGGGGACGTAGGCGCCCCACACCTCGCGCAGGGTGTTGCAGACCTCGCCGACGGTGGCGCGGGCCCGCAGCGCCTCCTTCATCGGGTACAGCACGTTGTCCGTGCCCTCGGCGGCCGTCCGCAGCGCGGCGAGCGCGGTGTCCACCGCGGCCTGGTCCCGCTCGGCCCGCAGCTTCGCCAGCCGCTCGGCCTGCTGGGCCTCGATGGCCGGGTCGACGCGCAGCGGCTCGTACGGCTCCTCCTCGTCGAGCTTGTAGCGGTTGACGCCGACCACGACCCGCTCGCCGGAGTCCGTCTCCTGGGCGATGCGGTAGGCGCTGCGCTCGATCTCGCCCTTCTGGAAGCCGTGCTCGATGGCGTTGACGGCGCCGCCGAAGTCCTCGACCTTCGCCATCAGCTCCAGTGCCGCGGCCTCCACCTCATCCGTCATCTTCTCGACGACGTAGGAGCCGGCGAACGGGTCCACCGTGGCGGTGACGTCCGTCTCGTACGCCAGCACCTGCTGGGTGCGCAGCGCGAGGCGGGCGGACTTCTCCGTCGGCAGCGCGATGGCCTCGTCGAAGGAGTTGGTGTGCAGCGACTGGGTGCCGCCGAGCACCGCGCCGAGGCCCTGGACGGCGACGCGGACCAGGTTCACCTCGGGCTGCTGCGCGGTCAGCTGCACGCCCGCGGTCTGGGTGTGGAAGCGCAGCATCTGCGACTTGGGGTTCTTGGCGCCGAACTCGTCCCGCATCACCCGGGCCCAGATCCGGCGGGCCGCCCGGAACTTGGCGACCTCCTCCAGGATCGTGGTGCGGGCGACGAAGAAGAACGACAGCCGCGGGGCGAAGTCGTCCACGTCCATCCCGGCGGCGATGGCGGTGCGCACGTACTCGATGCCGTCGGCGAGGGTGAAGGCGATCTCCTGCGCGGGGCTCGCCCCGGCCTCCGCCATGTGGTAGCCGGAGATCGAGATCGTGTTCCACTTGGGGATCTCGGTCCTGCAGTACGCGAAGATGTCCGCGATCAGCCGCAGGCTCGGCTTCGGCGGGAAGATGTAGGTGCCGCGGGCGATGTACTCCTTGAGCACGTCGTTCTGGATGGTGCCGGTGAGCTGGTCGGCGGAGACGCCCTGCTCCTCGCCCACGAGCTGGTAGAGCAGGAGCAGCAGCGCGGCCGGGGCGTTGATCGTCATCGACGTGGAGACCTTGTCCAGCGGGATGCCGTCGAAGAGCACCCGCATGTCGTCGATGGAGTCGATGGCCACGCCGACCTTGCCGACCTCACCGTGCGCGATCGGCGCGTCGGAGTCGTGGCCCATCTGGGTGGGCAGGTCGAAGGCGACCGACAGGCCCATGGTGCCGTTGGCGATCAGCTGCTTGTACCGGGCGTTCGACTCGGTCGCGGTGCCGAAGCCCGCGTACTGCCGCATCGTCCAGGGGCGGCCGGTGTACATCGTCGGGTACACGCCCCGGGTGAACGGATAGGAACCCGGCGTGCCGAGCTTCTCCTCCGGATCCCAGCCCGCCAGGTCGTCGGGCCCGTAGACCGGGTTGATCGGCAGCCCGGACTCCGTGACTCGGCTGCTGTCCGACTCGCGCCCCATGTCTCCACGTCCTCCGCTCGGTAACCGGCAGGCATCGCACCATCTACGCGCCGCACTAGCCCTACTCGCCACGGACTGTAGTGGCGCGGCGTGCGACCAGTGGAGGTCTGCACGCTGGGACCTTGCTCACAGCATGCCCGGTGAGGGTGTTTTGTGACAGTAGAGCCGAAACGGGCGGCGAACGCCGGAAAAGCGATGTGAGGGGGAATTGACGCGGGCGGGGCGGGGGGAAAGACACCCCGCCCGCGTCGGGCGCGGACCTCGGCCGGTAACGGGGGAACCGGCACGTCCGCGGGCCGATGACCAGTCGGCCCGTAAGGAACTGCGCCGGATGGCCGGAAAGCGTTACACCGGCCGGCGGCCCGGGCCCCTCGGCCCGGGCGGTGCGGGTTCAGCGCGGCAGGTGCCCGCCGGGCAGGGGGGACGCCGTCCGCGGGGAGCCGCCCGCCGGGCGGGCGGTGGCGGGATCGCAGCCGGGGGACGGGTGCGGCGCCGGCCCGGTGGCGGAGCCGGAACCGGAACCGGAACCGGCGCTGGAACCCGACCCCGATGTCGGTCCTCCGGCGGAACGCGGGGCCACACCGGAGACCGAACCGGAACCCGCTCTGGTGATCGGCCCAGGGTGCATGGCCGAAGCGGAGACCGACTCGGAGCCGGCATGAGAACCAGAAGCGGAACCGGAAGCGGAGCCAGACGCAGAACCGGAGGCGGAGGCCGAGCCGGGCCCGGCCGATGCGGTGACCGTCGGGGTCGAGGCGACCGCGCTCCCGGAAGCCTCCTCGGAATCCCCGGTGGACGGCACGCCGGCCGGCGCCGTGTTCCGCTCCCACGCCGAGCTCACGTCGGACGGCTCGTCCAGCCGCCTGCGGCAGTACGGATCGACCTGCTGGTCGCCGCCCGCCTGCACGGACAGCCAGTCCCACTGCTTGCGGCCCATGCCGCGGCCCCGGCCGTGGTTCCGCTCCGCGGTCAGGTACGCCCGGCACAGCGCGTCGGCGTCCGGTGAGCCCGGCACCAGCCTGCCGCCGGACGGGCCGCCCCGGCCGGAGGGGTCGCCGGACGGGGACGGGCCGGCGGAACCGGGCCGCGAGCCGTCGCCGGACCCGGGTGCCGTCCCGGACGGGGAGCCGGTGCCGCCCGGAGTGGACGGCGCCCCGGAGGTCCCCGAGACGGTGGGCGGGCTGACCGGGGTGGAGGCCCCGCCGCCGAACGGCAGGGGCAGCATGCCGGTGCCGGCCGCCGCCGCCACCCCGCCGACCAGGGCCGTCGCCGCGAAGGCCGCGGTGACGGCCACCTTCACCGAGCCGGGCAGCCGGCGCAGCGCGCCGGCCCGGCGGGACCGGGCGGGCCGATGGGTCGCGCCGCCGGTGCGGGCGCTGCGGAAGGCCGCCACCGCGGCCTCCTCCCGGGCGTCCTCGACCCGGCCGGCGCGAGCCGCGGACAGCAACTCGACCAGCGCGGGGAGCTCCGGGAACTCCGCTTCCGTTCCGATTTCCCGATGGGCCGGCGCACCGCTCAGCAGACGCTCGGCGGTTTCGTCGTCAAGCCAGTCATGGCGGCTTCCGCTCATCTCACGTCCTTCTGCGCCGACTGACAAGAAAACGTCACACCGTCGGGGCTCGCACCGTCCTCCAGCAGCTCGGCGAGCCGGCGCAGTCCGCGGTGCGCCGCGGTCCGCACGGCACCCGGCCGCTTCCCCAGCACCTGCGCCGCCCCCTTCGCGTCCAGGCCCATCACCGCGCGCAGCACCACCGCCTCGGCCTGGTCCGGCGGCAGCTGGGCGATCAGCCGCATCGCCCGGCCGGTCGCCAGCGCCTCCAGCGCCTCCCCTGCGGTGTCGGCGCGGTCCGCGATGCCGTAGAGCACCGTCTCGTCCCCGCCGACCGCCGGCCGCCGGCCCGTCCTGCGGATGTGGTCCAGCGCCCGGTTGCGGGCGATCGTCGCCGTCCAGCCGCGGAAGCGGTCGGCGTCCCCCGAGAAGCGGCCCAGGTCCCTGGCTATCTGCAGCCACGCCTCGGAGGCGACGTCCTCGGCGTCGGACTCGCCCACCAGCGTCCGCACATAGGCCAGCAGACGCGGCTGGACGCTGCGGTAGACGGTGCGGAAGGCCGTCTCGTCACCGCGCTGGGCGGCGGCTATGGCTGCCGTCACCCGCGCGTCGTCGGTATCCCTCTCCGCCCCCGCCACGTGCCTCATCATGCCCGATCCGCACTCCCTGTCCGCACTCCCCGCTCACTTCCGCGCCACATCTCCCGCCCATTCCGCGCCGGCCCCGGCCTCTCCCCCTCTGTCCCGGACGAGGGGTGTGACACTTTCCGGCCCCTCGGCGCTGAGGGAAGTAAGCGGGGCGCAGAACGGCGCGCCTCCGCAAGACGACGGCCGGGGCGCTCCTGTGGGGGGAGGCGACTCCGGCCGTCTCTTTTGGACGGGGGAGCCCCCGGGCCGTCCGCCGTGGCGGTCCGGAGGCTCCCTCGTCCGCCGCGCCGGCCCGCGCCTACACCTGCGGAACCGCGCCCGTTCGGGTGAATTTCGCGCACTCGTCGGTCAACGTCGTACATCCGTCGATACGTTAGGGCCCTTCCGGGCGCGCCCACAGCCCCCGGACCGCGGCGCTTCGGCGCCGCCCCCCTCCCCCACTCCTCCAGGAGCCGAAGCTGGCCGCAGACACTCCGGCCGCGGCGTGCCGGAAGTCCCCCCGGCCGGCGGCGCCGCGTACCCCGAACGGGCTGGCCCTGCTCAACAGCGTGCCCCCGGACACGGCCGAGGCCGCCCTGCTGAGCTGCTGCGGCAGCCCGCAGTGGGCCCGGCTGGTGGCCGGGCACCGGCCGTACCCGGACGTGGCGGCGCTGCTGGCCGCCGCCGACGAGGCCGCCTACACCCTCGCGCCGCGGGACCTGGCCGAGGCCCTGTCGCGGGAGAGCGAGCTGCCGCTGCCCGCCCCCGGCAGCCCGGCGGCGCACACCGCGCTGCGCGCCGCCCACGCCGCCTATGAGGCGCGTTTCGGCCATGTCTTCGTCGTCTGCCTGGACGACGTGCCCGACGACGAGCGGGTCGACCGGGTGCTCGCCGGGATCCACGACCGGTACGACAACGATCCGGAGGACGAGCGCGCCATCGCCGCCGACGAGCTGCGCCGCCTCGCCCGCGGCCGGCTGCTGCGGCTGGCGTCCCTGTAGGGCGTGTTTCAGAAATCCCGCCGGGCCCCCGTCACCCGGGCGGCCCCCGCCGCGGGAGCCGTGACCGGGCTGTGACACCATGGCGGCAGTGCCACCACGGCCGGACGACACCGCCGTGACCTGGTCGTTATCCCGCCGCGCAGCCGGAACGGGAGCCGGGAGTTAGCCTGGCCGTGCGGGATCGATCACACCTGGGCGACCCCGTGAGCAAGGACCGAGACGGCGTGGCTACCATGGCCAGGGCCGGTGGACCGTACCCGGCCGGGCCCGACCGACAGTCAAGCCGGCAGGTCCCTACAGTCCCGTAACCGGAGGGTTTTTCCGTGCCGGCTGGAACGTTGTACCGCGGCCGGGAAGGAATGTGGTCCTGGGTGGCTCACCGAGTCACCGGCGTCCTCATCTTCTTCTTCCTGTTCGTGCACGTCCTCGACACCGCTCTGGTCCGCGTCTCCCCCGCGGACTACGACAAGGTGGTCGCGACCTACAAGAACCCCGTCGTCAACCTGCTCGAGTACGGGCTGGTCGCCGCCATCCTCTTCCACGCCCTGAACGGCCTGCGCGTCGTCCTGGTCGACTTCTGGGCCAAGGGCCCGAAGTACCAGCGGCAGATGCTGTGGTCCGTGGTCGGAATCTGGATCGTGCTGATGGCCGGGGCGTTCTACCCCGTTCTCCAGCACACCCTGCGCACTGTCTTCGGGAGCTGAGCATGTCCGCAGAGACCTCGACCCCCGCCGACGCCGTGATCAGCACCTCCAGCGCCGGCCAGTACGGCCCGGACAACGCCGCGCCGCTCATCGAGTCGCCGCGCGCCCGCACCAAGCGCACCCCGCGCGCGACCCGTACCAACTTCGAGCTGTACGGCTGGCTGTTCATGCGGCTGTCCGGCATCGTCCTCGTCGTCCTGGTGCTGGGCCACCTGCTGATCCAGCTGGTGCTGGACGGCGGCGTGAGCAAGATCGGCTTCGCCTTCGTGGCCGGCCGCTGGGCCTCGCCGTTCTGGCAGCTGTGGGACCTCGGAATGCTGTGGCTGGCGATGCTGCACGGCGCCAACGGCCTGCGCACGGTCATCAACGACTACGCCGAGCGGGACAACACCCGGTTCTGGCTGAAGATGCTGCTCTACACCGCCACGGTGTTCACCGTCTTCCTCGGCACGCTGGTGATCTTCACCTTCGACCCGAACATCCAGTAGACCGGGGCTGACGCGACCATGCAGATCCACAAGTACGACACCGTCATCGTCGGCGCCGGCGGCGCCGGCATGCGCGCGGCCATCGAGTCGACCAAGCGCAGCCGCACCGCGGTGCTCACCAAGCTGTACCCGACCCGCTCCCACACCGGTGCCGCCCAGGGCGGCATGGCGGCGGCCCTCGCGAACGTCGAGGAGGACAACTGGGAGTGGCACACCTTCGACACGATCAAGGGCGGCGACTACCTGGTCGACCAGGACGCCGCCGAGATCCTGGCGAAGGAGGCCATCGACGCCGTCCTCGACCTGGAGAAGATGGGCCTGCCGTTCAACCGGACGCCGCAGGGCAACATCGACCAGCGGCGCTTCGGCGGCCACACCCGCAACCACGGTGAGGCGGCGGTCCGCCGCTCCTGCTACGCGGCCGACCGCACCGGCCACATGATCCTCCAGACGCTGTACCAGAACTGCGTCAAGGAGGGCGTGGAGTTCTTCAACGAGTTCTACGTCCTGGACCTGCTGCTCAACGAGGTCGACGGGGTCAAGAAGACCGCGGGCGTGGTGGCCTACGAGCTGGCCACCGGCGAGATCCACGTCTTCCAGGCGAAGGCCGTCATCTTCGCCTCCGGCGGCTGCGGCAAGTTCTTCAAGGTCACCTCCAACGCGCACACCCTCACCGGTGACGGCCAGGCCGTCGCCTGGCGGCGTGGCCTGCCGCTGGAGGACATGGAGTTCTTCCAGTTCCACCCGACCGGCATCTGGCGGATGGGCATCCTCCTCACCGAGGGCGCCCGCGGCGAGGGCGGCATCCTCCGCAACAAGGACGGCGAGCGCTTCATGGAGAAGTACGCGCCCGTCATGAAGGACCTCGCCTCCCGTGACGTCGTCTCCCGCGCGATCTACACCGAGATCCGCGAGGGCCGCGGCTGCGGCCCCGAGGGCGACCACGTCTACCTGGACCTGACCCACCTGCCGCCGGAGCAGCTGGACGCCAAGCTGCCGGACATCACCGAGTTCGCGCGGACCTACCTGGGCATCGAGCCGTACACCGACCCGATCCCGATCCAGCCGACCGCGCACTACGCGATGGGCGGCATCCCGACGAACGTCGAGGGCGAGGTCCTGGCCAACAACGTCGACGTGGTGCCGGGTCTGTACGCGGCCGGCGAGGTCGCCTGCGTGTCGGTGCACGGCGCCAACCGCCTGGGCACCAACTCGCTGCTGGACATCAACGTGTTCGGCCGCCGCTCCGGCATCCGCGCCGCGGAGTACGCCTCCGGGCAGGACTACGTCGAACTGCCCGAGAACCCGGCCGGGTTCGTCGTCGAGCAGATCGAGCAGCTGCGCAACTCCACCGGCACCGAGCGGGTCACCGACATCCGCAAGGCGCTGCAGGAGACGATGGACACCAACGCGATGGTGTTCCGCACCGAGCAGACGCTCAAGCAGGCCGTCGAGGACATCGCCGAGCTCAAGCAGCGCTTCAAGAACGTCAGCGTGCAGGACAAGGGCAAGCGGTTCAACACCGACCTGCTGGAGGCCATCGAGCTGGGCAACCTGCTCGACCTGGCGGAGGTGCTGGCGGTCTCCGCGCTGGCCCGCAAGGAATCCCGCGGCGGCCACTACCGCGAGGACTACCCGAACCGCGACGACGTCAACTTCATGCGTCACACCATGGCGTACCGCGAGGTTGGCGCTGACGGCAGCGAGTCGATCCGTCTCGACTACAAGCCGGTCGTGCAGACCCGCTACCAGCCGATGGAGCGTAAGTACTGATGAGCACCACGACAGTGGAAGGCCACAACTCCGCTGCGCTGGACGCGGCCGAGCAGACCGCCTTCGAGCGGATCACCGTCACGCTGCGGGTCCGCCGGTTCAACCCCGAGGTCTCCGACGAGGTCGCGTGGGTGGACTACCAGCTGGAGATGGACCCGAAGGAGCGCGTCCTGGACGCCCTCCACAAGATCAAGTGGGAGGTCGACGGCTCGCTGACGTTCCGCCGGTCCTGCGCCCACGGCATCTGCGGTTCCGACGCCATGCGGATCAACGGCCGCAACCGGCTGGCCTGCAAGACGCTGCTGAAGGACATCAACCCCGAGAAGCCGATCACGGTCGAGCCCATCAAGGGCCTCACCGTGCTCAAGGACCTCGTGGTCGACATGGAGCCGTTCTTCCAGGCGTACCGGGACGTCATGCCGTTCCTGGTCACCAAGGGCAACGAGCCGACGCGGGAGCGCAAGCAGTCCCCCGAGGACCGCGAGCGCTTCGACGACACCACCAAGTGCATCCTGTGCGCCGCGTGCACGTCCTCGTGCCCGGTGTTCTGGAACGACGGCCAGTACTTCGGCCCGGCGGCGATCGTCAACGCGCACCGCTTCATCTTCGACTCGCGTGACGAGGCGGGTGAGCAGCGGCTGGAGATCCTCAACGACAAGGAGGGCGTCTGGCGCTGCCGGACCACCTTCAACTGCACCGAGGCGTGCCCGCGCGGCATCCAGGTCACCCAGGCCATCGCCGAGGTGAAGCGGGCGCTGATCACGCGCCGCTTCTGACCCCAGGGTCCTTTGAGCGGGCCCCGCCGGACGTACCAGTCCGGCGGGGCCCGCTGCCGTCGGAGCGACCGTTCTACGCGGCGGCGGCGCGCAGCGCGCGCAGGCTCCGCAGCCCGAGCACGCCGATCGCCGTGCCGAGCAGGAACGAGACGATGGCGAGCAGCAGGTGGACCCAGAAGTAGGCGGTCGGCTGCCCGTGGTGGAAGGCGAGGCCGCTGGCGTCGGCCCACAGGTTCTTCACGAAAGTGATCCAGATGCACCAGCTCCATACGCCGAAGGCGACGAGGAACCAGGAGACACGGCGGCTGAGCTTCATGAAGCCAGTATGGAAGGGGTCCGCCCGGGGCCGGCGGGCGGGGGTGGAATGGTTCCTTCCGCCGTCCGTGTCCGTGCTCACCCCGACGGATCACAGGGAGTATGTCCTCTTATCCGCTATCTCCAGGTACGTTCGGCTCGTGTCCACCAAGACCCCGGCCCTGTGCCGCTCAGCGCTGTCGCTGTGCGCTGCCGCCGCTTTGAGCGGCAGCGCCCTGTTCGTCGCCGTCCCGGGCGCATACGCCGACGCCGGACGACCGAGCCCGCCCGAGCAGATGTCCGCCATAGGCGGCGAGCGGCTGGCCCGGCCCGGGACCCAGGTGGAGTACGCCGACGGCGTGCCCAGCCTGCCGCCCACGACCGCCCGGGCGTGGATCATCGCCGACGCCGAGACGGGCGAGGTGCTGGCCGCCCACAACGCCCACTGGCCACTGGCCCCCGCCAGCACCCTGAAGATGCTGTTCGCGGACACCCTCCTGCCGAAGTTCCCGAAGGACCGTCACCATCTGGTGGACGCCTCGGACCTGGCCGGGATGGGTGACGGCAGCAGCATGGTCGGCATCAAGACCGGCCTGCCGTACACCGTCGAGGACCTGTGGCGCGGGGTGTTCCTGCGTTCCGGCAACGACGCGGTGCACGTGCTGGCGTCGATGAACGGCGGTGTCGAGAAGACCGTCGCCGAGATGCAGGCCAAGGCCGACGACCTGCGCGCCGAGGACACCCATGTGGTCAGCCCGGACGGCTACGACATGCCCGGCCAGGTGTCGTCCGCGTACGACCTGACGCTGTTCGCCCGCGCCGGGCTGCAGAACGCCGACTTCCGCGCGTACTGCTCAACGGTCTCGGCGAAGTTCCCCGGCGACTACAAGCCCGGGTCGATGGACCGTCAGACCTTCGCCATCCAGAACACCGACCGGCTGCTCACCGGCGACGGAGGCATGCGGCCGTACCCGGGACTCGCGGGCGTCAAGAACGGCTACACCAGCAACGCCGGCAACACCTTCACCGGGGTGGCCGAGCGCGACGGCCGCAAGCTGCTGGTCACGGTGATGCACCCGGCGCCCGGCACCGACGCGGTCTACCGGGAGGCCGGCGCACTGCTGGACTGGGGCTTCGAGGCCGCGGGCCATGTGGAGCCGGTCGGCACCCTGGTCCCGCCGAAGAGCGTCCAGCAGGGCCCGTCCTCGCAGAACGCGGTGGCCGGCTCGACGGGCGCGAAGGCGGGTGGCGGTGCCACGGCGGCGGCCGTGGGACCGGGTTCGGGGGCGCGCGGGATGTGGACGGCCGCCGGGATCACCGCCGCGCTGCTGGCGATCCTGGGCGCGGTGGCGATGGGTGTGCGGCGGAAGTGGCCGCTGCCGGTCGCGCTGCGCCGTCGCGGGCCGGAGTCGCCCGCGTCCCCGGAACCGCCGGCCGCCCCGGACAAGCCGGAGTAGCCGGAGCAGCCGGAGCAGCCGGAGCAGCCGGAGCAGCCGGGACAACAGAACAGGACGCGGCCGCGGCGCCCCCCGGTGCGGGGGCGCCGCGGCCGTCGTGTCCGGTGGCCGTCCAGGCCGCGCAGAACAGCAGCAGCCTGGCGATGAAGTTGAACCACAGCAGCAGCGCCACGGGCGTGCCGAACGCCCCGTACATCGTCCGGCCGGCCACCCCCTGCAGATAGCCGCCGAGCAGCGCCTTGAGGAGTTCGAAGCCGGCCGCGCCCATCAGCCCGGCGACCGCCACCGACCGGCGCGGCGGGGTGACCCCCGGCAGCCAGGTGAGCAGGTACGCCAGCAGGACGACGTCGGCGAGGACGGCGAGGACATAGCCCGCCACCGTCAGCAGCACCCCGCCCACTCCGCCGCCGGCCGGCCCCAGCTGCCGGGCCGCCCAGCCCACCGCCGTGGTGGCGAACGTGGAGCACAGCACCGACGCCAGCCCGGCGGCGCCCAGACCCACCAGGATCGCGCCGTCGACGAGCCGGCGCCGCACCGGGTTGTCCTGGTCCGGCTCCAGGCCCCACACGGCCCGCAGGCAGCCGCGGGTCTGCGCCACCCAGCCGACGCCGGTGAGGAACAGCAGCACACCGCCGATCAGCCCGACCGTCCCGGCGTTGGCCTGGAGCCCGGCGATGTCCAGCCGCTGCGACAGGCCCGGCACCTGCTGCGCCAGCCGGTGCTCCAGGGTGCGCAGCTCGGCGGGCGTCAGCACCGCGGCCCCGATCGCCGCGCCGACCGTCAGCAGGGGGAAGAGGGCGACGAAGCTGGTGAACGTGATCGCGGCGGCCAGCCGGGTCCACTGGGCGCGCTGCAGGTGGTCGAACGCGCGCCAGGCGTGGGTCCGCATCCCGCGGGCGATCCACGGTCCGATCCCCGGCAGCCGGGTGAGCCAGTCCATGATCGTCGCCTACCCTGCGTCACCGGCCGTACTCCTGCGGAGAGCGGGGCGCGCCCCCGGCGGGTGGCGACACACCCGGACACGCCGGGTGCCGCGGAATCCTTCCGGATGCGGACCGGGGAAGGGTGTGTTAGAAGTCCCGCGTCACGGCGGCCGGGCGGCCGCTCTGCGCGGGCAGCACCGGCGCCGGGCCGTCCGCGCCGAAGGCGTACTCGCACAGCGTCCGCCACACCCCGTCCGGGCCCTGCTCGTACAGCGAGAAACCGGTGACCGTCCAGGCGGCGGTGAAGCCGGCCAGCTCCCGCTGGGCGCGGTCCATCGCCTCCTCGGCGATGCCGTGCGCGACGGTGACGTGCGGGTGGTACGGGAAGTGCAGCTCGCGCCGGAGCGGCCCGCGGCGCACCCGTTCCTGCAGCTCGGCGCAGTCCCGGGCGCCCTCGGCGAGCGCCACGTACACCACCGGGGACAGCGGCCGGAAGGTCGCGGTGCCCTCCAGGCGCAGCGGGAAGGCCCGGCCCGCCGCGGCCACCGCCGCCAGGTGCGCCCGGCAGGCCGGCAGCTCGGCCGCGTCCAGCTCGGTCGGCGGGAGCAGGGTGATGTGGGTGGGGATGGCATGGGCCGCCGGGTCGCCGAAGCCTGCCCGGCGCTGCTGCAGCAGACTGCCGTAGGGCTCCGGGACCGCGATCGACACGCCGATCGTGCTGGTCCCCACTGCGCTCACTCCCCTCCCGGTCCGAGGCTCAAAAGCTGTCCGTGACTCAAGGGTGCCGCGGTGCCGCCGGTGCCGTCGTCTCGCCGGCGCGCCGTCGCCGCCGTCCTCAGTGCTTGGCCGGGACGAAGCCGACCCGGTCGTAGACCGTCGCCAGGGTCTCCGCCGCCACCGCGCGGGCCTTCTCGGCGCCCTTGGCCAGCAGCGCGTCCAGCGACTCGGGGTCGTCCAGGTACGCCAGGGCGCGCTCGCGGAACGGGGTCACCCACTCCACGTAGACCTCGGCGAGATCGGTCTTGAGCGCCCCGTAGCCCTTGCCCTCGTAGCGCTCCTCCAGCTCCGGGATCCGGGTGCCGGTGAGGGTCGCGTAGATGGTGAGGAGGTTGCTGATGCCCGGCTTGGCCACCGGGTCGAAGCGGATGACCGTCTCGGTGTCGGTGACGGCGCTCTTGAACTTCTTGGCGGACGCCTTCGGTTCGTCGAGCAGGTTGATCAGGCCCTTGGGCGAGGACGCCGACTTGCTCATCTTGACGGTCGGTTCCTGAAGATCGTAGATCTTCGCCGTCTCCTTGACGATGTACGGCTCGGGGACGGTGAAGGTCGGCGCGTAGCGGGTGTTGAACCGCTCGGCGAGGTCGCGGGTCAGCTCGATGTGCTGGCGCTGGTCCTCGCCCACCGGGACCGCGTCGGCCTGGTAGAGCAGGATGTCCGCGACCTGGAGGATCGGGTACGTGAACAGGCCGACGCTGGTGCGCTCGGCGCCCTGCTTGGCGGACTTGTCCTTGAACTGCGTCATCCGGGAGGCCTCGCCGAACCCGGTCATGCAGTTCATCACCCAGGCCAGCTGGGCGTGCTCGGGCACATGGCTCTGCACGAACAGCGTGCAGCGTTCCGGGTCCAGCCCGGCGGCGAGCAGCTGGGCGGCGGCGAGCCGGGTGTTGGCGCGCAGCTCGGCCGGGTCCTGCGGCACGGTGATCGCGTGCAGGTCGACGACCATGTAGAACGCGTCATGGGTGTCCTGCAGCGCCACCCACTGCCGTACGGCGCCGAGATAGTTGCCGAGATGGAACGAGCCCGCGGTGGGCTGGATGCCGGAGAGCACACGAGGACGGTCGACCATGCCGCCCATTCTCTCAGGTCCGGCGGCGTACCTGTGACTGCCCGCGGAGCCGGGAGGCGCGTATGCGCGCCTCCCGGCTGCGGGTCCGGCGCCGGTCCGGCGCCGGACCGGTGTCAGTCCGGCGTCAGTCCAGCGGAAGGCCCGGCGCGGGGAAGGCCGCCATCAGGCCGGCGACCTCGGCGCGCACCGCGGCCAGGGTGTCCTCGTCGCCGTCCCGCGCGGCCCGCACCGAGCGGTCGATCCACTCGGCGACCACCGGCATGTGCTCCTCGCCCAGGCCCCGGGAGGTCAGCGACGGGGTGCCGATGCGGATGCCGGACGGGTCGAACGGCTTGCGCGGATCGAACGGCACGGTGTTGTAGTTGACCACGATCCCGGCCCGGTCCAGGGCCTTGGCCGCGACCTTGCCGGGAACGTCCTTGCCGGTCAGGTCGATCAGCACCAGGTGGTTGTCGGTGCCGCCGGAGACCAGGTCGAAGCCGCGCTCCAGCAGCGCCGCGGCCAGCGCCCTGGCGTTGGCGACGACGGCGTGCGCGTAGGCGCGGAACGACGGCCGGGCCGCCTCGTGCAGCGCGGTGGCGATGGCCGCCGTGGTGTGGTTGTGCGGGCCGCCCTGCAGGCCGGGGAAGACCGCCTTGTCCACGGCCTTCGCGTACCGCTCGCGGGACATCAGCATCGCGCCGCGCGGGCCGCGCAGCGTCTTGTGGGTCGTGGTGGAGATCACATCGGCGTGCGGCACGGGCGAGGGGTGGGCGCCGCCGGCGACCAGTCCGGCGATGTGCGCGATGTCGGCGACCAGGATCGCGTCGACCTCGCGGGCGATCTCGGCGAAGGCGGCGAAGTCGATGGTGCGGGGGATCGCGGTGCCGCCGCAGAAGATCAGCTTCGGGCGCTCCTTGATCGCCAGGTCGCGCACCTCGTCCAGGTCGATGCGCCCGGTGTCGGCGCGCACCCCGTACTGGACGCCGTTGAACCAGCTGCCCGTCGCGGAGACGCCCCAGCCGTGGGTGAGGTGGCCGCCCATCGGCAGCGACATGCCCATCACGGTGTCGCCGGGCCGGGCGAACGCCAGGTAGACGGCGAGGTTGGCCGGGGAGCCGGAGTACGGCTGGACGTTGGCGTGCTCCACGCCGAACAGGGCCTTGGCGCGCTCGATCGCGAGGGTCTCGATGCGGTCGATGTTCTGCTGGCCCTCGTAGTAGCGGCGGCCGGGGTAGCCCTCGCTGTACTTGTTCTGCAGGACGGTCCCGGTGGCCTCCAGGACGGCGGTGGACACGTAGTTCTCCGACGCGATCAGGCGCAGCGTCTCGGACTGCAGCCTCTCCTCGGCGCCGACCAGCGCGGCCAGCTCGGGGTCCTGCGCGGCGAGGGCGGGATGGGGCAGGGGAAGGCTCATGGCGTCCTCCGGGTCGGTCGATCCATGTCGGTCGGTCGTGGACCCGGGGTGCCCAGGCGGACGGCACCTCGCGGCGGTGGCCGCGCACCGCTCCCCAGGGGTCGCTTCCCCTCGTGCCGGGCGGCGCCCGGTGCTCGCCAGTCGCGGTGTGCGCCTCCACTCTATCGGGGAGGCCCCGCGGGGGTTCCTCCCGAGCGGCCGTGGCGGTACAAAGATCTGGACAGATCACCGTCAACCACCGGAAGCACCCGCAGTCCGACGAACGGAGCAACCGTGACGATCCACGCGACGCCTGCCGGAGGGCCCGCCGGAACGCCCGCCGGGGTGTCCGCCGAGCTGATCGCGGCCGCGGACGCGCACAGCGCGCACACCTATCACCCGCTGCCGGTCGTCGTGGCGACCGCCGAGGGCGCGTGGATGACGGACGTGGAGGGCCGCCGCTACCTGGACCTGCTCGCCGGCTACTCGGCGCTCAACTTCGGCCACGGCAACAGCCGGTTGATCGCGGCGGCCAAGGCCCAGCTGGACCGTCTCACGCTCACCTCGCGGGCGTTCCACCACGACCGCTTCGCCGCGTTCTGCACCGAGCTGGCCGACCTGTGCGGCATGGAGGCGGTGCTGCCGATGAACACCGGCGCCGAGGCGGTGGAGACGGCGATCAAGACCGCCCGCAAATGGGGCTACCAGGTCAAGGGCGTCCCGGACGGCCGCGCCAGGATCATCGTGGCGGGCGGCAACTTCCACGGCCGCACCACCACCATCATCAGCTTCTCCACCGACCCCGAGGCGCGCGCCGACTACGGCCCCTACACCCCCGGCTTCGAGATCGTGCCGTACGGGGACCTGGCGGCCCTGGAGGCGGCGATCGACGACGACACGGTGGCGGTGCTGCTGGAGCCGATCCAGGGCGAGGCGGGCGTGCTGGTGCCGCCGGCCGGCTACCTGGCCGGGGTGCGGGAGGTCACCGCGCGGCGCGGGGTGCTGTTCGTCGCCGACGAGATCCAGTCGGGTCTGGGGCGCACCGGCCGGACGTTCGCGCTGGAGCACGAGGGCGTCGTCCCGGACATGTACCTGCTCGGCAAGGCGCTGGGCGGCGGGGTGCTGCCGGTCTCCGCGGTGGTGTCGTCCCGCGCGGTGCTGGGCGTCTTCCGGCCCGGCGAGCACGGCTCCACGTTCGGCGGGAACCCGCTGGCCTGCGCGGTGGCCCTGGAGGTCATCGCGATGCTGCGCACCGGCGAGTTCCAGCGGCGCGCCGCGGAGCTCGGGGAGCACCTGCACGGCCGGCTGCGGGCGCTGGCCGCCTCGGGCGCGGTGCGGGCGGTGCGGGGGCGCGGGCTGTGGGCGGGGGTGGACGTGCCCCCGGAGCGCTTCACCGGCCGGGAGGTCTCCGAACGGCTGATGGAGCGCGGGGTGCTGGTCAAGGACACCCATGGCAGCACCATCCGGATCGCGCCGCCGCTGGTGATCTCCCGGGAGGACCTGGACTGGGGCATCGACCAGCTCGCGGCCGTACTGGAGGGCTGATCAGGCGGCGCGCTCGGACCGGCCCTGTCCGGGCGGTCTTCGAGGATCAGCCCGCGGGGGCTGGTGCCGTGGATCGCAAGGCGGAGGGTCGTCCTCGTACTGGGCGTACTCGGACGAGCCCGACAACACAGCGAGGTGCGGTGCCAGGCGTCGCGGGCCCGACAAGATCGCCCGGACAGGGCCTATTCGCCGACCCGCACCCCGAGCGGCCGGGCCAGGCCCACCACGGCCTCGTCCAGGCGCTGGAGATGGCGCAGCACCCGGTAGGCGACCGAGCCGGGGCGCGGCCCGTCCCCGCCGGGCGACGGGTAGACGGCCGCCTCCAGCATGGCGGCGACGCTGCCCGGGGACTCCAACTCCGCGGTTCCCCGCGTCTCGTCGCCGGAGACCGGCCGGCGGCCCTCGGCGTCCAGGTGCTCGACGAGCACGTCGAGGTTGCGGGCGATGCGGCGGCCGGCCGTGGCCAGCCGGGGATCGGCGGCGATCCGGGTGCTCTGCGGCAGCAGTTCGGCGGTGGCCGCCAGCGCCCGGGCGTGGTACGCGCACGTCTCCAGCAGCGCCACCAGGTAGCGCACGGTACGGCGGCGGGCCCGCTGCGGGGCGATCGGGTGCGTCAGCGGGCGGGTCGAGCGGCGCAGCCGGTCCAGGGCGGTGTCCAGGTCCCGGGCCAGGTCGAGCAGGTCGCTCTCCGGCCCGCCGCACAGCTGGTCGAACGCCGCCTCGGTGACCTCGCGGAGGTCGACCAGCACCTCGCGCAGCTGCTGGTCGGTGTGCTCGTGGGTGCGGACCGGCAGCACCACGAGCGCGGCGATCACCCCGCAGGTCGCGCCGAGCGCGGTCTCCTCGATCCGCAGCACCAGCACCGCGGTGCTGTAGGTGTTCAGCAGGGTGTAGAGCAGCCCCAGCATCGCGGTGACGAAGAAGGACATCAGCGCGTAGGACAGCGGCGCGGTGAAGAACATCCCGAACACGCAGAGCAGCGCCAGGCCCAGGGCCGTCCAGGTGTGGTGGCCGACCAGCGCGGCCAGCCCGAGACCGGCGACCACACCGCCGACCGTGCCGATGATCCGCCGGTAGCCCTTGACCAGGATCTCCCCGAGCGAGGAGGTGTTGATGAAGACGACCCAGCAGGTCAGGACCGCCCAGTACCAGCGCTGCGCGGACAGGAACTCGCCGCCGACGATGGCCAGCGCCGAGCCCAGCGCCACCTGGAAGGCGGCGCGGGTGGACGGCCGGTCCAGCCCGGACGGCTTCTCCTCGGCCTCCTCGTCGGCCTCCGCCTGGCCGGCCATCGTGACGTTCTCGGCCTCCAGCTCCTCACGGGAGCGGGCCGTCTCGGGGGTGTCGTCGGACTCGTCCTGCGGCCCGTCGAGCGCCAGGCGCAGACCGAGCACCGCGCGGGCCGCCTCGCCGACGGCGCGGAAGCACTCCTGCACGGCCAGGGAGGCGCGCGGCAGGTTCTCGTCCTCGCGGTAGGACAGCAGCCGGTTGCGCAGTACGGCGATCGCGGTGCCGCGGTCGTCCGGGGCCCGGGTCACCAGCACCTGGAGGGCCCGCAGGTCGGAGCGGAGCCTGCGGGTCACGTCGTCCCGCGGGGGCCGGCTCTCCGTGGCGGTGGCCAGCGCCGCCGCGTACGGCAGGTGCAGGGTGAGGGTGTCGGCGCCGTCGTAGGCGTGGGCCTTGAGCAGCAGCACGCCGAGGCGCTCGGCGGCGATCTCCGCGTCGGCGATGCGGCGTTGCAGCAGGGCCGCGGTGGCCGCGTCGCGGGTGCCGTCGTCCAGCCGGTTCTGGATCATCAGGGCGCACTCGTGGAGCCGTCCGGTGCGGCGCCGCAGTTCGTCGACGAGCCGTTCGACGCGCTCCGCGTCGTGCTCGCCGACCAGCTCGGTCTGCGCCTCGATCACCTGGGCGAGCCGGGCGCGGAAGGCGCCGCGCAGCCGCATCAGGGTGCTCTCCGGCGTGGAGCGCACCAGGGCCAGGCGGACCGCGGCGGCGCAGCCGAACGCCACCGCGACCGTCGCGTACAGCAGCGGGAGCGTCCCCGGCGCGGCGTGCACGAACACCGAGATGAAGAACACCTGGAAGCCGATCAGGCCGAGGCCGGTGCCCCGGTCGCCGAACCGGCGGATGTAGACGGCCCCGAAGATCACCGCGACGAACACCGCGTCCTGGAGCACCCGGTACGGCGACAGCAGCGTGCCCAGGGTCACGGCCACCAGCGCCACGGGAAGCCCGAACGCGAGGGTGATCGCCTGGTCGCGCGGCTGGGGGTCGCTGATGGCGAAGGTGGCGGCCATGCCCGCGATGGCCCCGGCGACCAGCAACTGCACCGGCATCTGGAAGGCGGCCAGCACGGCGAGGGTGGCGATGATCGAGGCGACCGTCCGCAGTCCGGCCATCAGGCGGATCAACCCCGGGTCCGAAGCCACGAACCGGTCCCATATGCCGGTCACGGCGCCGATCCACGTCTGCGGTGTCAAAGCCATCCGGTGCCGCGCTCCCCAGTCTCGGTCCGCCAGCAATGATCGCACGTCCGCTCGGGGCCGGGCATGCCCGCCGGTGGACGTAGAGTCACGGTGTGCTTCTCGGACTGCTCTGCGCGCTCGGCTCCGCCCTCTGCTTCGGCACGGCCTCGGTGTTCCAGGCGGTCGCCGCGCGGCGCGCCGCCCAGGACGGTGGCGGAGGCGCCGTCGACCCCCGGCTGATGGCCCGGGTGCTGCGCCAGGGCTGGTACCTGGCCGGGCTCGGCCTGGACGGGCTCGGCTTCCTGATGGAGCTGGTCGCGCTGCGCACGGTGCCGATCTACGTGGTCGGGGCGGCGCTCGCGGCGAGCCTGGCGGTCACCGCGGTCGTCGCCGCCTGGCTGCTCAAGGCCCGCCTGGGGCGGGCGGAGTGGGGGGCCGTCGCGGTGGTCTGCCTCGGGCTCGGCCTGCTGGGCGCGGCCTCCGGCGCGGAGGGCACCACCGCCGGCGGACCCGGGCTGCGCTGGGGGGTGCTGGCCGCGTCCGCGGTGGTCCTCGCGGCGGGCGCGGCGGCGGACCGGCTGCCGGAGCGGGCCCGCGCCGCGGCGCTGGGGCTCGGGGCGGGCCTGGGGTTCGGGGTGGTCACCGTCGCGGTGCGGCTGATCCCCGATCTGTCGGTGGCGGACGTTCTGGCCAATCCGGCGACGTACGCGGTGCTGCTGGGCGGCGGCTCGGCGTTCATGCTGCTGACCTCGGCCCTGCAACGCGGTTCGGTGACGGCGGCGACCGCCGGCATGGTCATCGGGGAGACGTTCGGCCCGGCGCTGGTCGGTGTGCTCGCCCTGGGCGACCGCACCCGGCCCGGCCTGGGTGCGATGGCGGTGGCCGGGTACGCACTGGCCGTGCTGGGGGCGCTGGCCCTGGCGCGGTTCGGCGAGGCGGGGGTGGAGCCGGCCGGCGAACGGCCGCGGGAGGGCGCCGCGGCGGGGCGCTGAGGCCGTCCGGCGAGCGGCCGGGCATGGCCGGGAACTCCACGGCGACGGGCGGCCCGAGCGGCAGAGCCCGACGTGCACCGCGGCGCTCCGCGAGGCCGGCTGAGCGGGCGCGCCGGTCCGGCCACACAG
>JBEHXI010000023.1:0-42187 GCA_048498775.1 Actinomycetota bacterium | reverse complement strand
CGGTTCATCCACGCCACCCGGCGGATCGCGGCGGCGCAGCGCCGGCACGGCTCCCCCTCGCGCCCGTAGGCGTCCAGCGACCGGTCGAAGTAGCCGGACTCGCCGTTGACGTTCACATACAGGCTGTCGAAGCTGGTGCCGCCGACGGCGAGCGCCTCGGCCATGACGGCGCGGATGTGCGTCACGAGTTCGGCGGTGCGCGGCCGGGTCATGGTGGCGGTCGGCCGGTCGTAGTGCAGCCGGGCGCGCCACAGCGCCTCGTCCGCGTAGATGTTGCCGACCCCGCTGACCAGCGACTGGTCCAGCAGGGCCCGCTTGAGGGTGGAGCGGCGCCGGCGCAGCGCGGTGTGGAAGGCGTTCTCGTCGAACGCGGCCTCCAGCGGGTCGGGGGCGATGTGCGCCAGCGGCAGCGGCAGGCCCGCCGGGTCCCCCGGCACCGTGTCGTGGACCGACAGGCCGCCGAAGGTGCGCTGGTCGACGAAGCGCAGTTCGGTGCCGGCCGCCTCCACGGGGACCGCGCCCACGGTGTCGTCGAAGCGGATCCGCACCCGCAGGTGGATCTCGTCCGGCGCGTCCTGCGGCTTGATCAGCAGCTGCCCGCTCATCCCCAGGTGGGCCAGGAGCGCGGCGGACGGCGGATCCTCGTCCAGCGGGATCCACAGGTACTTGCCGCGGCGGTGGACCGGGCCGAGGGTGCGGCCGGTCAGCCGGCCGGCGAAGTCATCCGGTCCGGCCGGATGGCGGCGCACCGCGCGCGGGTGCCTGACCTCGACGGACGCGACCGTCCGGCCGCTGACCCAGCGCTGCAGGCCGCGGCGGACCACCTCGACCTCGGGCAGTTCTGGCACGGGTTCCCTTCTCTCCTGTCCCCCCGGGGGGCCGGTCGGCCGCCGGAGCGGGCGCCGGCCCGGGTACGCGGCGGGCCCACCGGCTCGCCGCCGGTGGGCCCGTCCATCGCCACGGCCGTCCGCCCGGTGTCGGGGCGGCGTGCCGTCCTTGTCCTACTGACTGCTGTCCTGCTTGCTGCTGTCCTGCTTGCTGCTGTCCCGCTGCTTGTCCTGCGGGTGCGAGAACTTCTCGCGGATCGCGCGCCAGGCCGCCTCGGCGGCCTGCTGCTCGGCTTCCTTCTTGCTGCGGCCGGTGCCGGTGCCGTACGCGACACCACCGACGCAGGCGGCAGCCGTGAAGGTCTTCTCGTGGTCCGGGCCCGACTCGCTCACGTCGTAGACGGGGACGCCCAGCGACTCGGTGGCGGTCAGCTCCTGGAGGCTGGTCTTCCAGTCCAGGCCGGCCCCGAGGTTGGAGGACTTCTCGATCAGCGGGTCGAAGAGCCGGTGCACCAGCTCGGACGCCGCCTCCAGCCCCTGGTCGAGATAGACCGCGCCGATCACCGCTTCCAGGGTGTCGGCGAGGATCGACGCCTTGTCCCGGCCGCCGGTACCCTCCTCGCCCCGGCCGAGCCGGATGAACCGTCCCAGCTCCAGGCCGCGCGCCACCTCGGCGAGCGCCCGGGAGTTGACCACCGCGGCCCGCAGCTTGGCCAGCTGGCCCTCGGGCAGGTCGGGGTGGGTGCGGTAGAGGGTGTCCGTGACGACCAGCCCGAGCACGGAGTCCCCGAGGAACTCCAGCCGCTCGTTGGTCGGCAGCCCGCCGTTCTCGTAGGCGAACGAACGGTGGGTGAGCGCACGCACCAGAAGGGCGGGCTCGAGGGTGTACCCGAGCCGCCCTTCCAGAAGCGTGTGGGACGAGGCTTTGTCCGCCGAAGGCCGTGGCTCTCCGCGCTTGTGGGGAGTGGGCGCTGTGGCTTCTGACATGGAGCCTGTCACCTGCCGATCAGACCTCGAGGACCTGACGGCGGTTGTAGGTGCCGCAGCTCGGGCACGCGATGTGCTGCAGCTTCGGCTCGTGGCAGCGCTCGCACGCCACCAGCGTCACGGGCGCAGCCTTCCACTGCGAACGGCGGTGGCGCGTGTTGCTGCGCGACATCTTCCGCTTCGGAACAGCCACGGCGATTACTCCTGCTTCTCGTCGGCACCGGAGGGACCGGTACCGCTCACGTTGTCCTTCTCGCCGCCCGGGAGGCGGTCGGCGAGTCCCTGCAGTGCCGCCCAACGGATGTCGGTGGCATCGTGGTGGTGGTCCGGGTCTTCCGCCAGGCGCGCTCCGCACTCGGAACACAGCCCCGGGCAGTCCTCCCGGCACACCGGCTGCAACGGCAGTGCGAGCACCACCGCGTCGCGCAGCACCGGTTCGAGGTCGAACAGGTCGTCCTCGACGAACAGCGTCTCCTCCTCGTCGCCCTCGTCGCCCTCGGCGGCCTGGCCGCCGTAGTGCTCCCCGGCGTCGGGGTAGGAGTACAACTCCTGGAAGTCCGCGTCGAGCTCGCGCTCGATCGGCTCCAGACACCTTACGCACTCGCCCTGGACGCCTGCGTGGGCGGTACCCGTGACGAGGACGCCCTCCATCACCGACTCCAGGCGGAGGTCGAGTTCGATCGGGGCCCCCTGGGGGACTCCGATCACCCCGGCCAGGCCGAGGTCCTCCGGCGCCGGCACCGTGCGGGCGACCCGCTTCATCGCGCCAGGACGACGACCCAGCTCACGCGTGTCGAACACGAGCGGGGCGCGGTGGTCGAGGCGGGCGTTGATGGCTCCTGCTTTCCCAGCTTGCTTGCGTAGCTGTCACAGCTGTCACGGCGGGCGCCCGGAAGATGGGCAGCCGGAAACCGGCCGGTAAACGGCCGAGAGCTGCCAGGATACTGGACGCACGCCCTTCGGCCCAACTCGCCCGCTTCCGCACCGGCTGTCCCGGGCGTCGCGGGCGCTGTGGCTAGCGGCCCTGCTCCAGGCGGCGCAGGTGCTCGATGTCGATCAGCCCGGTGTCGAAGAAGCTCGTCTCGTCCAGGCCCGCCGGCGCCTGGGCGCCGTAGTCGCCCTGGTGCTGCGACTGGTGCGGGATGTGGGCGCCGTAGCCCTGCTGACCGTAGCCGGACTGCTCGTAACCGGCCTGGTCGTAGCCCTGCGCGGGGTAGCCCTGCGACTGCCACACGTCGTAGTCGTCCTGCTGCCCGTCGTAGCCGGGGGCCTCGCCCTGCTGGGCGGCGTAGCCCTGGGCGGCGTACGGGTCGGCCTGGTAGCCGCCCTGGTACGGGTCCTGGTAGCCGTAGTCGGCCTGCTGACCGTAGCCGTCGTAGCCCTGGGCGGAGGCGGCCGGGGACGGCTGGGCCGCCGCCGGCTCCTGGGCGGTGTCCAGGGTGCCGGCCAGGCCCGCGAGGTACTCGGCGTCGCTCTGCATGCCGGAGCCGCCGGCGAGGGCGTCCTGGGCGGCGAGGTGCTCGCCGAGCTCGTCGATGGGCCGGTGGCCGGTGAGCTTCTGGCGGCCGCGGCCGACCGCCTCCAGGGTCTTGGCCAGCACCGTCTCGATGGCGCCGAGCTTGGCGTCGACGTACTCGTCGGCGCGGCGGCGCAGCTCGGCCGGGTCGCCGGTGCGCTCGGGGGCCTCGGCGTCCTCCTCGCCGTACTCGCCGTACTCGCCGTACTCGTCGGTGCCCGGGCCGCGCCCGAGCAGCTTCTCGCGGCCGCGGTCGACGGCGCCGAGGGTCTTGGTGAGGACCACCTCGAAGTTGGCGAGCTTGCTGTCGACGTACTCGTCGGCCTCGGCGCGGATCTCCTCGGCCTCGCGGCGGGCCTCGGCCAGGATCCGGTCGGCCTCCGCCTGCGAGCGGCGGGCGATCTCGGTGTCGGAGATCAGGGAGCCGCGCTGCTCGTGCGCGGACGCGATGATCTGCTCGGCCTCCTGGCGGGCCTGCTCGACCATCCGCTCGCGCTCTCCGAGCAGCGTCCGGGCCTCGGAGAGCGAGTCGGGCAGCGCGTCGCGCACCTCCTGGAGGCGTTCCAGCAGATCGGCGCGGTTGATCACACAGGACGCCGACATCGGCATGGAGCGCGCGCCTTCGACGGCCGCGACGATCTCGTCGAGCTTCTTCTGCACGTCCATGACTGCGTCCGTCTTTCCTCGAACGGAACCCGGCGAACCGGGCTGGGGCTTGGCGCTCCTGAAGACTCTACGTCCACCGGGCCCGGCGGGCCCAGTGACTGACGGACCGTCAGGAACCAGCGGGCGTCACGGCCGGCGCAGCTTGACGCGCAGCGCGTCGAGCACCATGGGCGGCAGCAGGTGCGAGACGTCGCCGCCCCACTGCGCGACCTCCTTGACCAGGCTGGAGGACAGGAAGCTGTAGGTGGGGTTGGTCGGGATGAACAGCGTCTCCACACCGGACAGGCCGTTGTTCATCTGGGCCATCTGCAGCTCGTAGTCGAAGTCGCTGACCGCCCGCAGGCCCTTGACGATCGCGGGGATGTCGCGCTGCTTGCAGAAGTCGACCAGCAGGCCGTGGAACGCCTCCACCCGCACGTTGCCGTAGGCGGCGGTGGCCTGCTCGATGAGCGAGATCCGCTCCTCCACGGTGAACAGGCCCTGCTTGGACTTGTTGATCATCACGGCGACGTAGACCTCGTCGTACAGCCGTGAGGCCCGGGAGATGATGTCCAGGTGCCCGTTGGTGATGGGGTCGAAGGACCCCGGACAGACGGCGCGGCGCAACTGTGGTTCCTCGCTCTCCGATGCGGTCATGACGCGTCGGCGGTGGCGTCGGCGCGTGTCGCGGCGGCGCGACCGTACCAAAGCGTCCCCTCGCCGTAGCGACGGGCCCGCAGACCCTCGATGCCCTCCGGCCAGCGGAATTCTCCGCCTCTGGTGCTCCTCTCCACGGTGACGAGGACGTCATCGGCAAGCCACCCCTGAGCGCGGAGTGTGAGGAGTATCTCCCGCAGGGCGTCGTCGGTGACGGCGTACGGCGGATCGAGGAAGACCACGTCGTACGGCGCCCCGCCGGGCGGCACGGCGACGATCTTCTCGGCCCGCCCGGCGCGCACCTCGGCACCGGGCAGCCCGAGGGCACGGACGTTGTCCCGCACCGTGCGGGCGGCCCGGGCGTCCGCCTCCACCAGCAGCACATGGGCGGCGCCGCGCGACAGGGCCTCCAGGCCCACCGCGCCGGACCCGGCGAACAGGTCCAGCACCCGCGCCCCGGCCAGGGTGCCGCGCAGCGATTCCCAGGTGGAGAACAGGCCCTCGCGCGCCCGGTCGGAGGTGGGCCGGGTGCCCTGCCCCGGCGGCACGGCCAGGCGGCGGCCGCCGGCCGCGCCGGCAATCACGCGGGTCACGTCTGGTCACGTCCTCGCAGCTCGTCGGATGGGAGCGGCGCCGTCACCGGACGCCGCTCCCACGATACGTAGCTCAGTCCTCGGACGGCTGCCCGGCGGCGCCCAGCAGGGCGGGCGAGGCGTACCGGGACCACGACAGGCAGCCGTCGGGCGGGCAGTACTCGGGGCGGCGCGGGTCGTGCCCGAGCTCGCGCAGCTTGGTGCGGACGGAGTCGGGGGTGCGGCCGAAGCGGGCGGCCGTGCGGGCGATGCTCTCCCCGGCGTGGAAGCGGCGCAGCAGGTCCTCCTCGTGCTGCGGGACCCACGGCGCGCCGTGCCCGGGGAACAGCTCGCGCAGCACGTCGCGGTCGGGTATCGGCTCGGCCACGTCGGCGACCATGGCCAGGGCGCGCAGCGCGCGGTTGAGCGCGATGCGCAGGGCGGCGACGTCCGCCAGCGGCAGCCGCAGCTCACCGGAGGCGATCGGGGTCTGCGGCTCGGACTCGCTCCAGCCGCCGAGCGTCAGGGTGACGGTGGTGTCGTCGTCGCTGGCGAGCTCGATCCGGAAGATCTTCTCGCCGAGCGGCAGTTCGTTGAGATGACGGAACGCCATGATTCAGCCCCCAAGGGTCCAAGTCAGCCCATCCTTCGGCGGATCGGCTCGGACTGGGTCCATTCTCCCAGGGGGGTCTGACAATTCCCGGGGCCGCGGGGAGGGGCCTCAGCCCTTCTCCAGGTACTGCTCCCGGGAGGCGTCCAGCAGGGACTCCAGGGCGCTCGCCAGGTCCGGGTGGCCGGCCAGGTCCGGGTCGGCGGCGACCAGCGCGGCGGCCTCCTCGCGGGCCGCGGCGATGACCTCCTCGTCGTCGATGACGGCCAGCATCCGCAGCGAGGACCGCGTCCCGGACTGCGCCTGCCCGAGCACGTCGCCCTCGCGGCGCTGCTCCAGGTCGATGCGGGAGAGCTCGAAGCCGTCCAGGGTGGCGGCCACCGCGTCCAGCCGGGAACGGGCGGGGCTCGCCTCGGGCGCCTCGGTGACCAGCAGGCACAGGCCCGCGGCGCTGCCCCGGCCGACCCGGCCGCGCAGCTGGTGCAGCTGGGAGACGCCGAACCGGTCGGCATCCATGATCACCATGGCGGTGGCGTTGGGCACGTTCACCCCGACCTCGACCACGGTGGTGGCGACCAGCACGTCCACCGTGCCGGCCGCGAAGCCCCGCATCACCTCGTCCTTGGCGTCCGGTGCCATCCGGCCGTGCAGCACCCCGACCCGCAGCCCGGCCAGCGGCCCGGCGGACAGCTGCTCGGCGATCTCCAGCACGGCCAGCGGCGGGCGGCGCTCGTCCTCGGCGAGATCGGCCTTGCGGGCCTTGTCGTCCTCGGCGTCCCCGGCGTCCTTGGCGTCCTTGGCGTCCTCGGCGTCGCCGATGCGCGGGCAGACCACGTACGCCTGGTGGCCGGCCGCGACCTCCTCGCGCACCCGCTCCCAGGCGCGGGACAGGAAGTGCGGCTTGTCCCGGGCCGGGACCACATGGGTGGCGATCGGCGAGCGCCCGGCCGGCAACTGGTCGAGCACCGACGTCTCCAGATCCCCGAAGACGGTCATGGCGACGGTGCGCGGGATGGGGGTGGCCGTCATCACCAGCAGGTGCGGGGGCTGGGCGCCCTTGCCGCGCAGGGCGTCGCGCTGCTCCACGCCGAAGCGGTGCTGCTCGTCGACGACGACCAGGCCGAGGTCGAGGAAGCGCACCTTGTCCTCGATGAGCGCGTGGGTGCCGACCACGATGCCGGCCTCGCCGGTGGTCAGGTCGAGCAGCGCCTGCCGCCGGGCCGCGGTGCCCATGGAGCCGGTGAGCAGCACCACCTTGGTGCCCCGTTCGGAGCCGCCCAGCAGGCCGCCCTCGGCGAGGTCGCCCATCATCTCGGTGATCGAGCGGTGGTGCTGCTGGGCGAGCACCTCGGTGGGCGCGAGCAGCGCGGCCTGGCCGCCGGAGTCCACCACGGCGAGCATGGCGCGCAGCGCGACCAGCGTCTTGCCGGAGCCCACCTCGCCCTGGAGCAGCCGGTGCATGGGGTGCTCGGTCGCCAGGTCGGCGAAGATCTCGGCGGAGACGGCCCGCTGGCCCTCGGTGAGGGTGAACGGCAGGCGCTCGTCGAAGGCGGTCAGCAGCCCGTCCGGGCGGGGCCGGCGCGCGGTGGCGGGCAGCGCGGCGTCGTCGGCGCGGCGGCGGGCCAGGGCGACCTGGAGCACGAACGCCTCGTCCCACTTCAGGCGGGCGCGGGCCTGCTCGATGTCGGCCCGGGTGGCGGGGCGGTGGATCTTCTCCAGCGCCTCGGCGAGCGGCGGCAGGCCCCGGGAGCGGCGCAGCGCGTCGGGCAGGGGCTCACCGACGGAGCCGTGATCGAGGGTGTCGAGGACCGTGTCGACGGACTTGGCGATCTGCCAGGAGGCGATCTGCTTGCAGGCCGGGTACAGCGGCAGCAGGCGCCCGGCGAAGGCGTCCACGGCCTCCTGGCCGTCCTCGGCGTCCAGCAGCTGGTAGTCGGGGTGGGCGAGCTGCCGGACCCGGTTGAAGACGGTGACCTTGCCCGCGAACATCCCGCGGCGGCCCGGCAGCAGCCTGGTGTGGTGGTAGTGGGCCGCCTTGTTGAAGAAGACCAGGGTCAGCGAGCCGCTGCCGTCGGTCACCACCACCTCCAGGCGCACCCCCTGGCCGCGGTTGTAGGTCTTCTTGTCCGCCTTGGCGACCTGCGCGACGACGGTGACGTGCTCGTCGAGCGGCAGCTCGGCGAGCCGGGTCAGCTCGCCGCGCTCCGCGTACCGGCGCGGGTAGTGGTGCAGCAGGTCACCGGCGGTGTGCAGGCCGAGGTGGTCGGCGAGCACCTTGGCGGTGCGGTCGCCGACGACCTTGCGCAGGGGTTGGTCCAGGGCAGCCATCACTGCCCATCTTGGCCCACCGCACCGACAACCGGACGGACACCCGGGCCCCGACGCACTCGATGGGGCCCGGCGTCACTCCACGCCGATGATCAGCGGGCAGGACGGCTGGCCGCCGTCGTAGACCACCGTGTCCACCGCCAGGTGGCTTTCGCGGACATGGGCCTCCAGCCGGTCCGCGAGGTCCGCCGGGGCGCCCGCGCCCAGCACCAGGGTGACCATCTCGCCGCCCGCCGCCAGCATGCGGTCCAGCACGATGACACCGGTCTCGACCAGGTTGCCGCCGATGACCGCGACATCGCCGTCGATCATGCCGAGGGCGTCGCCGGCCTGGCAGACGCCCGCCATGGTCCACGACTCGTGCTCGGCGACCGCGAGTTCGGCCCAGCGGGTCGCGCCGGCGGCCGCGGTCATCGCCACCACGTCCTCGTCGAAGCGGCGGGACGGCTCGTGGACGGCGAGGGCGGCGATGCCCTGCACCGGGGAGCGGGTGGGGATCAGGGCCACCCGCACGCCCTCGGCGCGGGCCTGCTGGGCCGCCGCCCCGGCCAGGCCGCGCAGGTCGGCGTCGTTGGGCAGCAGGACGACCTCGCGGGCGTGGACGCGGCGGACGGCCTCGGCGATGTCCCCGCTGGCCGGCGGCTCGTCCGGGCGCAGCCGCACCACGGTGGCGCCCGCCTGCTCGTACAGACCGGCCAGGCCCTCGCCGCGGACGGCGGCGACCACCGCGCGCCCGGCGGGCCGGGGCGCCTCGCCGCGCAGGGCCGCCTCGGCGAAGTGGGTGATGCGGATGCGGTGGGGGCGGCCCGCCTCGACGCCCGCCTCCACGGCGGCGCCCGCGTCGTCGACGTGCACATGGACGTTCCACAGCCCGTCGCCGCCGACGACGACCAGCGAGTCGCCGAGCGCGTCGAGCCGGCGCCGCAGGGCGGGCACCACCGCGTCGTCGGCCTCCAGCAGGTAGATCACCTCGAAGGCGGGGCACTCCCGTCCCTCAGGGGGCGCCGGGCACTCCCGCGCCGGGGGCGCGGGGTGGTCCCGGGGGGCGGGCGCGGACAGCGCGATCGCCTGCCCGCCGAGCGCCCGGGCCAGCGCGCCGAGCACCACCACCAGGCCGCGGCCGCCCGCGTCCACCACGCCGGCCCGGCCCAGGACGTCGAGCTGGTCCGGGGTGCGCTCCAGGGCGACGCGGGCGGCCTCGTAGGCGGCGACGGCGGCCGCGCGCGGGTCGTCCGGCGCGGACCGCCCGGCTTCTCCGGCGGCGTCGGCCGCGGCCTGGGCGAGGGTGAGCATGGTGCCCTCGACGGGGTGCGCGACCGCCTGGTAGGCGGCGCGGGCGGCGCGGCGCAGCGCCTCGGGGAGGGTGCCGCCGGGGGCGGCCAGCACCTGGCTCATGCCGCGCAGCAGTTGCGCGAGGATCGTGCCGGAGTTGCCGCGCGCGCCGATCAGCGCGCCGTGCGCCATGGCGCGCACCGCCTGGCCGCGGTCCGGGAGCGCCCCGGTGGAGGCGTGGCCGTCGAAGACCGCCTCCACGGACTGGGCCGCGGACTCCACGGTCAGGTAGAGGTTCGTCCCGGTGTCGCCGTCCGCGACCGGGTACACGTTGATCGCGTCGATCTCCTCGCGAGCCCGGCCGAGCGCCTCCAGCGCCTGCCGGCACCAGGTGCGTACCGCGGAGGCGTCGAGCGGATCCGGCACCAGGTCCTCCTCCGGGCGCGACGTGGCTTTCGAGGGGTGACAGTAGCGGCGCGGGCCGCCCGCCCGGGAGGCGGCCCGGCGGGAGGAGTCGGGCGACCGTGGTAGTTTCGGTGTACGGGAGCAGAGGCTGTATGCTGCTCCGGTTGCCTGGCGTCAGTCGGGCCTTATCCCTCGGCTCCGCCGAGATTCACCGTACGTGCATCTGAAGTCTTTGGAGTGACCCGTGGCTGCCAACTGCGACGTCTGCGGCAAGGGGCCGGGCTTCGGCAACAACATCTCGCACTCGCACCGCCGTACTCGCCGTCGTTGGAACCCCAACATCCAGACGGTGCGCGCTGTGGTCGGTCGGACGCCGAAGCGCCTCAATGTCTGCACCTCGTGCATCAAGGCCGGCAAGGTCTCGCGCTGACGTCCTCGGTGTCGTCGTAGCGCGGCCTGGGCCGGTTCCCAGCATCGAAGGCCGATCCGCCCGCGGCGGACCGGCCTTCGGCGTTTCCGCCCGGCGGTCGCGCGCGGCGCGCGTCACTCCGCCGAACGCCACTGCCAGGCGTGGTCGACCGGCCCGATGCCGGCCCCGAGCGGGAAGCCCGCCGTGATCGCGCCCGTCACATAGGCCTTCGCGGCACCCACCGCGTCCGGCACCCCCAGGCCCCTGGCCAGGTACGCGGCGACCGCGCTCGCGAGCGTGCAGCCGGTGCCGTGGGTGTGCGGGTTGGCGTTGCGGCCCGCCCGGTACCAGTGCTCGGTGGTGCCGTCGGTGAGCAGGTCCACCGCGTCGCCGGGCAGATGGCCGCCCTTGATCAGGGCCCAGCGCGGCCCGAGGGCGAGCACCGCGTCGGCCGCCGCCCGCAGATCCGTCTCCGCGACGGCCTTGACCCCGGTCAGCCACTCCACCTCGTCGAGGTTGGGGGTGGCCACGGTGGCGGCGGGCAGCAGCCGGGCGCGCACCACCTCCCGTGCCTCCGCGGCCAGCAGCGCGTCCCCGTGCTTGGAGATCCCGACGGGGTCCACCACCACCGGCGCCGCGGTGCCGGCGAGCAGGTCGGCGACGGTTCCGGCGAGTTCGGCCGAGCCGAGCATGCCGGTCTTGACCGCCTGCACGCCGATGTCGTCGACGACGCTGCGGAACTGGGCGCGCACCGCCTCGGCGGGCAGTTCCCACACGCCCTGGACGCCCAGGGAGTTCTGCGCGGTCACGGCGGTGACGACGCTCATGCCGTGCACCCCGAGCGCCAGCATGGTCTTCAGGTCGGCCTGGATGCCCGCGCCGCCGCCGGAGTCGGACCCGGCGACGGTGAGCACGCGAGGAGGAGTCATGGCCTGAAACCTAACCGGCGCCGAAGTGGTCCCATCCCCCGGCCTTGTCCCAGGGGGCGCCGTCCACGGTGACCTGCGGCACACCGGACGGCTGGTGGACGGAGCCGATCACCCGCCAGCGGGCGGGCAGTTTGACGGCCGCCGGGAAGGTGGCGACGATCGCGTGGTCCTCGCCGCCGGTGAGCACCCACTGCATCGGGTCGACGCCGACCGCCTGCCCGATGTCGGTCATCTGCGCGGGGATGTCCAGCCGCGCCGACTTCACGTCGATGGCGACGTTGCTGGCGACGGCGATGTGGCCGAGGTCGGCGACCAGCCCGTCGCTGACGTCGGTCATGGCGGTGGCGCCGAGTTCGGCGGCCGCGGGGCCCGCGTGGTACGGCGGTTCGGGGCGGCGGTGGGCCTCGACGAAGGCGCGCGGTGAGCGGAAGCCGCGGGAGAGCACCGCGTAGCCGGCCGCCGACCAGCCCAGCCAGCCGGTGACCGCGACGACGTCGCCGGGGCGGGCGCCGGCCCGGGTGACCGGCGCCCGGCCCGCCAGGTCGCCCAGCGCCGTGATCGCGACGGTGATGGTCTCGCCGCGCACCACGTCACCGCCGACCACGGCCGCGCCCGGCACCTGGCACTCGTCGCGGAGGCCGTCCATCAGCTCGACCGCCCAGGTGGCGGGGAGCTCGGCGGGCACCACCAGGCCGAGCAGCAGCGCGGTGGGCACCGCGCCCATGGCGGCGATGTCGGCGAGGTTCTGCGCCGCCGCCTTGCGGCCCACGTCGTACGCCGTCGACCAGTCGCGGCGGAAGTGCCGCCCCTCCAGCAGCACATCGGTGGTGGCCACGACCCGCCGGTCCGGCGCGGCCACCACGGCCGCGTCGTCACCGGGTCCCAGCCGTACCGCCGGGGTGGTGGTGAGCCGGGAGGTCAACTCCCTGATGAGCCCGAACTCCCCCAGCTCCCCCACGGTGCCCTTCATCCCACTCGCTCCTTCAGCCAATTCAGCCACCTCGGCAACGCCGCTCTCCTTGGTCAAGCCGCTGTCAACACCCGCGCCGCGGGACCGCACCGGCGCGCCGGAGCGGCGGCCCAGATCTCCCCGAGCCACGCGGCGACGCGGTACCGTTGCGTCCCCCTCTCCCCACATGATCCTCGTAGCCGCCGTGGAGGTTCCGTGGTACAGGCGTACATCCTGATCCAGACCGAGGTCGGCAAGGCCTCGTCGGTAGCGGAGGTGGTATCGACCATCCCGGGCGTCCTGCAGGCCGAGGACGTGACCGGTCCATACGACGTCATCGTGCGCGCCCAGGCCGACACCGTCGACGAGCTCGGCAGGATGGTGGTCGCGCGCGTGCAGCAGGTGCAGGGCATCACCCGCACCCTGACCTGCCCGGTCGTCCATCTGTAGCCCCGCCTATGCTCGGCTGGTGAGTTCCTCCCGCCGGCCGCCGTTCCCGTTCCGCCTCCCGCGCTTCACCCGGACACTGCCCGCCGCCGCCCTGCTGGCGGTGGCGGGCTGTTCCGCGGGCCCGGCCACCGTCGCCGTGCCCAGCCCCTCCCCCGCCCAGGCGGCGATGTGCCGCGCGCTGCACCGGGCGCTGCCGCGCACCTTCGACGGGCTGCCCCGCCACGACCCGAGCCCCGCCTCCGATTTCACGGCCGCCTGGGGTGATCCGCCCGTCGTCCTGCGCTGCGGGGTCCCCGCCCCCGCGGTGCTCACCCCGACCAGCCCGCACTACGACCCGAGCGCGCAGGCGGAGGAGATCGACGGCGTGGACTGGCTCCCCGAGCGGCAGCCGGACGGCAGTGTCCGCTGCACCACGACGCTGCGCAAGGCGTACGTCGAGGTGACGCTCCCGGAGAAGTACGTGGGGCAGTACGGGGATCTGGGCCCGCTGACCGCCCTGGCCCCCGCGGTGCGCGCGGCGGTCCCGGCCGGTCTGTAGACCGGCCGGTCCCGCGGCCTGCCGGGCTCCCTAGCGCAGCCCCGTCGAACGGCGCAGCGCGGCCTGGATGAGCAGGTCGATCAGCTCCGGGTAGCCGACGCCGCTCTCCTGCCACATCCGCGGGTACATCGAGATGGGCGTGAAGCCCGGCATCGTGTTGATCTCGTTGATGACGAACCGGCCCTCGTCGGTGAGGAAGAAGTCGGCCCGCACCAGGCCCTCGCAGGAGACCGCCTCGAACGCCTGGACCGCCAGGCGCTGGACCTCGGCGGTCTGCTCGGGGGTCAGCGGGGCCGGGACGACGCCCTCGGCCGAGTCGATGTACTTCGCCTCGAAGTCGTAGAAGCCGTGGTCGGTGACCGGCGGGATCCAGGCCGGGACGCTGGCGCGCGGCCCGTCCGGGAACTCCAGGACGCCGCACTCGATCTCGCGCCCGGTCAGCAGCGACTCGACGATCACCTTCGGGTCGTGGCGGCGGGCCTCCTCGACGGCCTCGTCCAGGCCCGCGAGGCCGTCGACCTTGCTGATGCCCATCGACGAGCCGGCCCGGGCCGGCTTGACGAACAGCGGCCAGCCGTGGTCGCCGGCGAAGTCCACGATCCGGGCGCGGGCGGCCGCCGGGTCGCTCTCCCACTCGCGGGGGCGGATCACCAGGTACGGGCCGACCGGCAGCCCGTAGGAGGTGAAGATCCGCTTCATGTACTCCTTGTCCATGCCGACCGCGGAGGCCAGCACCCCGGCGCCCACATAGGGCACCCCGGACAGCTCCAGCAGGCCCTGGAGCGTGCCGTCCTCGCCGTACGGGCCGTGCAGCACCGGGAAGACGACGTCGACCTCGCCGAGCGCCTTGGGGACCGATCCCGGCTCGGTGTAGACGATCTCGCGGCTGGCCGGGTCCACCGGCAGCACCACGGAGCCCTCCGCGGACTCGGCGAGCGCCTCGACGCTCGGCAGCGTCCGCTCGGCGATGGCCATGCGGTCGGGCTCGTCGGCGGTCAGCGCCCAACGGCCGTCCGCGGTGATGCCGATCGGCAGCACGTCGTACCGGCTGCGGTCGATGGCGCGCAGCACGGCACCCGCGGTGAGGACCGAGATGGCGTGCTCGGAGCTGCGGCCGCCGAAGACGACGGCCACGCGCGGCTTGCGGCCCGGCGGCTGCTGCGGGCTGTGAGGAAGAGGCATGTTGCTCATGTCGCTGAGACCCTACCCGTTGGTTCCGTACACGTCTGCGGGCGACGTCCGGATGGACGCCGCCCGGGCTGTCAGCGGCGCTCCGGCTTGGCCGAGCGGGACATCAGCTCCTGGAGGGCCACCAGGGGCGGCTTGCCGTCGTGCACGATACCCACCACGGTCTCGGTGATCGGCATGTCCACCCCGTGCCTGCGGGCCAGCTCCAGGACCGACTCGCACGACTTGACGCCCTCGGCGGTCTGCCGGGTGACGGCGACGGTCTGCTCCAGTGTCATCCCGCGGCCCAGGTTGACGCCGAAGGTGTGGTTGCGTGACAGCGGTGAGGAGCAGGTGGCGACCAGGTCGCCCAGGCCGGCCAGGCCCGCGAAGGTGTGGGCGTCGGCGCCCATCGCCAGGCCGAGCCGGGTGGTCTCGGCCAGTCCCCGGGTGATCAGCGAGGCCTTGGCGTTGTCGCCCAGGCCCATGCCTTCGGCGATGCCCACCGCGAGGGCGATGACGTTCTTGACCGCGCCGCCGAGTTCGCAGCCGATCACGTCGGTGTTGGTGTACGGGCGGAAGTACGGGGTGTGGCAGGCGGCCTGCAGGCGGCGCGCGACGGCCTCGTCACGGCAGGCGACGACCGAGGCGGCGGGCTGCCGGTCCGCGATCTCCAGGGCCAGGTTGGGGCCGGAGAGCACGGCGACGCGCTCCGGGCCGGCCTTGGCCACCTCCTCGATGACCTCGCTCATCCGCTTGGCCGTGCCGAGTTCGACGCCCTTCATCAGGCTGACCAGGACGGCGTCGTCAGGCAGCAGCGGCGCCCACTCCGCGAGGTTGCCGCGCAGCGTCTGCGACGGCACGGCGAGTATCACGAAGTCGGCGTCCCGGGCGGCCAGCGCGGGATCGGTGGTCGCGGTGACCGCCGGGGGCAGCTGGGTGCCGGGCAGGTAGTCGGGATTGGTGCGGGTGGTGTTGATCGCGTCCACCACCTCGGCGCGGCGGCCCCACAGGGTCACCTCGCACCCGGCGTCGGCCAGGACCATCGCGAAGGCCGTGCCCCACGAGCCCGTTCCGTACACCGCGCAGCGCGTCGTCACTCAGGCCCCGCTCTCTTCGGTCTCGGCCGCCGACGCGGCGGCCGCGTGGTCGGCGCGGCCCTGGGCCTTGCGCAGGTCGTAGCGCTCGGCGGGGGCCGGCTCACCGCGCAGTTCGGCGAGGAGCGCGGTGATGGCGTCCATGATCCGGTCGGTGGCGGCGCGCAGGGTCTCCGCGGTGGGCTCGCGGTCGTAGAACTCGGTCAGGTCCACCGGCGGGCCGGCCAGCACCCGGAAGGTCTTGCGGGGCAGCAGCCGCAGCCGCTTCTCCTTGGCGTAGGGCGGCATGGCCTCGTGGGCGCCCCACTGCGCGACGGGGATGACGGGGGCCCTGGTCAGCAGCGCCACCCGGGCGGCGCCGGTCTTGCCGACCATCGGCCACAGGGCCGGGTCGCGGGTCAGCGTGCCCTCCGGGTAGAACGCCACGCACTCGCCGGAGTTGATCGCGGTGACGGCGGCGCGGAAGGCGCTGGCGGCGTCGGCGCTCTCCCGGAAGACGGGGATCTGGCCGGTGCCGCGCAGCAGGGTGCCGACGACCGGGGCCCTGAACAGTCCGGCCTTGGCGAGGAAGCGCGGGACCCGCCCGGTGTTGTACTGGAAATGCGCGTACGACAGCGGGTCGAGGTAGGAGTTGTGGTTGATCGCGGTGATGAAACCGCCCTCGGCCGGAATGTGCTCCATTCCGCGCCAGTCCCGCTTGAAGAACACGATGAGCCAGGGTTTCACGATGACAGCGGCCAAGCGGTACCAGAAGCCGATTCTGCGGCGGGACACCAGGACATCCTCCTCGTTTGGCGCTGTCATGGGGGGCCTCCGGGCGGCCGGACAGCTGGAGCGCCGCACAAGTGTGGCCCCGGCTTCGCGGTCTGTCGAGAATCCCCTGCCGTGGCGGCCACTGCCGTCACCGGTACGGACACCGTAACCCCAGGGGGTGACGGACGGGTGACCGGCTGCGGGCAGAATGAGCCGGTGCGCAGCGAAAGCGTCTGGGATCTCGTGGTGCCGCTCAAGCCACTTGCGCAGGCCAAGAGCCGGTTGCGGGTCGCGGCGGACGGTCAGGCGGGCGGTGGGAACGTACGGCCGGGGCTTGCGCTGGCGTTCGCCCTGGACACCGTGGCCGCGGCGCTGGCCTGCCGGGCGGTGCGGGCGGTGGCGGTGGTCACCGACGATCCGCTGGCGGGGGCCGAACTGACGGCCCTGGGAGCGCGCGTCGTCCCGGACGCGCCCGCCGCCGGGTTGAACGCGGCCCTGGCGCACGGGGCGCGCACGGTGCGCGAGAGCCGCCCGGACGCGGCGGTGGCGGCGCTCAACGCCGATCTGCCGGCGCTGCGGGCCGAGGAGCTGGAGCGGGTGCTGGCCGCCGCCGCACGGTGGGGGCGGGCCTTCGTGGCGGACGCCGCCGGCATCGGCACCACGCTGCTGGCCGCGGGGCCGGGCAGCGGGCTGGATCCGGGGTTCGGAGGGGCCTCGCGGGCCCGGCACCGCGCGTCGGGCGCGCGGGAGATCGTGCTGGACGGGGTGGACTCGGTGCGCCGGGACGTCGACACGGCGGACGATCTGCGCGCCGCGCTGGCGCTGGGGGTGGGCCCGCGGACCGCGGCGGCCGCTGCCGCACTGCCCGGGCGCTGGTGAGGCGGCCGGCAGGGCGGGGGCGGGGCCGGTACGGCACTAGGCTGCGGGTATGCAGGCGACTTCGTACACCTTCGATCCCGCTACCCGGAGCGGCAGTGTGCTGCTGGACGACGGGACCGAGCTGCCCTTCGACGCGACGGCGTTCGACGCGGGGGGCCTGCGGCTGCTGCGGGCCGGGCAGCGGGTGCGGATCAGGGTGGCGGGCGAGGGGCCGGAGCGCCGGGTGGTGTTCGTGACGCTCCAGACGTTCCCGGATCCGCAGGGCTGAGGCGGGAACCCGCGGGAACCGCCCAGGGGCGGCGGACACGGCGCGGGGCCGGGCCCCGTGCTGGAGCCCGGCCCCGTCGCGGCGCCGGACCGCGGACTCCCGGGAGCGCCCCCGAGCGACCCGGAGCCCTGGTACGGCGAACCGGTGGAACCCTCGGCCGCTTCGCGGTGCCTACTGGCTGGTGGCGCGCTTGCGGGCGGTGGTCTTCCGGGCCGACGACTTCTTGGCCGGCGCGGTCTTCTTGGCGGTGGTCTTCTTCGCGGTGGTCTTCTTGGCGGTGGTCTTCTTCGCCGTGGTCTTCTTGGCGGCCGTGGTCTTCTTGGCGGCGGTCGTCTTCTTCGCGGGAGCCGCCTTCTTCGCCGCGGGCGCGGCCTTCTTGGCGACGGCCTTCTTCGCGACGACCTTCTTGGCGGCGGCCCGCGCGGTCACGCCGCCGGTCAGGCTGCCCTTGGGCGCCTTCTTCACGGAGACCTCGCCGCCGCGGGGCAGCTTCTTGGACCCGCTGACCAGGTCCTTGAAGCCCTGGCCGGCACGGAAGCGGGGCACCGAGGTCTTCTTGACCCTCACCCGCTCGCCGGTCTGCGGGTTGCGGGCGTAGCGGGCCGGGCGGTCCACCTTCTCGAACGAGCCGAAGCCGGTGACCGACACCCGCTGCCCCGCGACGACCGCGCGCACAATGGCGTCCAGGACCGCGTCGACCGCGTCCGCCGCCTGCTGCCGACCGCCCATCTTGTCGGCAATCGCTTCTACGAGCTGCGCCTTGTTCACGTCTTCCCCTTCGGAGGCTTTGCTGGACCAAAGAGTTCCAGGAGTTCAAGCTTTTTCGCACGTTAGGCAGATATATACCGCAAATCAAATACGAAACGGGCGAATCACCCTTGTGCCGCAACGAACTCGGCCCTCAGCCAGTTCCGTCGTCGGGGAATCGGCCCTCGTCGAGCTCCCGCATCAGGCGGTCCAGCCGCTTCGCCGCACCCGCCACGTCCTGTTTGGCTGCCGCAGTGATGACAAGCAGCCTGCGGGTCAGCACCACCCGTACGTCCTCCGCGACTTGCAGCGAGCGCACCCGGCGGTGCGCCTGCTTCAGCCGCTCGGCGACGACCCCGTACAGCTCGAGTTGGTCGTCGCGCTCCATGTGCCAATTGTGCCATCTGCGTCGAGTTGTGACCGCGGCAGGGAAGCAACTCTAGTCCGACATGCCGAACGCGCCCCCCGCGAGGTGTGCGGGGGGCGCGTCCGGTGGTGCGGTCAGCGGGCCGGCAGGCTCACGCGGTGAGGGTGCGCGGCTTGAACGAGGGCCGCTTCGCCTCGTAGGCGGCGATCTCGTCGGCGTGGCGCAGCGTGAGGCTGATGTCGTCCAGCCCTTCCAGCAGCCGCCAGCGGGCGTTGTCGTCCAGCTCGAAGGGGGCGGTGACGCCCTCGGCGCGCACCTCGCGGGCCACCAGGTCCACGGTGATCTCCGCGGCCGGGTCGGCCTCGGTCAGCTTCCACAGCTGCTCGATGACCTCCTGCGGCAGCACGACGGTCAGCAGGCCGTTCTTGAGCGAGTTGCCGCGGAAGATGTCGGCGAAGCGGGAGGACAGGACCGCCTTGAAGCCGTAGTTCTGCAGCGCCCACACGGCGTGCTCACGGGAGGAGCCGGTGCCGAAGTCGGGGCCGGCGACCAGGACGGTCGCGCCCTGCCGCTCGGGCTGGTTGAGCACGAACGACGCGTCCTTGCGCCACGCCTCGAACAGCCCGTCCTCGAAGCCGTTGCGGGTGACCTTCTTCAGCCAGTGGGCCGGGATGATCTGGTCGGTGTCGACGTTGCTGCGGCGCAGCGGGACGGCCCGGCCGGTGTGGGTGGTGAATGCTTCCATCGTGGCTCATGCCTCCACGGGGGTACGGACGTCTGCCAGGTCGGCCGGGGAGGCCAGGTGGCCCAGGACCGCGGTCGCGGCGGCGACCTGCGGGGAGACCAGGTGGGTGCGGCCGCCCTTGCCCTGCCGCCCCTCGAAGTTGCGGTTGGAGGTGGAGGCGGAGCGCTCGCCGGGGGCCAGTTGGTCGGGGTTCATCCCCAGGCACATCGAGCAGCCGGCGTGCCGCCACTCGGCGCCGGCGGCGGTGATGACCTTGTCCAGGCCCTCCTCGACGGCCTGCAGCGCGACGCGCACCGAGCCGGGGACGACCAGCATCCGCACCCCGTCGGCGACCTTGCGGCCCTCCAGCACGGCGGCCGCGGCCCGCAGGTCCTCGATACGGCCGTTGGTGCACGAGCCGACGAAGACGGTGTCGACGGTGATCTCGCGCAGCGGCCGGCCGGCCTCCAGGCCCATGTAGGCCAGCGCGTTCTCGGCCGCCAGGCGCTCGCTGGGGTCGGCGAAGGAGGCCGGGTCCGGCACCGCGGCGGACAGCGGCGCGCCCTGGCCGGGGTTGGTGCCCCAGGTGACGAACGGCGACAGTTCGGCGGCGTCGATGACGACCTCGTGGTCGAAGACCGCGTCCTCGTCGGTGCGCAGGGTCTTCCAGTAGGACACCGCGGCGTCCCAGTCCTCGCCCTTGGGGGCGTGGTCCCGGCCGGCGAGGTAGGCGAAGGTGGTCTCGTCCGGGGCGATCATGCCGGCCCGGGCGCCCGCCTCGATCGACATGTTGCACACGGTCATCCGGGCTTCCATCGAGAGCTTCTCGATCGCCGAGCCGCGGTACTCGATCACATAGCCCTGGCCGCCGCCGGTGCCGATCCGGGCGATGATCGCCAGGATCAGGTCCTTGGCGGTGACGCCCTCGGGCAGCTCGCCCTCGACGGTGACCGCCATCGTCCTGAACGGCGCCAGCGGCAGCGTCTGGGTGGCCAGCACGTGCTCGACCTGGCTGGTGCCGATGCCGAACGCCAGCGCGCCGAACGCGCCGTGGGTGGAGGTGTGGCTGTCACCGCACACCACCGTCATGCCGGGCTGGGTCAGGCCCAGCTGCGGGCCCACCACGTGGACCACGCCCTGCTCCACGTCGCCGAGCGGGTGCAGCCGTACCCCGAACTCCGCGCAGTTCTTGCGCAGCGTCTCCAGCTGGGTGCGGGAGACCGGGTCGGCGATCGGCTTGTCGATGTCGAGCGTCGGGGTGTTGTGGTCCTCGGTCGCGATGGTCAGGTCCGTGCGGCGCACCGTACGGCCGCTCAGCCGCAGGCCGTCGAAGGCCTGCGGGCTGGTCACCTCGTGCAGGAGGTGCAGATCGATGTAGAGCAGGTCGGGCTCGCCCTCGGCGCGCCGGACGACATGGTCGTCCCAGACCTTCTCCGCCAGTGTCCGTCCCATCGCTTTCCCTCCGGCCGGCATCGTCGCCGGCCAACTCGTGTGCGCTCGTGTGCGTACGACGGCGCCCGGACGCGGCCGGGTGACGGCCTGCGGGGGGACGCCGATCCGGCGTTGTACTCCAGCGTGCCGCCTGCGCCGGAAAAATGAACTTGCGTTTCATACTTTGAGACGCGAGTATCGTTGCATGGACAACTCTAGCGGCGTCGGCGTTCTCGACAAGGCTGCTCTGGTGCTCAGCGCGCTGGAGTCCGGTCCGGCCACCCTGGCCGGCCTTGTCGCCGCCACCGGCCTCGCCCGCCCCACCGCACACCGCCTCGCCGTCGCGCTCGAGCACCACCGGATGGTCGCCCGCGACATGCAGGGGCGTTTCATCCTCGGCCCGCGCCTGGCGGAACTGGCCGCCGCGGCCGGCGAGGACCGCCTCCTGGCCACCGCGGGACCGGTCCTGACCCATCTGCGCGACATCACCGGCGAGAGCGCCCAGCTCTACCGCCGCCAGGGCGACATGCGCATCTGTGTGGCCGCCGCCGAGCGGCTGTCCGGACTGCGGGACACCGTGCCGGTCGGCTCCACGCTGCCGATGAAGGCCGGTTCCGCCGCCCAGGTGCTGCTCGCCTGGGAGGAGCCCGAGCGGCTGCACCGGGGGCTGCAGGGGGCCCGTTTCACCGCCACCGCGCTGTCCGGGGTGCGCCGGCGCGGCTGGGCGCAGTCCATCGGCGAGCGGGAGCCCGGGGTGGCGTCGGTCTCGGCTCCGGTGCGCGGCCCGTCCAACCGGGTGGTGGCGGCCGTCTCCGTCTCCGGCCCGATCGAGCGGCTGACCCGCCACCCGGGCCGGATGCACGCCGGGGCGGTCATCGACGCCGCGGCCCGGCTGAGCGAGGCGCTGCGGCGCAACGGCAACGGGGGTTGAGCGGCCGGCGGGGGTTCGTGCGCCGCGAACCCCCGGGCTTCGCAGGGCGGGCACCCGGGAACGCCGAAAGGCCCGCCTGTACAGGCGGGCCTTGTCGATCGTGCGTACCCCCGACCGGATTCGAACCGGCGCTACTGCCTTGAGAGGGCAGCGTGCTAGGCCGCTACACAACGGGGGCCCCAGCGAGATCCTTGCGGATCCGTACCCCCGACCGGATTCGAACCGGCGCTACTGCCTTGAGAGGGCAGCGTGCTAGGCCGCTACACAACGGGGGCTTGCACTCTGAGAGATGCGCTGGGGTACCAGGACTCGAACCTAGACTAACTGAACCAGAATCAGTCGTGCTGCCAATTACACCATACCCCACCAAAACTCAACCCCCGGTGGAGGTTTTGTTTGGCTTGCGCCTCCCGGCTCCGGCCTTTCGGCCCGCCCGGGCGGCGCAGGAAGAACATTACCGGATGCCGGGCGCGGTACCAAAATCGAATACCGCGACCTGCGGTTCGGTGCGCTGGGTGACGCCTTGGCCACGGTCCGGAACGGCCGCTGCCCGGCCACCCGGCGGTGCGGGCGACCGGGCAGCGGCACCGGAGGCGGCCGGGGATCAGCCGCCGATCAGCTCCAGACCGGTGCGCAACCGGCGCAGCGTCTCCTCGCGCCCCAGCAGCTCCATCGACTCGAACAGCGGCGGGGAGACCCGGCGGCCGGTGACCGCCACCCGCAGCGGCGTGAAGGCCACCTTGGGCTTGAGGCCGAGCCCGTCCACCAGCGCCTCGCGCAGCACCGTCTGGATCGGCTCGGCGGTGTAGCTCTCGCCCTCCAGCGACTCCAGCGCCTTGACGCTGGACTCCAGCACCGGGCGGGCGTCGGCGGTCAGCACCTTGGCCGCGTCCGCCTCGTCGACGCGGAAGTCCTCCGGGGCGACGAACAGGAAGCCGAGCATCCCGACCACCTCGCCGAGCACCACCATCCGCTCCTGGGTGAGCGGGGCCGCCTTGGACAGCAGCTCCAGCTGGGCCGCCGTCGGCTCGGCGGGCAGCAGGCCGGCCCCGTGCAGGTACGGCACCAGGCGGCGGACGAACTCGTCGGGCGGCAGCTGCCGCAGGTGCCAGGCGTTGATCGCCTCGCACTTCTTCAGGTCGAAGCGGGCCGGGTTGGCGTTGACGTCCTTGATGTCGAACGCGGCGACCATCTCGTCCATCGTGAACAGGTCGCGGTCCTCCGACAGCGACCAGCCGAGCAGCGAGAGGTAGTTGAGCAGCCCCTCGGGCAGGAAGCCGCGCTCCCGGTAGAGGTTGAGGGAGGACTGCGGGTCGCGCTTGGACAGCTTCTTGTTGCCCTCGCCCATGACGTACGGCAGATGGCCGAACTGCGGGGTGGTGCCGTTGCCCACGCCGATCTCGGCGAGCGCCGCGTACAGCGCGATCTGGCGCGGGGTGGAGGAGAGCAGGTCCTCGCCGCGCAGCACGTGGGTGATCTCCATCAGCGCGTCGTCGACCGGGTTGACCAGGGTGTACAGCGGCCTGCCGTTGGCCCGCACGATGCCGTAGTCGGAGACGTTCTCCGCCGAGAAGGTCAGCTCGCCGCGGACCAGGTCGGTGAAGGTGATGTCGTGGTCCGGCATCCGGAAGCGGACGATGGCCTCCCGGCCCTCGGCCTCGTATGCGGCGACCTGCTCGGGGGTCAGGGTGCGGCACTTCCCGTCGTAACCGGACGGGCGGCCCGCGGCGCGCGCCGCCTCCCGGCGGACCTCCAGCTCCTCGGCGGTGCAGAAGCAGCGGTAGGCGTGGCCGGCCTCCTGGAGCCGGCGCGCCACGTCCGCGTAGAGGTCCATCCGCTGCGACTGCCGGTACGGGGCGTGCGGGCCGCCGACCTCGGGGCCCTCGTCCCAGTCGAAGCCGAGCCAGCGCATGGCGTCCAGGAGCTGCTGGTAGGACTCCTCGCTGTCGCGGGCCACGTCGGTGTCCTCGATGCGGAAGACCAGGGTGCCGCCGTGGTGCCGGGCGAACGCCCAGTTGAACAGGGCGGTGCGGACCAGGCCCACATGGGGGTTGCCGGTCGGCGAGGGGCAGAAACGGACGCGGACGGGGGACGCCGCTGATGCTGCGGTTGCGCTAGCCACGCTTGATCACCTTGTTGGCGAGAGTGCCGATGCCTTCGATGGAGACGGCGACCTCGTCGCCGACGTTCAGGGGGCCGACCCCGGCCGGGGTGCCGGTCAGGATCACGTCGCCGGGCAGCAGGGTCATGGCCTCGGTGACGTTGACGATCAGGTCGGCGATGGGGTGCACCATCTGGCTGGTGCGGCCCGCCTGGCGCAGCTCGCCGTTGACCGTGCAGGTGATCGCCAGGTCGGAGGCGGTGGCCAGGTCGATGCCGGTCTCCACCCAGGGGCCGAGCGGGCAGGAGGCGTCGAAGCCCTTGGCCCTGGCCCACTGCTTCTCCCGGCGCTGGACGTCACGCGCGGTGAGGTCGTTGGCGCAGGTGTAGCCGAGGATCACCTCGTGGGCGCGCTCGCGCGGCACCTCACGGCACATCCGGCTGATCACCACGGCGAGTTCCGCCTCGTGGTGCAGTTCGGAGGAGAAGGAGGGGTACGCCACCGGGTCGCCGGGGCCGACCACGGAGGTGGACGGCTTGAAGAAGGCGAACGGGGCGTCGGGCACCTCGTTGCCCAGCTCGGCGGCGTGTTCGGCGTAGTTGCGGCCGATGGCGACGACCTTGCTGGGCAGCACCGGCGGCAGCAGCCGGACCTTGCTCACCGGCACCTTCGTCCCGGAGAGCTCGAACTCGGCGAACGGGATGCCCTTGATGACATCGATCTGGAGGGTCTCCGGGTTGGCCGGATCACCCTCCACCGCGCCGAATGCGACGTTGCCGTCGACGGAGAACCTGGCGATGCGCACGAAAGCTGCCGCCCCTCACACTGGCGATGACTGGAGACTGACACTCCAGGCTATCGCGGGGGCCGTGGCGGGCCTGATGTCAAGAGTGGCGACGCGGCGGGGCGGCCGGGCGGGCGTCAGTCCTCGGCGGGGAGCTTGCTGAGGACGGTGCGGCGCGGGTTCGCGGTCTGGCGCGGCAGCGGGAGCGCCTCGGACTGCGGCTCGGCGGCCTCCGGGGCGGCGGCCGGCGCGGCGAGATCGTCGGCGTCCTTCAGGTGGGCGAGGGTGGTGCGGCGCGGGTTGGCTATCGGACGGAAGAGCATCGTCGTCTTCATGGGGGGCGCACACACCTTGCGTCTCGGCGCCGTCGGCACGGCGCGACCTGTCGATCTTTACGTCAACCCCCAGGCTAGGGCTGCGGATTCCGTTGCCTCCGTGACGCAGGCAACGCTGGCGGTGTGATTTTCCTCACGATGTGCATGGCAAATTGCACAAACCGTACACAGACTCCTCACGAATTGCTCCCGTGAAGGCGGACATTCCGGACTGATGACAACGTTTCTCTGTCGCCCTCCGACAGCCGGACCACGCAAACGGACACTCCCGGCAGTGGCATAAGTCCGTTATCAGGGACCTGATCACCCACACTGCGTCACCCGGCACACGCATCGCGTAACCCTTGTCACAGCCTGGTCTACGGACCTTGTTGGACTTCTCCGCCTGTGCTGGAATTCCACGGACCGCCGCTGCCATGAGAACGGCACGCGGGGGCGCGACGACGTGCCGAGCGGCGGTGGCCACGGGCACTCGCAGGTCATCCGAACGCCGGGGGCCGCGAACCCCCCAACACTCGAAACCGTCCTGCCGCATTGCGGGGGACGCCTGGTCCAGAGGTTGCGACGCTAGTGCAGGGACGTTTCAAGAGGGACAGCGGCGCTCCGGGTGACCCGGAGTCGCGCGGTGGAGCCGACCGCGGCAAGGAGCCGTGGCCCCCGGCTGACGACGCCGTGACCGCTGCCGCCGGAGCGGCCGGGCAGGCGAGTATCAACAGCGCCGTGCCTGCCAAGGACAGCAGCTCCTCCGAGGGCAGCGGCGACGTCGATGTGCCCGTCACGTTCACCGGCCCGCAGGCGCGGCATGCCTCGCGCCTGGCGATGGGCAACTGGAGCATCCGCACACGCCTGGTCTCCCTGCTGGCGCTCCCCGTGGTCGCCGCGACCACGCTGGGCGCGCTGCGTATCCAGAGCTCTCTGGACAACGTCAGCAACCTCGACCACGTGAAGCTGATGGCCGAGATCGCCGGCCAGGGCTCCAAGCTGGCGGACGCGCTGCAGAACGAGCGTGACTCCACCGCGGGCCCGATCACCAGCGGTCACCCCAAGGACGACCAGGTGGTCGCGAGCCGCCAGGCCACCGACCGGGCGGTCCAGAACTTCGAGTCGGCCACCGGGGACATCAAGCCCGACGAGGCCGCGCTGATCGGTGTGCGCAGCACCGTCATCGACATCGAGCGGCAGCTGCAGACGCTCAAGCAGCTGCGCGACTCGGCGTACGCGCCCACCAACACCCAGTACATCTCGCAGACCGTCGCCGGCTACGACCAGCTGATCAACTCGCTGATCTCGCTGACCACCGACATGGCGCAGGCCACCGGCCAGGGCGACATCATCAGCGGCACCCGGGCGCTCGCGGCGTTCGCCGCCGCCAAGGAGTACGAGTCGGTGCAGCGCGCGGTCATCAGCGCCGCGCTGGCCAACCCGGCCGGACCGCAGCTGTCCAACAGCGACCGGCTGTACGCCCAGAGCGCCGAGAACAGCGAGACGTCCTCGCTCAAGCGCTTCTCCGAGGTCTACGGCGCCGGAGCCGCCGAGCTGCTCAAGCCGCTCAACGGCGGCAACACGGTGATCAGCGAGGCCGACCAGTACCGCGCCCGGGTCCTGCAGACGCCCAACGGCATCTCCCAGGAGAACAAGTCGTACCTGGACTGGTACGACCAGGCGAACACCAAGATGCAGGAGATGTCCCGCATCGAGGCCCAGCTGCTCGACCAGATGCAGCAGAAGGCGCTGACCCTGCGGTCGTCCGCCGAGCAGGACGCGCTGATCAACGGCGCGATCATCCTGCTGGTCCTGGGCATCTCGCTGGTCGGCGCCTTCGTCGTCGCCCGCTCGATGATCCGGTCGCTGCGCCGCCTGCAGGACACCGCCAAGGACGTCGCCCAGAAGCGGCTGCCGGAGCTGGTCCGCCACCTGTCGGAGTCCGACCCGCAGGACGTCGACACCTCCATCGAGTCGATCGGCATCAACACCCGCGACGAGATCGGCCAGGTGGCCCGCGCGTTCGACGACGTCCACCGCGAGGCGGTCCGGCTGGCCGCCGAGCAGGCGCTGCTGCGGGGCAACGTCAACGCGATGTTCACCAACCTCTCGCGCCGCAGCCAGGGCCTCATCCAGCGCCAGCTGTCGCTGATCTCCGAGCTGGAGAGCCGCGAGGCCGACCCGGACCAGCTGTCCAACCTGTTCAAGCTGGACCACCTCGCGACCCGTATGCGCCGCAACGGTGAGAACCTGCTGGTCCTCGCCGGTGAGGAGCCGGGACGGCGCTGGACGCGCCCGGTCCCGCTGGTCGACGTGCTGCGCGCCGCGGCCTCCGAGGTGGAGCAGTACGAGCGCATCGAACTGACCTCGGTGCCGCCGACGGACGTCGCCGGCCGCGTGGTCAACGACCTCGTCCACCTGCTCGCCGAGCTGCTGGAGAACGCGACGTCGTTCTCCTCGCCGCAGACCAAGGTCCGCGTCACCGGCCACGCGCTGCCGGACGGACGCGTGCTCATCGAGATCCACGACACCGGCATCGGCCTGTCCCCCGAGGACCTGTCCGACATCAACGAGCGCCTGGCCAACCCGCCGACGGTGGACGTCTCCGTCTCCCGCCGCATGGGCCTGTTCGTGGTCGGCCGCCTGTCCCAGCGGCACGGCATCCGCATCCAGCTGCGCCCGTCCGACTCCGGCGGCACCACCGCGCTGGTCATGCTCCCCGTGGACCTGACCCAGGGCGGCAAGCCCGCCCCGGGTCAGGGCGGCAAGGCGGGACAGGGCGCCGGCCAGGCCGGCGGTGCCTCGGTGCCCCCGCCGCCCGGCCGCGGCGGAAGCCCGCTCGGCCGTGCCCCGCAGCGTCAGATGCCGCCCGGCGCGCAGCGTCCGGCCCTCGCCGGCAACCGCGACGGCGGCATGCCGGAGCGTGGTCCCGCCCGCGGCCCGGCCCTGCCGACCCGGCCCACCGCCGAGCCGGCGCCCGCCCGGGCCCAGGAGCGCACCCTGCCCAGCTGGGCGCAGCAGGAGCACGGCGGGGCGGACGTGCCGCGCGGCCACGACGAGGACCTCTCCGAGCGCACCGAGCGCTTCCCGCGCCCGCAGGTGCCGACGGCCGGCGCCGACCGGGCGACCGGCGAGTTCCCGATGCCCCCGGGTGGCGCCGCCTATCCGGACCCGTCCACCACCGGCGAGTTCCCGCCGCCGCGGAGCGCCCGGCACGGCGAGCCCGTCCGCATGGACAACCCCGCGGACACCGCCCGGATCCCCCAGATCGGGGGTCGCGGCGCCGCCTACCCGGATCCGGCGACGACCGGCGAGTTCGCGCCGCCGCAGAGCGCCCGGCACGGCGACCCGATCCGCATGGACGCCCCCGCGGAGTCCCCCCAGCTGCCCCAGCCCGGGGCGGGCCGCGGCGCCGCCTACCCGGACACCACCCGTGGCGGGGGCCTGCGCACACCGCGCCTCGGCCGCCCGGACGCGGGCCAGGGCCAGGGCCACGGTCAGAGCCAGGCACCGGGCGCCCCGGGCCCTGACTTCTTCGGCGGGCGCCCCGCGGGCTCCGGCTCGGACGTCTTCGGGCCTCGCCCGACGGGTCCCGGCCACCCGGGCGGCGCTCCGGGAGCGGGTTCCGGTTCGGATCTCTTCGGTGGCCGGTCGGCCGGTTCCGGCTCGGACGTCTTCGCGCCGCGGCCGGCGGGTGCCGGTTCCGGTTCGGATGTCTTCGGGCCGCGCGGGGGTGCCTCGCCGAACGGCCGGCAGCCCGGTGGCCAGGCGCCGCAACCGGGGATGCCCCGGCAGCAGGCCGGAGCGCCGGCGAGTGCCCCGCCGCAGCAGCGCCGTCCGGAGGCCCAGCTGCCCCCGGTCGCGGAGCCGATGGCGCTGCCGCCGGCCTCGTCGCCCGGCGACGGCCGCTCCCCGATCTTCGAGTCGCTGAACTCCACCTGGTTCCGCGGGCGTCCCGAGGGCGGCGAGTCGCCGTCCGCTCCACCGGCCGCCCAGCAACCGCCCACCCCGCCCACTCCGCCCCGGCAGCAGTCCGCCGCCCGGCCCCCGCAGCGCGCGCGGGCCGAGGGCGCCGGCGCCGAGGAGTGGCGCGTCACCCCCAACGACGAGCGCTGGCGCCGCGCCGAGCAGGTCCGTGAACCTGCCTCGGGCGGAGTCACCTCGTCCGGTCTGCCGCGCCGGGTCCCGCGCGCGAACCTCGTACCCGGCACCGCGACGCAGTCCACGCAGGCCGGTCCGCAGGTCTCTCGCGCCCCCGACGACGTGCGAGGCCGGTTGACCAACCTTCGCCGAGGCATTCAGCAGGGACGCAGCGCCGGCACAGGCCACGCCGGCGCCCGCACCCCCAACAATGTCCACGGCGGTACCCCTTACCAGCAGGAGCGTTAGTTGAGTTCGATGAGCCAGGCGGCACAGAATCTGAACTGGTTGATCACCAACTTCGTGGACAACACCCCCGGTGTGTCCCACACGGTGGTCGTCTCCGCCGACGGACTGCTGCTGGCCATGTCCGAAGGCTTCCCCCGCGACCGCGCCGACCAGCTCGCCGCCGTCGCCTCCGGCCTGACCTCACTGACGACCGGGGCCTCGCGCATCTTCGAGGGCGGCGACGTCAACCAGACGGTCGTGGAGATGGAACGCGGCTTCATGTTCATCATGTCGATATCCGACGGTTCCTCGCTGGCCGTCCTGGCCCACCCGGAGTGCGACATCGGCCTCGTCGGCTACGAGATGGCGCTGCTGGTCGACCGGGCGGGCTCCGTCCTGACCCCCGACCTGCGCGCCGAACTGCAGGGCAGCCTGCTCGCCTGAGTCTCACCCCCACCCACCCCCGCACCAGCAACCCCCCACGCAACGACCGGAACTTCTTCATCCGCCTCTGCTCGGAGGGCCATTCATGACCCCGCCACCCGCCTCGCTCGGCCCGTACGGCGCTTCCAGCGCGTCGTACGGGGGCGAAGGCGATCAGCCGCTGGTGCGGCCCTACGCCATGACCGGCGGCCGTACCAGACCCAGATACCAGCTGGCCATTGAGGCGCTGGTGAGCACGTCCGCCGACCCGTCGCAGTACCAGACGCTGCTCCCCGAGCATCAGCGCATCTGCCACCTGTGCATGGAGGTCAAGTCGGTCGCGGAGATCTCCGCGCTGCTGGCCATCCCGCTGGGTGTCGCGCGGATCCTGGTGGCGGATCTGGCCGAGGCGGGAATGGTGGCCATTCACCAGCCGGGCGGTGGCGAGGCCGGCGGACAGCCTGATGTGACACTGCTCGAAAGGGTGCTCAGTGGACTTCGCAAGCTCTAGGTCGCAGGGCGCTTCGAACCCCTTCGCTCCGGCGGCGGGGGGCGGGTTCCCCGGGCCGGGCGCGGCCTACGGGCAGCCCGCGGCCCGTTCGACCACCTCGGCGAAGATCGTGGTGGCCGGCGGCTTCGGCGTGGGCAAGACGACGTTCGTCGGCGCCGTCTCCGAGATCAGCCCGCTGCGCACCGAGGCCGTCATGACCTCGGCGTCCGCGGGGATCGACGATCTCAGCCACGTCGCGGACAAGACCACCACCACGGTGGCCATGGACTTCGGCCGCATCACGCTCGACGACGACCTGATCCTGTACCTGTTCGGCACGCCCGGTCAGGACCGGTTCTGGTTCATGTGGGACGACCTGGTGCGCGGTGCCATCGGCGCCGTCGTCCTGGTCGACACCCGGCGCCTCGCCGACTGCTTCCCGGCCGTCGACTACTTCGAGAACTCCGGGCTGCCCTTCGTCATCGCCCTCAACGGTTTCAACGGCCACCAGCCGTACACGCCGGAAGAGGTCCGCGAGGCGCTGCAGATCGGCCCGGACACCCCGATCATGACCACCGACGCCCGGGCACGCGCCGAGGCGAAGAGCGCCCTGATCACGCTGGTCGAGCACGCGCTGCTGGCCCGCCTGAAGTAGCCGCCCGCCCCTGGCCGCGGCGGACGCTCAACTGGCAAGTGGGTCTTGGGAGTTGATCGTTACGGGCCCGCTGTGTCCTTTGACACGGCGGGCCCGTTCGTTCATAACGTTTCGACTGACAATCGTCACGCCGCGGCCACACCTTGCACATGATCCACTCCTCAGCGCTCACTTCTGCCCTTTGTTTTGCGGCCGAACCGCTCTTATGCCCGTTTTATCGAGGGAAACGGGGTGAGCTGCGAACTTTTTCCAGACGTTTGGAAAGCACAGCCATGACGTGCTGGAATTCATGAACCAGCGAGTAGACACGGCACGTCGGTGTGTCGGCGCCGAGAGGTTGTTGGTCGAGTGAGGAACACGACGCGGACACGGCCGGACCCCGCGCAGCCCGCCCGCGGTAATTTCACGCCGCCCGGACGCGAGAGTGGCGGGCCGCTGCCCGTCGACGTGGTCATGCCGTCAGACGAGCCGGGGAGCCGGTTCTCCCCGAGCAACTGGCGGGTGCGCACCAAGCTCAACGCCATCCTGCTGATCCCGGTGATCGTCGCCCTGGTGGTCGGCGGTTTCAACGTCAAGAGCGCGGTGGACCGCTGGCAGGAGGCGGACAACGCCTACCGCACCGCTGTCCTGGTCCGCGCTGCGGAAACGTACAGCCACGACGTCATCAACGAGCGGGATGTCAGCGTCGTCCCGCTGCTGAAGGGCGACACCAAGAACCCCGACGTCATCGCCGCCCGCAACGCCACGGACCAGGCCGCGCAGGCCTACCACGCCGCCGTGGCCCAGGCGCCGGACACCGCTTCCCTCAAGCGCCGCCTGGCGGGCGTCGCGGCCGCCGAGCCCAAGCTCGCCTACCTGCGCCAGTACGCGTTCACGGCGAAGCTCCCCGCGGTGCAGACCGAGGAGGGCTACGTCCAGATCGAGCACCCGCTGATGTACATCGCCAACGAGATGGGCTTCGGTACGAACAACCAGATCAGCTTCGGGCGCAGCCTGTACGCGCTGTCGCTGGCCGAGGCGGCCGAGTCGCTGACCCGCTCGATCGGCATGCACATCCTCAGCGAGGGCCCGACCCCCCAGGCCGACCGCCGGCTCCAGATGACCGCGCTCGCCTCGTACGCGTACCTGGAGAACATCGCGGTCGAGGAGTTCCACGGCAGCGGCACCCCGGCCGACTGGGCCCGTTTCCAGGCGGCCGTCAAGAACGCCCAGGCCGACGGCAAGGCGCAACTGGTGGCGGCGAAGGCCAAGGCGCAGGCCGCCGGGCAGCCGTTCGTCATGCCGCCGGACCGCATCACGATGATCAAGGCCATCGCCGCCGGCACCCCGGCCTCGGCGCTTCTCCCCCAGGGCATCACCCCGGAGAGCTACTTCGCCACCTCCACGCTGGCGTTCAACACCTACCGGACCGTGGAGCAGCAGACGGCCGACCAGGCCACCGCCAGCGCCCAGCAGATCGCCAGCGACGCCAAGACCAACGCGATCGTCAACTCGGCCGCGGTGCTGGCCGGTGTGCTGATGGCCTTCCTGGTCGCCGGTCTGATGGCCCGCGGAATGAGCCGCGGCATGCGCCGGCTGCGCACCGCCGCCTTCGACGTGGCCGAGCAGCGGCTGCCGGCGCTGGTCGACCAGCTCTCGCGCACCGACCCGGGCCGCGTCGACACCCGCGTCCTGCCGATCCCGATCAGCAGCAACGACGAGATCGGCGAGGTCGCGCGGGCGTTCGACCAGGTCCACCGCGAGGCGGTGCGGCTCGCCTCCGAGCAGGCGCTGCTGCGGGGCAACGTCAACGCGATCTTCACCAACCTCTCGATGCGGAACCAGGGCCTGATCCAGCGGCAGCTGGAGCTGATCACCGACCTGGAGGGCAACGAGGGCGACCCGGACCAGCTGGAGAACCTCTTCAAGCTGGACCACCTGGCCACCCGTATGCGCCGCAACGGTGAGAACCTGCTGGTCCTCGCCGGCCAGGAGCCGGGCCGCCGATGGAACGAGCCGGTGCCCCTGGTGGACGTGCTGCGCGCCGCCGCCTCCGAGGTGGAGAGCTACGAGCGCATCGAGATCACCGGCGTCCCGGAGACCGACATCCACGGCGGCGTGGTCACCGACCTCGTGCACCTGCTCGCCGAGCTGCTGGAGAACGCCATCTCGTTCTCCTCCCCGCGCACCAAGGTCCGGGTGACCGCCACCCGGCTGCCGGACGGCCGGATCATGGTCGAGATCCACGACAAGGGCATCGGCCTGACCGCCGAGGACTTCGCGGACATCAACCACAAGCTGGCCGACCCGCCCACGGTGGACGCCGAGGTCTCCAAGCGCATGGGCCTGTTCGTGGTCGGGCGGCTCGCCGACCGGCACGGCATCCGCGTCCAGCTGCGCCCCTCCGGCGAGCAGGCCGGCACCACCTCGCTGGTGATGCTGCCCGAGTCGATCACCCACGGCGGCATGGACATGGAGCCGGAGGACGACTTCACCGTCTCCCGGATCATGCCCGAGCACCAGAACCGGCGCGGCGAGTTCCACTCCGGCGAGCTCACCGCCGCGGAACTCGGCTTCGACGAGCGGCAGTTCGAGAACCCGGAGAGCATACGGGCGCTCGACCCGATCGGCCGCTCCCGGATGCGCGAGGAGCGCCGAGCGGCGGTGGAGGCCGCCGCCCAGGACCGCCAGCCCACCCCGGAGCTCCAGGCGCCCGCCGGCCAGGACTTCCCGGCCATCGAGCCCGCCTACCAGGCGGAGGAGCAGTCCTACGGCTCCGGGCAGTACACCGGTGAGCAGGGCTACGGCAACGGCCAGGGCTACGCCGCCGGGCAGGGCTACCAGCAGCCCTACCAGGAGTCCGCCGACACCGGTGCGTACCAGGCCTACGGCCAGTCCTACGACCCCGCCTTCGAGCAGCAGTACGACGGCGGCTACGGCAACGGGCAGCAGTCGGCGTACGAGACCACCGGCTCCCACCCGGCCCCGGCCGCCTCCCCGGAGAGCGACTACGGTACTCAGGGATGGTCCCAGGGCTACCAGCAGGAAAGCTGGTCGGCGACGGTTCCGGAACCGGAGTCCTCCTTCCCGGCCCAGGAGCGCGTAGGCTACGACGCGCCGGACAGCGGCGACTCCACGCTCACCGGGTCCGGTCTGCCGCGCCGCAACCGCCGGCGGCAGGAGCCGGAAGCGGCCGCTCCGCAGCCTGAGGCGGCCCCCGAGGACACCCGCACGGATCTGCGGACGAGTTCCGGTGCGGGGGGACAGGGAGGACAGCAGGACGCCGGTGAGTGGCGTTCGGCCAACGACGCGCACTGGCAGCGGGCCGCCGAGCGAGCCCGTGACCCGAAGGCGGGCGGGGTCACCTCCGCCGGCCTGCCGCGCCGGGTGCCACAGGCGAACCTTGTGGCCGGTGCTCCCGCAGCGAGCCCCTCGTCGACCGGATCCATGGTCTCCAGGGCTCCGGAGGACGTCCGCGGGCGTCTGAGCAACCTTCGCCGCGGCGTACAGCAGGGACGTCAGGGTCGCGGTGCGGGATCCCAGTCCACCCCAACTGACAGCCAGGGCCTCGGCCCCAACCACCAGGAGCGTTAGTTGAGTCCGATGAGCCAGGCGGCACAGAACCTGAACTGGTTGATCACGAACTTCGTGGACAACACCCCCGGTGTGTCCCACACGGTGGTGGTCTCAGCCGACGGTCTGCTGCTCGCCATGTCCGAAGGATTTCCCCGCGACCGCGCCGACCAGCTCGCCGCCGTCGCCTCCGGCCTGACCTCGCTGACCGCGGGAGCCTCGCGGATCTTCGAGGGTGGCAGCGTGAACCAGACGGTGGTGGAGATGGAGCGCGGCTTCATGTTCATCATGTCCGTCTCCGACGGTTCCTCGCTGGCCGTCCTGGCCCACCCGGAGTGCGACATCGGCCTCGTCGGCTACGAGATGGCGCTCCTCGTCGACCGAGCGGGCTCCGTCCTGACCCCCGACCTACGTGCCGAGCTCCAAGGGAGTCTGCTCGGCTAGTCCCGTCCCGCCGGAGCTCCAAGTGCCGGACAGACGTGCGTAGATGCGCCGCCGGATCGTAAGGTTCGGTATCGCGTCGACGAACTGACCCGGCGGGGACGGCGAACGGCGCAGTGCCCAGCTGGAGGAGGAACCGTGGCAACGCCCCCAGGCGGATATCCGTATGGCGGTCAGCAGCCGCCGCTGCAGCCCTACTACCCTGCCGCCCCGAACCCGGAGCAGCAGGACCCGTATGTCCAGGGGCCACCGGTGACTCCACGGATCCAGTCGCACATGCCGCCGCAGGGTCCCCCGCCGGGCGGGCGCGGCGACTACGGCAATCCGACTCCACCGCGAGCCAGGCGCACCGCCCTGGGATCCGACCAGCAGCCGCTGGTCCGGCCGTACGCGATGACCGGCGGCCGGACCCGGCCGCGGTACCAGCTCGCCATCGAGGCGCTGGTCAGCACCACCGCGGGACCCGACCAGCTGCGCGGGCAGTTGCCGGAGCACCAGCGGATCTGCCACCTGTGCCGGGAGATCAAGTCGGTGGCGGAGGTCTCGGCACTTCTCTCCATCCCCCTCGGCGTCGCCCGAATCCTCGTCGCCGACTTGGCGGAGGCCGGACTCGTCGCCATCCACCAGCCCGGTGGCGACGAAGCCGCCGGCGGCCAGCCAGATGTGACACTGCTCGAAAGGGTGCTCAGTGGACTTCGCAAGCTCTAGCGGTGCAGCCCGCTCCACCACCTCCGCGAAGATCGTGGTGGCGGGCGGCTTCGGCGTGGGCAAGACCACGTTCGTCGGTGCCGTATCGGAGATCAACCCGCTGCGTACCGAAGCCGTGATGACGTCCGCCTCGGCGGGCATCGACGACCTCACGCACGCGCCGGACAAGACCACGACGACCGTGGCCATGGACTTCGGCCGTATCACGCTGGACGAGGACCTGATCCTGTACCTGTTCGGTACCCCCGGTCAGGACCGGTTCTGGTTCATGTGGGACGACCTGGTGCGCGGTGCCATCGGCGCCGTCGTCCTGGTCGACACCCGGCGCCTCGCCGACTGCTTCCCGGCCGTCGACTACTTCGAGAACTCCGGGCTGCCCTTCGTCATCGCCCTCAACGGCTTCGACGGTCACCAGCCCTACGGCCCCGAAGAGGTCCGCGAGGCGCTGCAGATCGGCCCCGAGACGCCCATCATGACCACCGACGCGCGGACGCGGTCGGAGGCCAAGAGCACGCTGATCACGCTGGTCGAGCACGCCCTCATGGCGCGGCTGCGCTAGGCGGGTACACCACGGGGTGCCCCGGCGGGCCCGCGGCACCCCCCACCGCAGCGGGCCACCGGCTCTCTCCGCCACCCGCCCGCATGACAGGTACACAACGAACAGGCCCCGTACGCGGTGATCGCGTACGGGGCCTTGGTCTGGCTCCGGTCGGGTTCCGGCCGGTCAGCTCTGCCAGCTGTGCGGGGCCTGGAAGCCGGCCTGGCGCTCCAGGCGGCGCCAGGCGGCGATGCTGCGGGGACGGTAGCCCTCGGCGGGGCGCCCGGCCGCGGCGGCGCGGGCCAGGAGGACGGCGGTGACGGCGGCGAGCTCCTCCGGCTCCGCCCGCCCCTTCTCGATCCGCACCAGGTGGTCGATGCTCATGACGGTTGGCTCCTTGCCTACTGCGGGGGGTTGCCGTGCTTGCGCGAGGGCAGGTCGGCGTGCTTGGTGCGCAGCATCGCCAGGGAGGCGATGAGGACCTGGCGGGTGTCGGCCGGGTCGATGACGTCGTCGATCAGGCCGCGTTCGGCCGCGTAGTACGGGTGCATCAGCTCGGCCTTGTACTCCTTGACCATGGCCGCGCGGGTGGCGTCGGGGTCGTCGGCCTCGGCGATCTGCCGCCGGAAGATCACGTTGGCGGCGCCCTCGGCGCCCATCACCGCGATCTCGTTGGTCGGCCAGGCGTACGTCAGGTCCGCGCCGATGGACTGGGAGTCCATCACGATGTACGCGCCGCCGTAGGCCTTGCGCAGGATCACCGAGATCCGCGGCACCGTGGCGTTGCAGTACGCGTACAGCAGCTTGGCGCCGTGCCGGATGATCCCGCCGTGCTCCTGGTCCACGCCGGGCAGGAAGCCGGGCACGTCGAGGAGGGTGATCAGCGGGATGTTGAACGCGTCGCACATCTGCACGAAGCGGGCGGCCTTCTCGGACGCCTCGATGTCCAGCACCCCGGCCAGGACCTGCGGCTGGTTGGCGATGATGCCCACCACCTGCCCGTCCAGCCGCGCCAGCGCCACGATGATGTTGCGTGCCCAGCGCTCGTGGATCTCCAGGAACTCGCCCTCGTCGACGATCTCCTCGATCACCTTGCGCATGTCGTAGGCCCGGTTGGCGTCCGCCGGCACCAGGTCCAGCAGCACCTCACCGCGCCGCGCCGCCGGGTCCGCGCACTCCGCGGCCGGGGGGTTCTCCCGGTTGTTGGCCGGCAGCAGGGACAGCAGGTAGCGGACCTCCTCCAGACAGCTGGCCTCGTCGTCGTAGGCGAAGTGGCACACCCCGGAGGTCTCGGCGTGCACGTCCGCGCCGCCCAGCCCGTTCTGCGAGACCTGCTCGCCGGTCACCGCCTGCACCACGTCGGGGCCGGTGATGAACATCTGCGAGGTCTCGCGGACCATGAAGACGAAGTCGGTCAGCGCCGGGGAGTACGCCGCCCCGCCGGCGCACGGCCCGAGCATCACGCTGATCTGCGGAATCACCCCGGAGGCCCGGGTGTTGCGCTGGAAGATCCCGCCGTAGCCGGCCAGCGCGGAGACACCCTCCTGGATCCGCGCGCCCGCCCCGTCGTTCAGCGAGATCAGCGGCGCGCCCGCCGCGATCGCCATGTCCATGATCTTGTGGATCTTCGTGGCGTGCGCCTCCCCCAGCGCACCGCCGAAGATCCGGAAGTCATGCGCGTAGACGAACACCGTCCGCCCGTGCACCGTCCCCCAGCCCGTCACCACCCCATCGGTGTACGGACGCTTCTCCTCCAGCCCGAAACCCGAAGCCCGGTGCCGCCGCAGCGGCTCCACCTCGTGGAACGACCCCTCGTCCAGCAGCAGATCGATCCGCTCCCGGGCCGTCAGCTTGCCCTTCGCGTGCTGCGCCTCCGTCGCCCGATCGCTCGGCCCCCGCCGCACCTGCTCCCGGATGGCGTGCAACTCCTCGACGCGCCCACGCGCGTCAGTCGCCCCAGCCGACTCCTCGTCCACAACGGTCATGTTCCGACCTTACGAGCGCCCACCCGCCGAGATCGGCATCGACTTCTCACACTCTCGGCGCCCACTTCATGGAGGAACCCGACAGTTACGCAGGTCGAAAGGGCCCCGCATACTGCATGCGGGGCCCTTTGCTTTGTAAATTCCGTACCACCGCACATCGGCCAGGCGGTGGTGCCGGCCTCAGGACGCGGCGACCGCCTCCGCCAGGGCGAGGATCCGCCGGGCGTCCTCGACATGGAGGTTCTCGATCATCCGGCCGTCCACGGTGACCACGCCGCGGCCCTCCCGGGCAGCCTCCTCGAAGGCCGCGATGATGCGGCGGGAGCGCTCCACCTCGGCCTCGGAGGGCGCGAAGACGCGGTTGCACGGCTCGACCTGGCCCGGGTGGATGAGGGTCTTGCCGTCGAAGCCGAACTGCCGGCCCTGGAGGCACTCGGCCTCGAAACCGGCGGTGTCCTTCACGTCGTTGTAGACACCGTCCAGGATCGCCTTGCCGGTGGCGCGGGCGGCGAGCAGCGCCAGCGACAGGCCGGTCAGCAGCGGGGCGCGGCCCGGCACATGCTCGGCGTGCAGCTCCTTGGCCAGGTCGTTGGTGCCCATCACCAGCACGGTCAGCCGCTCGCTCGCCGCGGCGATGGCGCGGGCGTCCAGCATCGCCTGGGGCGTCTCGACCATCGCCCAGATGGCGGTGCGGTCCGGGGCGCCGGCCGCCTCCAGGGCGCGCTCGACGGCGATCACCGTGGCGGGCGAGTCCACCTTGGGGACGACGATGGCGTCCGGGCCGGCCTCGGCGGCGGCGCGCACGTCGTCGGCGTGCCAGGCGGTGTCCGGGCCGTTGACCCGGATGGTCACCTCGCGGCGGCCGTACTCGCCGGAGGCGGCGGCCGCGGCGACGCGCTTGCGGGCGTCGGCCTTGGCGTCGGGCGCGACCGCGTCCTCCAGGTCGAGGATCAGCGCGTCGGCCGGGATGGACTTGGCCTTCTCCAGGGCCCGTTCGTTGGCGCCGGGCATGTAGAGCACCGAACGGCGCGGGCGCAGGGTGGCGTCGGACATCTCGCGGTTCACTCCTTCTCGGCTGCCGCGTACGCGTCGCGCAGCTCCGGGTCGCGGGCGGCCAGCGCGTCCGCCAGCGAGGCCACCACCTGGCACTGCTTGTACGTCGCGTCGTCCTGCATCTTGCCGTCGATCATGACCGCGCCGGTGCCGTCGCCCATCGCCGCGATGACCCGGCGGGCCCAGGCGACGTCCTGCGGCGCGGGCGAGAAGACCCGCTTGGCGATCTCGATCTGCACCGGGTGCAGGCTCCAGGCGCCCACGCAGCCCAGCAGGAAGGCGTTGCGGAACTGGTCCTCGCAGGCCACGGTGTCGCGGATGTCGCCGAACGGGCCGTAGTACGGCAGGATGCCGTGCGCCGCGCAGGCGTCCACCATGCGGGCGATGGTGTAGTGCCACAGGTCCTGCTGGAAGGTCGCGCGGGGGGCGTCCGCACCGTCGCCCCGCGGGTCCTCGCGCACCAGGTAGCCGGGGTGGCCGCCGCCGACCCGGGTGGTCTTCATCCGGCGGCTGGCCGCCAGGTCGGCCGGGCCGAGCGAGATGCCCTGCATCCGCGGGCTGGCGCCGGCGATCTCCTCGACGTTGGCGACACCGGTCGCGGTCTCCAGGATCGCGTGCACCAGGATCGGCCGCTCCAGGCCCGCCTTGGCCTCCAGCTGGGCCAGCAGCCGGTCCACGTAGTGGATGTCCTCGGCGCCCTCCACCTTGGGCACCATGATGACGTCCAGCTTGTGGCCGATCTCGGTGACCAGGGTGGTCAGGTCGTCCAGGACCCACGGGGAGTCCAGCGAGTTGACCCGGGTCCACAGCTGGGTGTCGCCGAAGTCGGTGTCCTTCGCGATGCGGACCAGGCCGTCGCGGGCCGCCTCCTTGCGGTCCGCGGAGACCGCGTCCTCGAGGTTGCCGAGCAGGACGTCGACCTGGGCGGCGATGGCGGGCACCTTGGCCGCCATCTTCTCGTTGCTCGGGTCGAAGAAGTGGATCATCCGGGACGGCCGGAACGGGATCTCGTGCAGCGGAGCCGGGGCGCCTACCGCCAGCGGGCGGAAGAAGTCCTTCGGAGAGCGCATGCAGTCTCCTTGGTCGGGTCGAGGGTTGGCACACACATTACGGGCCGTGCCCCGCCGCATTTACCGAGTAGTAGCTGTGCCGTTGGTCACCGTCACCCCCTCGGCACCTGGGCCGATCCGCCAACTGGCGTGCCGCGCCGGGAGGTTCGGCGCCCGCCCCCTTCCGGTGGCGTCGGCCACCCGGGCGATCCGCCCGGTGCGGCGCGCGCCGGCCCGCCGGGTGCCGCGACCCGGCGGGCGGTGGTCCGGACGCGGTGTCAGTCCTGCGGCTCGGCACCCGCGCGGATCAGGCCGTAGGTGTAGGCGTCGTCCAGGGCCTGCCAGGAGGCGGCGATCACGTTCTCGCCGACCCCGACGGTGGACCACTCGGCCTTGCCGTCGCTGGTGGAGATCAGCACCCGGGTGGTGGACCGGGTGCCGTGCCGGCCCTCCAGGATGCGCACCTTGTAGTCGACCAGCTCCATCTGCGCCAGGTGCGGGTAGATCCGCTCCAGGCCGGCGCGCAGCGCGCGGTCCAGGGCGTCCACCGGGCCGTTGCCCTCACCGGTGGCCACGATCCGCTCGCCCTTGACCCACAGCTTCACGGTGGCCTCGTTGACCTGGACGCCGTCCGGGCGCTGCTCGACGATGGTCCGCCAGGACTCCAGCCGGAAGAAGCGGGTCGCGGTGCCGGCGACCTCGTCGCGCAGCAGCAGCTCGAAGGAGGCGTCGGCGGCCTCGTAGGTGTAGCCGGCCAGCTCCCGCTCCTTGACCCGCTCGACCACCCGGCCGGCCAGGGCCCGGTCGCCGGTCAGGTCGTAGCCGAGCTCCTTGCCCTTGAGCTCGATGGAGGCGCGGCCGGCCATGTCGGAGACCAGCATGCGCATGGTGTTGCCGACCAGCTCGGGGTCGATGTGCTGGTACAGGTCCGGGTCCACCTTGATCGCCGAGGCGTGCAGCCCGGCCTTGTGGGCGAACGCCGAGACGCCGACGTACGGCTGGTGGGTGGAGGGGATGAGGTTGACCACCTCGGCGATGGCGTGGGAGATCCGGGTCATCTCGGCGAGCGTGCCGGACGGCAGGACCCGCTTGCCGTACTTCAGCTCCAGCGCGGCGACCACCGGGAAGAGGTTGGCGTTGCCCACCCGCTCGCCGTAGCCGTTGGCGGTGCACTGCACATGGGTGGCGCCGGCGTCGACCGCGGCCAGGGTGTTGGCGACGGCGCACCCGGTGTCGTCCTGGGCGTGGATGCCCAGCCGCGCGCCGGTGTCGGCCAGGACCACGGACACCACGGCCTGGATCTGGGCGGGGAGCATGCCGCCGTTGGTGTCGCACAGCACCACCACGTCCGCGCCCGCCTCGTGCGCGGCCCGCACCACGGACTTCGCGTACTCGGGGTTGGCCCGGTAGCCGTCGAAGAAGTGCTCGCAGTCGACGAAGACCCGGCGGCCCTGGGAGCGCAGGTAGGCCACCGTGTCGCGGACCATCGCCAGGTTCTCCTCCAGCGTGGTGCGCAGGGCGAGCTCGACGTGCCGGTCGTGCGACTTGGCGACCAGCGTGACGACCGGCGCCTGGGACGCGAGCAGCGCCGCGACCTGCGGGTCGTCCTCGGCGCGTACGCCCGCCTTGCGGGTGGCGCCGAACGCGACGAGCTGGGCGTGCCGGAAGTCGATCTCGTTGCGGGCCCGCTCGAAGAACTCGGTGTCCCGCGGGTTGGCGCCCGGCCAGCCGCCCTCGATGAACCCCACGCCGAAGTCGTCCAGGTGCCGGGCGATCGCGAGCTTGTCGGCGACGGTGAGGTTGATGCCCTCGCGCTGGGCACCGTCGCGAAGCGTCGTGTCGAAGACGTGGAAGGTGTCGTCGGGTTCGGCGGTCATGGTGCTGGGCTCCTGTCACATGAGTGGGGTCCGGAAAGCCTGGTTTCCGGACGACTGCGCTCCACTTGCCCCCAATGATCCCTCACGCTCGCCGCCCGGTGCGGATGGCCCGGGAAACGAAAAAACCTCTCGCGGGTGCGAGAGGTCTGCGCGCGGGTCTGGGACACGGTGATCGCCGCCACGCTCGGGTCTGCGTGGCAGGGCGGTCACTGCGGACCGGCGCGCCTGCTGCCAATAATCATGGCGTAGGACACGGACGCAGTCTTGCACACCGTCCACCCCGCGCCACCGGGTGTCTCAGAATACGGGCTTTACGGTCATGCACCGGTCAGCCGTACGGCACCGGGGGGGGGGGGGAGGGGGGGGAGGGGAGGGGGGGAGGGAGGGG
>JBEHXI010000022.1:0-42292 GCA_048498775.1 Actinomycetota bacterium | reverse complement strand
CGGACCGGCGCGCCGCAGACTGAGCGGCAGGCCGCCCGCCTGCCCCGGCCGGCGAGCGGCGGAAGCGGCCCGCGCGCCGCGGCACGGACGGGCGGCGCGCGGACAGCGGAGAAGACAGCAGGACAGACAGCCGAGGCGCGGAGCGCCGAGGCGGCAGACGGCATCGTGCGGCGGGGAAGACCGTGGCACTTCTGGGCGTTTTGCCCGAATAGGGAGGCGGCATGACAGAGACGGCGAGCGGCCCGGCGCGTGGCTCCCGCGCCAAGGGCGGCAAACTCGACAAGGCGGCGAAGACGGCCAGGGGCCTGCACGTCGAGCGGATCCACACCACGCCGGGCACCCACCCGTACGACGAGGTGGTGTGGGAGCGCCGTGACGTCGTCATGACCAACTGGCGAGACGGTTCGATCAACTTCGAACAGCGTGGCGTCGAGTTCCCCGACTTCTGGTCGGTGAACGCCGCCAACATCGTCACCAGCAAGTACTTCCGCGGCGCGCTCGGCACCCCGCAGCGGGAGAGCAGCCTCAAGCAGCTGATCGACCGGGTCGTGAAGACCTACCGCGCGGCGGGCGAGGAGCACGGGTACTTCGCCTCCCCGGCGGACGCCGAGATCTTCGAGCACGAGCTGACCTACGCCCTGCTGCACCAGGTCTTCAGCTTCAACTCCCCGGTGTGGTTCAACGTCGGCACCGCCCAGCCGCAGCAGGTCTCGGCCTGCTTCATCCTGTCGGTCGACGACTCCATGGAGTCGATCCTCGACTGGTACAAGGAAGAGGGCATGATCTTCAAGGGCGGTTCCGGCGCCGGCCTGAACCTGTCCCGGATCCGCTCCTCCAAGGAGCTGCTGTCCTCCGGAGGGAACGCCTCCGGCCCGGTCTCCTTCATGCGCGGCGCCGACGCCTCCGCCGGAACGATCAAGTCCGGCGGCGCCACCCGGCGGGCCGCCAAGATGGTCGTCCTGGACGTCGACCACCCCGACATCGAGGCCTTCATCGAGACCAAGGTGAAGGAGGAGGAGAAGATCCGCGCGCTGCGCGACGCGGGCTTCGACATGGACCTCGGCGGGGACGACATCACCTCCGTCCAGTACCAGAACGCCAACAACTCCGTCCGCGTCAACGACGAGTTCATGAAGGCGGTCGAGGGCGGCGAGCGGTTCGGCCTGCGCGCCCGGCTCACCGGCGAGGTCATCGAGGAGGTCGACGCCAAGCACCTGTTCCGGAAGATGGCCGAGGCCGCCTGGGCCTGCGCCGACCCGGGCATCCAGTACGACGACACGATCAACCACTGGCACACCTCGCCGGAGACCGGCCGGATCACCGCGTCCAACCCGTGCAGCGAGTACATGCACCTGGACAACTCCTCGTGCAACCTGGCCTCGCTGAACCTGCTGAAGTTCCTGCGCGCCGACGACGACGGCCACCAGAGCTTCGACGCCGTGCGCTTCGCCAAGGTCGTCGAGCTGGTCATCACCGCGATGGACATCTCCATCTGCTTCGCCGACTTCCCCACCCAGAAGATCGGCGAGACCACCCGCGCCTTCCGCCAGCTCGGCATCGGCTACGCCAACCTCGGCGCCCTGCTGATGGCGACCGGCCACGCCTACGACAGCGACGGCGGCCGCGCGCTCGCCGGTGCCATCACCTCCCTGATGACCGGCACCGCCTACCGCCGCTCCGCCGAGCTGGCCAATGTCGTCGGCCCCTACGAGGGCTACGCCCGCAACGCCGAGGCGCACAAGCGCGTCATGCGGCAGCACTCGGACGCCAACGCCGCCGCCAAGCGCATGGACGACCTGGACACCCCGGTGTGGGCCGCCGCCACCGAGGCGTGGCAGGACGTGCTGCGCCTCGGCGAGGAGAACGGTTTCCGTAACGCCCAGGCGAGCGTGCTGGCGCCGACCGGCACCATCGGCCTGATGATGGACTGCGACACCACGGGCATCGAGCCGGACCTGGCGCTGGTGAAGTTCAAGAAGCTGGTCGGCGGCGGGTCGATGCAGATCGTGAACCTCACGGTGCCCAAGGCCCTGGCGCGGCTGGGCTACCAGCCCGAGCAGGTCGAGGCGATCGTCGCCCACATCGCCGAGCACGGCAACGTCATCGACGCGCCGGGCCTGCGGCCGGAGCACTACGAGGTCTTCGACTGCGCGATGGGCGATCGGGCCATCTCCCCGATGGGCCATGTGCGGATGATGGCGGCCACCCAGCCGTTCCTGTCCGGCGCGATCAGCAAGACGGTCAACATGCCGGAGTCGGCCACCGTGGAGGAGATCGAGGGGATCTACTTCCAGGGCTGGAAGCTCGGCCTGAAGGCGCTGGCGATCTACCGCGACAACTGCAAGGTCGGCCAGCCGCTGTCGGCGAAGAAGAAGGAGAGCAAGACCGTCGAGTCCGCCGCGCAGGCCGCCCCGGCCGCGGCGGAGAAGGTCGTCGAGTACCGCCCGGTCCGCAAGCGGCTGCCCAAGGGCCGTCCGGGCATCACCACCTCGTTCACCGTGGGCGGTGCCGAGGGCTACATGACGGCCAACTCCTACCCGGACGACGGCCTGGGCGAGGTCTTCCTGAAGATGTCCAAGCAGGGCTCGACGCTCGCGGGCATGATGGACGCCTTCTCCATCGCGGTCTCGGTGGGCCTGCAGTACGGCGTCCCGCTGGAGACGTACGTCTCGAAGTTCACCAACATGCGGTTCGAGCCGGCCGGTCTGACCGACGACCCGGACGTGCGGATGGCCCAGTCCATCGTGGACTACATCTTCCGCCGCCTGGCGCTGGACTTCCTGCCGTTCGAGACCCGCTCGGCGCTCGGCATCCACTCCGCCGAGGAGCGCCAGCGGCACCTGGACACCGGGTCGTACGAGCCGTCCGACGACGAGATGGACGTCGAGGGGCTGGCCCAGTCCGCGCCCCGGCAGCCGATCGCCCCGGCGCAGAGCCCGGCACCCACGGCGGAGGCGCCGACGGTGGCCCCGGCCCCGAAGGAGGCCCACAGCTCCACCGAGCTGGCGGAGATCCAGCTGGGCCTGAACGCCGACGCGCCGCTGTGTCTGTCCTGCGGCACCAAGATGCGGCGCGCGGGCAGCTGCTACGTCTGCGAGGGCTGCGGCTCGACCAGCGGGTGCAGCTGAACGACAGCACCTGGACGACAGCACGTGACGACACCGCGTGGCTGACGTCCGCCGCCGGCTGACACCGGGCGGCTGAAGCGGGGGCGGAGGGGCCGGACGGCCGCTCCGCCCCCGCGGCGTGCCGGCGGTCAGGCGCTGCCCATCCCGGCGGCGAAGGAATCCGGGTCGGCGTCGAATCCCCGTACGCCCGCACGGAATTCCCAGACGCCGGAATCCCCGCGGACGAATTCGGCGACCGTCGCGGCCGTCGCGCCGGGAACACCGGAGAAGTCGTCCCGGGCCAGTTCGGTATATCCCTCCACCACCTGGACCTCGGGGTGCGCGATCTGGCCGAAAACCATCCGTCCGCCGCCCTGCTGAATGGCGACGCCGACGACGACCCGGGCGTAGGAGGGGGCCAGCCTGCCGAGTTCCAGGGTCATGACCTCGTCCCAGCCCAGGCCCTGGCCGGTCGTGCTGTCCCGGTTGAGGCCGATCGTGCCGTCGGGTGACCGGCTGGCGAAGTACACGAGGTAGGCGGGCTCGCCGCGGGGCGCGTCCGCGCGGTAGGTCCCGGCGATGAGATCGAGGTCGCTGACCGGTGCGCCCAGGGGGCTCGGGTCCCACTTGAGCCGCACCTCGGCCCGTTCGATCCCCTTGTTGAGGCTGCTCACGGTCTCCCTCTCCACGGAAGCGGACCGCCGCGCCGGGGGCCGGCCCCCGGCGGTGGGGCTTTGAGTCGATGGGGCTTTGAGTCGATTAACCGCGATGTCGGGCGCGATGTCCACACCGTGTGCCCGCGTACCGCGGGAAGGAGTCAGTAGGACTGAAGCTCAATCAGGTTGCCCTCGGTGTCGCGCAGATGGGCGGTGCGCAGGCCCGGGCCCCACTCGGGGCGGTCCCGCGGACCGCTGATGACCAGGGCGCCGTGCGCGGCCAGGCACCGGGTGGCCGCGTCGGTGTCGGGCACCCGCAGGACCAGCATCGCGGTGTCCTGGGCGACCGCGTCGGAGGGAAGGGTGTCGGTGCCGATCGCGCGGGCCACGGCGTCGCGGGAGTAGAGGACCAGCACCGCCTGGCCGTCGAGGTCCCAGTTGGCGTACCCCGGTTCGGGCAGCACCTTGACGGGCTCGATGCCGTGCAGATCGCGCAGCACGCCCGTCCAGAAGTGGACGGCGGTCTCGAAGTCGGCGACCAGCAGGCGCGGATACAGAGCATCCATACGAAGATCGTACGGCCGTATGAGGAAAGGAGGTTGGGAATTGCCGCGTGGAACACCGGCGCATCCGCGCGGACTTAGGATGGCGCGGTGCTGGTGAAGTGGTTTCGTTGCCGTGTCGTGGACCGTGCCGGATTCGAGCGCGGGCAGCGCGCGTGGCGGGAGCTGCTGGGGGAGCCCGGTTTCCGCGGGCAGGGCGGCGGGTGGGGCCGCGGCCGGCCCTATGAGGCGCACATCTTCTGCTTCTGGGAGAACCGCTCCTACTACGACATGTTCATGGCCGGGCCGCACGACGAGATCGCCGCTGCGCAGCACGGCACCTACGAGCGCGCCGACGTCCGCCTCTTCGAGCAGCGCCAGGAGGTGAAGGTCGGCTTCCGGCCGTACTTCGCCGACGCGGACCTGCTGCGCGCGGCGCACCTGAGGGTGCGCCCGGACAAGGGCGACCACTTCACGCTGATGCAGGAGAAGGTGTGGAACCCGGCGATGGCCGGGTCGCCCGGGATGCTCCGCGGGGTCTTCGCGGAGGGCGCGGGCAGCGAGTTCCTGGTGCTGTCGCTGTGGGACTCGGCCAACGAGCGGGCCAAGTACCGGGACGCCTCGATCGGGCGGCTGGAGGAGCGGGCCGGGCTCGACAAGGACGTGCTGTCGGTGGCCGGTGAGATCGTGGACCTGGTGCAGCGGTGGACGGTGTGAGCGGTCCGGCGGCCGGGCGGGGCCGCCGCTGACCGCCGTGTCCGGCGTGCCTGTCACGTTCCGCGCCGCTGTCCGGTCTGTACTCGGGAGAAGCCCGGTGCGCGGGCGGCGGAGGAAAGGACGGGACGGCGATGGACACGGTACTGGTGACCGGCGGGACGGGGGTGCTCGGCGCCGCCGTGGTGCGGCGGCTGCTGGCCGAGGGGCGGCCGGTGCGGGTGCTCAGCCGCCGGCCGCGGCGGCCCGGGACCGGCCCGGAGAAGGCCCAGTGGGCGGTCGGGGACCTGGTGACCGGCGCGGGACTGGTCGCGGCGCTGGAGGGCACGGCCGCCGTGGTGCACTGCGCCAGCGATCCGCGGCACTGGAAGAACGACCTGCCGGCCGCCCGCCGGCTGATCGACGCGGCGCGGGCCGCCGGATCCCCGCACCTGGTCGACGTCTCGATCGTGGGCATCGACCGGGTGCCGTACGGCTACTACCGGGCGAAGCTCGCCGTCGAGCGGGAGATCGAGGCGTCCGGCCTGCCGTGGACCGTGCTGCGCGCGACGCAGTTCCACGATCTGCTGCTCGCGGTGGCCCAGCAACTGGTGCGGCTGCCGGTGGTGCCGGTGCCCGCGGGACTGCTCTTCCAGCCGGTGGACGTCGCGCAGGTCGCCGAGCGGCTCGCCGCCCTGGCGCTCGGGGAGCCGGTGGGGCGGGCGGACGACCTCGGCGGCCCGGAGATCCTGACCGCGCAGGACGTGGTGCGGGCGCTGGTGCGGGCGCGCGGGCTGCGGCGCGCGGTGCTGCCGGTCCCGGTGCCCGGGCGGCTGGTGCGGTCGGTGCGCGAGGGCGGGCTGCTGGCGCCCGCCCGGCAGCCAGGACCGGGCTTCGCGGAGTTCCTGGCGTCCGCGCCGCTGGAGGACCGCTCCTACGGCGCCGCCCGGCGCGCCGGGCACGGTTCCTGAGCCGGGGCGGTCGCCGTCCGGCGCCGGGCGGGCCGCTGGCCGGTGAGTTTGCGCACAGCGCGATTGACCCCGTTGGGGCGCGATGTCAGAGTTTCCGTCGCCATGACCGCTGACCCTCTCCTCCCCGGCCCAGCCGACCGCTTCCACCGTGCCCTGGCCAGCCTGCGCGGCCTGTCCGTCGGTGACGCGCTCGGCGCGCAGTTCGCCGTGCCCGCGCGGCATCAGGCGCTCGTCGGCGGCGAGGTGCCGCCCGGCCGGTGGTCATGGACCGACGACACCGAGATGGCCTGCTCGGTCCTGGCCGTCCTCGCGGCGCGCGGCGGCATCGACCAGGACGCGCTGGTGCGCTCCTTCGCGGAGCACCACGACGCCGGGCGCGGCTACGGGTCGACCGTGGGGCGTCTGCTGCGGCTGATCCGGGAGGAGGGAGCCGACTGGCGGGAGCAGGCGGCCGGACTCTTCAACGGGCAGGGCTCGTGGGGCAACGGCGCCGCCATGCGGATCGCCCCGCTGGGCGCCTGGTACGCCGGCGACCCCGAGCAGGCGCTCCGCCAGGCCGAACTCTCGGCCGGCACCACCCACCAGCACCCCGAAGCCGTGGCCGGGGCGATGGCCGTCGCCGCCGCGGCCGCCCTGGTGGCGTCCCCGGACGGACCCGGCGGCCCCGCGGCCCTGCTCGACGCCGTCAGCGAGCTGGTGCCGCGCAGCGCCGTGCGGATGGGCCTGCGGCGCGCCCGCGACCTGCTCGACTACGCGGACGTGGCCACCGTCGCCGCCGTCCTGGGCAACGGCCGGCGCAGCAGCGCCCCGGACACCGTCCCCTTCGCCCTGTGGTCGGCCGCCCGCCACCTGGACGACTACGAGACCGCGTTCTGGGCCACCGCCCGGGCCGGCGGTGACGTGGACACCACGTGCGCCATCGTCGGGGGCGTGCTGGCCTGCCGGCCGGGCGGGGCACCGCCCCAGCGGTGGCGGGAGCGCACCGAACCGCTCCCCGGCTGGCTGCCCGCGGGCCCCGCCGCCCTGCCCGCGCCCCGCGGGGAGCAGGGCGGGGACGGCTCCGCTGAGAGCCCGTCATCCTCCCGGGCCGGCCTGGCCGGGCAGGGGGTGACCCCGGTGCCGACGCCGCAGGCGGGAGCGTAATCTTGACCTTGCCATGGCACACCAACCTCCCACCCACCGCGTCGAACGCTCACTGCGCGCCACCCTCGGCGTACGGGTCGTCGCAGGGGTGGACGAGGTCGGCCGCGGGGCCTGGGCCGGGCCGGTCACGGTGTGCGCCGCCGTCACGGGGCTGCGCCGTCCGCCGGACGGGCTCACCGACTCCAAGCTGCTGACCGTCAGGCGCCGCACGGCCCTTGCCGGTCTGCTGCTGGGCTGGGTCACCGATCACGCGCTGGGGCACGCCTCGCCGCAGGAGATCGACGAGCTCGGCATGACCGCCGCTCTGCGCCTGGCCGCGGAGCGGGCCCTGGAGGGACTGACCGTCCGCCCGGACGCCGTCATCCTCGACGGGAAGCACGACTACCTCGGCGGGCCGTGGCAGGTGCGTACGGTGATCAAGGGGGACCAGTCGTGCGTGCCGGTCGCCGCGGCGTCGGTGATCGCCAAGGTGCATCGTGACGCGCGGATGGCCGAACTCGGCGCGGAGCACGCGGCGTTCGGTTTCGCCGACAACGCGGGGTACCCTTCGCCGGTGCACCGCAGCGCACTGGAGGAATGGGGCCCCACCCCACACCACCGACTGTCCTGGGCGTATCTTGACGCACTGCCGCGCTGGCGGCACATGAAGAAGGTGCGGCGGGCCGTGGACGGCGCCGAGCCGTCGGAGCTCGACAGCGAGCAGTTGCTTTTCGAATTCTGACCGACCCGCTGCTGTGCCCGCGCAGCGCATTTGATAGACAACTCACCATGCCTCTCATCCCCGAGGAGCCACCGATTCACGAGAGTGTCCCGGGCCCGCGTGCCGCAGCGGGGGGAACCCGTACTCCGCAGGCCCCCCGTCCCGTTCCGGCTCCTGGTCCCCGACCCGGACCCCGTCCCGCACCACCCCGCGCGACGCGTACCCATCCCACTCCCGGCCGTCCCGGCCCCGTCCCCACGCGCGGCGCCGCCGCGTCGGTGCCCGCCCCGGCCCGCCCCGCCGACGGGGTGGAGATCCAGCTGGTGCCGGCCACGGAGGCGACCACCGTCGCGGCCGCCGACGACGCCGTCGACGTCCTGCTGGACGCCGGGCGCACGCCGGGCGACATCCTGGTGCTCACCACCGGCGAAGCCCACCCGTGGGCCCAGCACGAGCTCACCTTCGGCGAGGCCGCCTACTGGCGGCAGCAGGACGAGGGCGAGGACGTCTTCTACGCGTCGGCAGCGGCGGAGCGCGTCGCGAACCGCGCGGTGGTGGTGCTGGCGATGAACGGCGGTTCCGACGAGGAAGCCGCCCAGGCGCTGCGCCGCGCGACCGCGCATGCCACATCGCTGCTGGTCGTCTGCGGCGACCCGGAGCGGCTGCGCACCCTGCTCTGACCACGGACCGCTGCGTCGCGCCGCCCGCGCGCAGCGGTGACGGGGGAACGCCGGGGAACACGGCGCGCGGGTCAGCGGGCCGCCTGGCGGCGCACCGCCTCCGGTGCCCTGCCGGGTGTCGCGAGCACCGTCCGTCCCGCGGCGCCGCCGGCCCATGATCCCGAGTGCGGGGTGCGTCCGGCGCGGCCGTCCCCGAGGACCTGCCAGCCGCCCGGCGTGAGCGTGATGTAGGCGCCGCAGCGCAGCCCGTGCAGCACGCACGCGTCGCGCAGCCCCCACATCCACGCGCCGTCGGTCTCGGTCCACCCCGGGGTCCCCTCGCGGCACAGCATCAGCACGGCGGTCCGCACCGGGGACCGCAGCCGCAGGTCGTGCGGGAGGACCCGGCGCAGGTGGGTGAGGATCGCGTTGCGGTGATCCCAGCCGTCGTTCTTCTCCCGGCGCTGGGTGAACGAGGCGCTGGCGGTCATCCTCCCGTCCGGGTCGAACACCGCGACCACCACCGTCCCGGGCGAGGGCAGGTGACGGGCGCACAGATCCTTGACGGTCTCCCGCGGGTTGGGCAGCAGGGGGACCGCGGTGGCCGCCCACTCGTCGGGGCCGAGGACCCGGTTCAGGCGGGAGGCGGAATCCGCACGCGTCTCCGGAGCGAAGCCGAAAGGCACGGTCCTCCCTTCGTGCGCGCGCTCGCCCACAGGGCGCGGGCGCACGCCGGTCACTGGGCTCGGCGAGCCGCTTGGGGGTCCAGTCCAATTCTTCCCTCCGCAAGGGCGTGCGGCAATGTGCGATTGAGCTGAAGCGGCCGGTATACGTGTGTCCGCCGCTTAGATTCCGGGGTGTTCTTCCCCGCCCGACGGCTCCGCGCGTCCTATCCCTGTACGGCCAGGACCAGCGGCAACACCCCTTTCGCCCCCGAGCGCAGCAGCAGCCGCGAGACCACCGCGAGAGTCCAGCCGGTGTCCGTGAGGTCGTCGACGAGCAGCACCGGGCCCTGGCTGTCCCGCAGCGCCTCGGCCAGAGCGGGCGGAACGGTGAAGGCCTCGTACACGGCGCGCAGCCGCTGCGCGCTGTTGCTGCGCGCCCCGCGTCCCGGGGCGGCGCCCGGCGCGCACTCCACCCGGCCCAGCAGCGGTATGCGTCCCACCTCGGCGATCCGCGTCCCCAGCGACTCGATCAGCTGCGGCCGGGTCCGCGACGCGATCGTCACCACGCCCGCCGGGCGCTCCGGGGCGTCCGGCGCACCGCTCGCCCAACCGCCCGGCCCCCTGGCCCAGTCCGCGAGCACCCGCACCGCGGCGTCGGCGACCTCGTCCGGCACCGGGCGGTCCGGCGCTCCCTCGGCGAACATCGGCCGCAGCCGGTTGCCCCAGCCGATGTCGGAGAGCCTGCCGAGTGCCCGGCCGGTGCCGGCCTGTTCGCCCGCCGGAATGCGGCCCTTGAGCTCGAGCCCCAGCGCGGGCATGCCCGTCGGCCACATCCGCCGCGGCTCCACCTCGGTGCCCGGCCGGCCGAGGGCCGCCCGGGCGGCCTGGAGCGCGTCGGCGGAGACCTCCAGGGGGAAGCGGGCCCCCGCGCAGTTGTCGCAGCGGCCGCAGGCGGCGGCCTCCTCGTCGTCCAACTGCCGCCGCAGGTACTCCATGCGGCACTGCACGGTGGTGGCGTACTCGCGCATCGCCTGCTGCTCTGCCGCCCGCTGGCGGGCCACCCACTCGTACCGCGCGGCGTCGTACGCCCACGGCTGCCCGGTGGCCGTCCATCCGCCGCGGACCCGGCGCACCGCGCCGTCCACGTCGAGGACCTTGAGCATGCTCTCCAGCCGGGAGCGCCGCAGTTCGACCCTGGCCTCCAGGGCCGGCAGCGACAGCGGGCCGTCGGCGGCGGCCAGCGCGTCGAGGGTGCGGCGGACCTGGTCCTCGCCGGGGAAGGCGAGCGAGGCGAAGTACCGCCAGATCGCCTCGTCCTCCGGCCCGGGGAGCAGCAGGACCTCGGCGTGGTCGACGCCGCGGCCGGCCCGGCCCACCTGCTGGTAGTAGGCGATGGGGGAGGAGGGGGAGCCCAGGTGCACCACGAAGCCGAGGTCGGGCTTGTCGAAGCCCATGCCGAGGGCGGAGGTGGCGACCAGCGCCTTGACCCGGTTGGCCAGCAGATCGGCTTCCGCCGCGCGCCGGTCGGCGTCCTCGGTGCGGCCGGAGTACGAGGCGACGGCGTGCCCGCGCTGCCGGAGGAACGCCGTGACCTCCTCGGCCGCGGCGACGGTGAGGGTGTAGATGATCCCCGAGCCGGGGAGCGTGCCCAGGTGGTCGGCGAGCCAGGCCAGCCGGTGCGCCGCGTCGGGCAGGCGCAGGACCCCGAGCGCCAGGCTTTCGCGGTCCAGCGGCCCGCGCAGCACCAGGGCGCCGGAGCCGTCCGCGTCCTGCGCGCCGGTGCCCAACTGCTCGGCGACGTCCGCCGTGACCCGGGCGTTGGCGGTCGCCGTGGTGGCGAGCACCGGCGTGCCGGGCGGCAGCTCGGCGAGCATGGTCCGCAGCCGCCGGTAGTCGGGGCGGAAGTCGTGGCCCCAGTCGGAGATGCAGTGCGCCTCGTCGACCACCAGCAGGCCGGTGCCGGCGGACAGCTTGGGCAGCACCTGCTCCCGGAAGTCCACGGCGTTCAGCCGCTCCGGGCTGACCAGCAGCACATCGACCTCTCCGGCGGCCACCTCGGCCTGGATGCCGTCCCACTCCTCGGGGTTGGCCGAGTTGATCGTCCGGGCCCGGATGCCCGCGCGCTCCGCCGCCTCGATCTGGTTGCGCATGAGCGCCAGCAGCGGGGAGACGATCACCGTCGGTCCGCTGCCGCGCTCCCGGAGCAGGGCCGTGGCCACGAAGTACACCGCGGACTTCCCCCAGCCGGTGCGCTGCACGACCAGGGCCCGGCGCCGGTCCGCGACCAGGGCCTCGATCGCACGCCACTGGTCCTCCCGCAGGCGTGCCGTGCCGGTGTCGTCACCGACGAGGCGGCGCAGGACGGCGTCGGCGGCGGAGCGGAGCGATGTGTTGGTCATGCCCCCATGCAACCCGATGACACCGACAACCCGCGAGCCGCCCATCAGGGCCTGTGGATAACTTTCCCTGATTCCGGAAAAGGATGAACGTCCGCTTGTCGTACAAGATGCGAGAGTTATCCACAGGGGTGGCGGCCCGGGAGGGATTCGCGGGATCTTCGGGCCATGACACAGCACACGGAACACACCGCCCCCGGCATCCCGTCTCCCCTGGAGCCCCGGGTCGTCCTGCGCAGCCCGGCCGACCTGGCCGACGCGCTGCCCTACCTCATGGGCTTCCAGCCCGACGACAGCGTCGTCATGGCCGCGCTGCACGGCACCCGCTGCCGCTTCGGCAGGCGGCTGAGGGTCGGCATCCCGGCCGATCCCGCGCAGTGGGCCCAGCTCGCCGCCCAGCTCGCCGACTGCCTGGTGCGCGGCGACGGGCGGCAGGGCCGGCCGGACGGCATCGCGGTCTTCCTCTGCCAGGAACCCCGGCCGGGTGAGAGTGCGGCACAGGCCATGGAACGGCTGCGGCCGCTGGCCCAGCGGCTGCGCACGGCCTGCGGTGCCCTCGACGTCCCCGTGCTGGAGGCGCTGTGCATCAGCGCCGGCCGCTGGTGGTCGTACTGCTGTCCCGGAGCGGACTGCTGCCCGCCACAGGGCACCGCGGTCAACCGCGGTGGCACGTCGGTGATGGCGGCCGCGGCCGCCTACGCGGGGCTGACGGTGCGCGGATCGCTGGGCGAGATGCGGGCGCGCTACGGCCCGCTCACCGGCCCCCGCGCGGCCCTCCAGGAACGCGCGCTGGACGAGGCCTGCGGTGAACTCGTGCCGCGCCTGCTGGAGGAGGACGACAGCGCGACGGTCTGCGAGGAGACCCTCGCCCTCGCCGGGGCGGCGCTGGAGCGCTTCCGCGCCGGGGCGCCGCTGCCGGACGGCCCGGCCGCCGACCTCGCGGACGACGCCCTGCTCTCCGGGGACGAAGCGGCGGCCATCATCGTCGGACTGCAGGACCGCGCGGCACGCGACCGGGCGGCGGAGTGGATGGAGGGGGAGGAGGCCCTGCCGGCCCTGCGGCTGTGGCGGGCGCTCGCCCGGCGCTGTGTGGGGGCCTACGCCGAGCACGCGGCGGCACCGGTGACCCTCGCCGCCTGGGTGTGCTGGTCCACCGGGGACGCGCCCGAGGCCCGGGTGGCCTTCGGTCGGGCACTGGAGATCGATCCGGACTACACCTTCGCCAAGCTGCTCAACGAGGCGTGCAACCACGGCATCGACCCCGAACCGTTGCGCCGGTCGCTGCGCGCGCAGCGCCGCAGGCGCCTCGGTCGCGCCACGCGTTCCGGAGCCGGCACGGCCCCGAGGGGACGATCGCGGTCCGACGCCCGCGCGGGTACCCGCCCCGCCCTGCGCGCCGCGGCCCGGTCGCGTCCCGTCCGCCCGTCCGGTGCCGCCGGGCGTGGCGCGGTGCCGCCGCGGACGGTACCGGCTCCCGGCCTGCCCGCCGCCCCGCGGCCCACCGGTGCGCCGGCCGGGCCCGGCGCTCCCGCGGCGGCGGACGGTGCTGGGGGTGGTGAGGAATGCTGACCGCCCGGCGGCCCGGCCGCCATCCGACCGCGGGCCGGCCGTCACTCCTGCCCGCGCACCAGCCGGATCAGACGGTCCAGCACCCGCCCGCCGCTCACCCGCAGCCCGTCGTGCTCGTACTCGTCGGTGACCCAGGTGCGCAGCCCCCGCACGGCCCGGGCGGTGTCCAGCGAGTGGGCCGTGTCGACGTACATGTCGTCGTGGTAGACCACCGCGGCCACCGGCACCTCGTTCCGCTCCAGCCGCTCCGGGGCGTAGAGGTCCGGCCAGTCCTCCCACGCCGCCAGCGCCTCGGCCGTCTCCCGCAGCGGTGCCAGTGCCGGGTCGGCGCCGAACATCCAGGGATAGATCATCTCTCCGGTGAACAGCACCGCGTCGTCACCCGCCAGCGCCTTGTCGGCGTCGAACCGCGGGAACTCGGCGCGGACCGAGTCCGCGGCCCAGCCGGTGCCCTCCCGCGTCACCGAGCGCTGGGCGTAGATCGACTCGTGCAGCACCGCGTACAGCGGGTTGCCCGCGAAGGAGAAGTGGCTCTGCACCTCGTACCGGAAGGAGTCGGACAGCCGGGGAGCGCCCGGCCCGGGGAGGAACGCGTCCTCCAGCAGGTAGTGCAGCGTGTGCGAGCCGGTGCCCGTACCCAGCATCAGGCCCAGCGACTGGAACGCCTCGACGGTCAGCAGGCCGCCACCGGGCAGCGGCTCCGGCCGCTGGCGCAGATGGCGGGCGATGGCCCGGGAGAGCTCGGCGTCCTGCGGGTAGCGGGCGAAGTGCAGCCGGTTCTTGCGCTCCACGCGGGGGTACGCGGCCCGGTACACCTCCCGCGCGCCGACCGTGAGTCCCGGCAGCCCGCCGGTTATCAGCACCTCGGCCAGGCCGTGCGGGGCGAGCGAGAGATAGGTGACGGCGCAGAACCCTCCGTAACTCTGCCCCAGCAGGGACCACTTGACGTCCTCACCCAGCAGTTGGCGCCGGATGTACTCGCAGTCGGCGACGATGGAGTCGGCCCGGAAGTGCGACAGATAGCGGGCCTGGTCGGCGGCGTCCCCGCGCTGCGGCAGCGTCTGCCGGTTCGCCGGTGTGGATCGGCCGGTGCCGCGCTGGTCGAGCAGCAGCACCCGGTAGTCGTCGAGTGCCCGTCCCAGCCAGCTGTCCCTGCCCAGCGGTCGCGGCGAACGGCCGCCCGGCCCGCCCTGCAGGTACACCAGCCAGGGCAGCGCCTCCCGCTCCCGCCCGGCCGCCACCGCCTCCCGGGCGTAGATGGTGATGCGCTCGCCGGCCGGCCGGGAGTGGTCGAGCGGAACGCTGAAGGTGTGGTCGGTCAGCACGACGCCGGGCTGGCGGATGACGGCCATCGGTCTCCTGCGGTCGGTGTTCGGTGGCGGGTGGCGTGACCCGCGGTCTGCGCCCGCAACGCTAGTGGCCCGCCCCGGGCGGCGGTCGCGGGGCCCGGGCAGGGGGGCGCGCGGGACCGGCCGCGGGAGGCGCGCGATCCGCGGGGGATCACGGACGGCCGTGACCCGGGCGGCCGTTGCCGCGTTCCCCTGGGTGGCGGTGACCGGGTGCCGGGGATCCGCCGTGTCCTGCCGTTCGAGCCCGCGAGTGAGGACCTCCGTGGCCCCGCACCCCAGCGCCCCGCTTCCTTGCCTTCCGGCGGTGCCGCAACCCGCGCACGCGACGGTGGTCTGCGTGGCGGCCCCCGCGCTCGCGATCTCACCGGAGGACGGCCAGCTGCGCGCCCGCGGGCTGGACGGCTTCTACCAGGACGGCCTCCGGGCGCTGGCCCGTTGCGAGGTGCGGCTGGCCGGAGCCGAACCGCTGGCGGTGGAGGGCGGGACGTCCGGCGCGGGCAGCGCCCGCTTCACCGCCGTGGCCCGGGTGCCGGGCGACCCGGACCCGGACCCGGCGCTGAGTGTGGAACGGGTGCGGCACGCCGAGGGCGTCGAACGCGTCACCGTGCGGAACGCGGGCCCCCGGCCGGTGCGCCTGCCGCTCGAAGTGACGCTGGGCACCGACCTGTTCGCGCTCGCCGCGGTCGCCTCGGGCCGTCCCGGGCCGGAACTCCCCTGCCGCGTCCACGGCTCCGGGCTGCGCTGGTCGGCAGCCTGGGCCGAGGCCGGGGTGGCCGCCCGTCCCGCGCCGGACGCGGCGCTCTCCTCCGCCGGTCTGCTGCGCTGGGACCTGGTGGTGCCACCCGGTGCGAGCCGCACGGTGGAACTGCGGGTCAGCTGCCACCGCGCGCGCCCGGCCCGTCGCGTGGCACCGCCCACCCGGGGAAAGCGGCCGGAGTCGCGGGTCCCGGCACCGCGCGCCGAGCACGCCGCACCCCCGTGGTCCGTGGTGCGGTCGGCATGCGACGAGCCGTCCGCGGACGCCCTGTTGCGGACCAGCGTCGAGGACCTGGGCGGGTTGCTGCTACGGGAGACGGCGTGGCCGGGCGACGTCCATCTGGCGTCCGGCGTGCCCTGGCGCTTCGGGCTGTCCCCCGCCGACGGCCTGTGGGCGGCGCGGTTGCTGCTGCCGCTGGGCACCCGGCTCGCCGGCGGAACGCTGCGCACCCTCGCCCGGTTGTCGCGTGCCCGGCGGCCGGACGCGGGGCAGGCGCCGATCCCCGGACCGCTGCGGCAGGCGGGCCCCGGGCTGCCGCCGGCGTCCACGGGCACGGAGGCGACGCTGCTCTTCGTCACCGTGCTCGCCGAGGCGCGGCGCTGGGGGATGCCCGAGCGGGAGGCGGCGGCTCTCCTGCCGGTGGCGGAGGCATGCTTGGGCTGGCTGCGCACGGTGCTCGGCGACCGCGGATACGTGCCCGACCCGGCAGCGGGCGGCCCGTTCCGCGCCGAAGTGCAGGCCCACGCCCACCGTGCGGCGCTGCACGGCGCCGAACTCCTCGACGCCTTCGGTCGTCCGTGCGCCGGGGAGTGGCGGGAGAGGGCGGCCGCGCTGCGGGACCGGTTCCGGGCGGACTTTTGGCCGGCGGACGGGCACGGCGGACGGCCCGCCGCGGCCCTGCTGCGGGACGGCCGCCCGGTGGGCGCCCTCGGATCGGCCGCGGCCCACCTGCTGGACACCGGTCTGCTCGGCGGAGGCCGTCTCGCCGAAGGGCTGCTCGACAAGGCGCAGACCGAGCAACTGGCCCGGCTGCTCGGCGCGCCGGACATGGACTGCGGATGGGGACTGCGCAGCCGCTCCGCCCGGGATCCCTCGTTCAACCCGTTCGGCCATCGCTCCGGCGCCGTGCGCGTCCATGACAGCGCGCTCGCGGTCGCCGGTCTGGCCGCCGCCGGGTTCGAGCGGGAGGCGGCGGCGCTGCTGCGCGGAGTCCTCGCCGCCGCCGAGGCGTTCGGATACCGCCTGCCCGAGATGTACGCGGGGGAGCAGCGCTCGGCGGGCCGCCGGCCGCTGCCGCATCCCACCGCCTGCCGGCCGGCCGCCGTGGCCGCGGCGGCCGCGGTGCATCTGCTGCTCACTCCGGCCGGGGTACGCCCCGACGCGCCCGAAGGGCTGGTCGCCCTCCGCCCGATGGCGACGGCACCGCTGGGGGCGGCGCGGTTCACGGGGCTGAGCGTCGCGGGCCGCCCTTTCGGACTGCGCGTCAGCCGGCTCGGCATGGCGGTGATCGAGGAGGCCGCGCCCGGTCTGCAGTTGGGCGCGTGAGGGGGTCGGACGGGGTGCGGGGACCGCTGCCGCGCACCGGTGTGTCCAGGCCGGGCGGCACCGATGATCCGGCCGCGCCGGGCCGTTTCGATCGCCCTTTTTATCGTCAGGCAGACGACTATGATCGCCGCATGTCGCCCTACGACCCGTCGGCCCATCCGCCGTTCGCCGTCACCGTCGACCTGGTCGTCCTCACCGTGCGCCGGCACGCCCTGTGCGCGCTGACCGTACGGCGCGGAGAGCCGCCCTTCCAGGGCCAGTGGGCACTGCCCGGCGGTTTCGTCCGCCCCGACGAGGATCTGAACGACGCGGCGGCCCGCGAACTCGCCGAGGAGACCGGCCTGACCACCCAGCCCGCCGCGGCCGGGGCCGCCGGCCCGTACGGCGCCACGGGCGCCCACCTCGAGCAGTTGGCGACCTACGGCGATCCCCAGCGCGACCCCCGGATGCGCGTGGTCAGCGTCGCGCACCTGGTGCTCGCCCCCGACCTGCCCGCGCCGCGCGCGGGCGGTGACGCCAGTGGCGCCCGGTGGACTCCGGTCGGCGAGCTGCTGCGCGACGACGGCGAACCGGGCGAAGAGCGCCGCCCCACCCTGGCCTTCGACCACGCCCGCATCCTCGCCGACGGCGTCGAGCGGGCCCGCTCGAAGATCGAGTACTCGTCGCTGGCGACGGCGTTCTGCCCGCCGGAGTTCACGGTCGGGGAGCTGCGCAGGGTCTACGAGGCGGTCTGGGGCGTCGCCCTCGACCCGCGCAACTTCCACCGCAAGGTGACGGGCACCCCCGGCTTCCTCGTCCCGGCCGGGGGTACCACGACCCGGCAGGGCGGCCGCCCCGCACAGCTGTTCCGGGCCGGCGGGGCCACCCTCCTCAACCCGCCGATGCTGCGCCCCGAGGTCTGACCAGGCGGCCGCCGCACGGCCGTCACCAGCGCGAACGGACGTCTGCCGCAGCGGAGTTGGCGGGTGGCGGAACGCTCGGTCCGACCGGGGGCGAAGCCGAAGTGTCCGTAACTTCCTGGGGAACGCCCGTTTCCTTCCGATAAATCGTCAATTGTGGGATGATGGGCGATCACCCTTTCGTGTGCTTTTCAGCAAAGCCCTCAAGGCTGTGGAACCCATGGCCGACAAAGGATGCGTGACTACCCTTGCGCACACCATGATGACCGCGGCCCGGTCCGCCGACTCCAACATCGCGGGTCCGGGTGAACTCGATCGCTATCCGTACGCCGACACCGGCGGCGCCGACCGGTCCGGGGCCAACTGGGACGGCGCGGAAACGGAGATGGGCCGCGTCGGCCGCCGGGCCGGCGGCAGCCGGGGGCGCGGCCTGCACGGCCAACTCGTCCAGCAGCTCGGCCAGATGATCGTCTCCGGGGACCTCGGTGCCGACCGTCCGCTCGTCCCCGAGGAGATCGGCCAGCGCTTCGAGGTCTCCCGGACCGTGGTACGCGAGTCCCTGCGCGTGCTCGAGGCCAAGGGGCTGGTCAGCGCCCGTCCCAACGTCGGCACCCGGGTCCGTCCGGTCAGCGACTGGAACCTCCTCGACCCCGACATCATCGAGTGGCGGGCGTTCGGCCCGCAGCGCGACGACCAGCGCCGCGAACTGTCCGAACTGCGCTGGACGATCGAGCCGCTCGCGGCCCGCCTCGCCGCGGGCCACGGCCGCGAGGACGTCCAGCAGCGCCTCGCCGACATGGCCGAGATCATGGGCCACGCCGTCGCCCAGGCCGACACGCTCACCTTCTCCCGCGCCGACGCGGAGTTCCACGCCCTGCTGCTCCAGGTCACCGGCAACCGCATGCTGGAGCACCTGTCGGGGATCGTCGGCTCCGCGCTCCAGGTCTCCGGCGGCCCGGCCACCGGCTGTGACCGGCCGGCGGAGAACTCCGTCAGCCTGCACCTGCGCATCGTCGACGCGCTGGCCTCGGGGGACGGAGCCGCCGCCGAGAGCGCGATGCGCCAGCTGCTGACCGTGCAGCCGGAGGTCGATCACGTCGTCCCCGCCCCCCGGGAGCACTGAGCGCCACGTCCCGGACGCCCGCTCGCGCCGCTGTCCGGGCCGCCGCCGCGCCCGCGGGTCCGGCGGCGGCCGTCTACCCCCGTAACGCGAGCGCTACACGCCGCTTTGCACCGGAATGTCGTGTGACGCGGGCCACGCGAAGCAGACGTAACGCTCTCCAGGAAGGAGCGATGACTTAAGAGGTGGTCCCGCAGAAGGAATACGGATGGCTTCTCAGACGCTGTGTTGCTTCGCGGTCCCGCCCCTACCGCCGGACCATCCCCTCCGGCGGCCGACGGCCCTTGCCGTGTGCAGGCGTGGTCGGAAGTCGTTCCCATCGTTCCGAGAGGTTGTTCGTGTCGGCCAGCACATCCCGTACGCTCCCGCCGGAGATCACCGAATCCGAGTCTCTGATGGCGCTCATCGAGCGGGGTAAGGCACAGGGCCAGATCGCAGGCGACGACGTCCGTCGGGCCTTCGAGGCGGACCAGATTCCGGCAACCCAGTGGAAGAACGTTCTGCGCAGCCTCAACCAGGTCCTCGACGAGGAGGGTGTGACGCTGATGGTCAGTGCCGCAGAGGCGCCCAAGCGCACCCGCAAGAGCGTCGCAGCCAAGAGCCCGGCGAAGCGTACCGCTGCCAAGACCGTGACCACGGCGACCACGGTCAAGAAGACCGCGGCGGCCAAGACGGCGGTGGCTCCCGCGGCCACCGCCGAGGTGCCCGTCGAGGCCGACGGCCGCGAGGAGGCCGCCGCGCCCGCCAAGCCCGTGGCCAAGAAGACCGCGGCCAAGAAGGCGCCGGCGAAGAAGGCCACCGCCAAGAAGACCGCCGCTCCCGCCAAGAAGACCGCCGCCAAGAAGGACGACGAGGAGCTCATCGACGCCGAGGAGCTCGTCGACGAGGCGGTCGTGCCCGGCGAGGCCGGTCCGGACCAGCCGGAGTCCGAGGGCTTCGTGCTCTCCGACGACGACGAGGACGACGCCCCGGCCCAGCAGGTCGCGGCGGCCGGCGCCACCGCCGACCCGGTCAAGGACTACCTCAAGCAGATCGGCAAGGTCCCGCTGCTCAACGCCGAGCAGGAGGTCGAGCTCGCCAAGCGGATCGAGGCCGGCCTGTTCGCCGAGGACAAGCTCTCCTCCGGCGAGAAGCTCGCCCCGAAGCTGCAGCGCGAGCTGGAGATCATCGCCGAGGACGGCCGCCGCGCCAAGAACCACCTGCTGGAGGCCAACCTCCGTCTGGTCGTCTCGCTGGCCAAGCGCTACACCGGCCGCGGCATGCTCTTCCTGGACCTGATCCAGGAGGGCAACCTCGGTCTGATCCGCGCGGTGGAGAAGTTCGACTACACCAAGGGCTACAAGTTCTCCACCTACGCCACCTGGTGGATCCGCCAGGCGATCACCCGGGCCATGGCCGACCAGGCCCGCACCATCCGCATCCCGGTGCACATGGTGGAAGTGATCAACAAGCTGGCCCGGGTGCAGCGCCAGATGCTCCAGGACCTGGGCCGCGAGCCCACCCCGGAGGAGCTGGCCAAGGAGCTCGACATGACCCCCGAGAAGGTCATCGAGGTCCAGAAGTACGGCCGCGAGCCGATCTCGCTGCACACCCCGCTCGGCGAGGACGGCGACAGCGAGTTCGGTGACCTCATCGAGGACTCCGAGGCGGTCGTCCCGGCCGACGCGGTCAGCTTCACCCTCCTGCAGGAGCAGTTGCACTCCGTGCTCGACACGCTCTCCGAGCGCGAGGCGGGCGTGGTCTCCATGCGGTTCGGTCTCACCGACGGTCAGCCGAAGACCCTCGACGAGATCGGCAAGGTCTACGGCGTCACCCGCGAGCGGATCCGCCAGATCGAGTCCAAGACGATGTCCAAGCTGCGCCACCCGTCCCGGTCCCAGGTGCTGCGCGACTACCTGGACTGATCCGGGCGGACGTCACCAGCGAATCCGGTGGGCCCGCGGTCTCCGCAAAGAGACCGCGGGCCCACCGGCCTTTCGGGATGCGCCGACGGTCAAAATAGATCACGCTGTGTGCTCATAAAGACACAGAAGGTGAGGAGACCGTATGCGCATCAGATCGGCCGGCAGGAAACGCGGTGTCCTGCTCGGTGGGCTCGTCCTCCTCGCCGCGGGGCTGCCGACCGTCCCCGCGACTCCGGCGACCGCCGCGCCCTCCGTCGTCGGCGGGGATCCGGCGAGCATCGCCCGGAACCCCTGGGTCGTCGCCCTGGCGAGCCGCAGCCGCTTCGGCGGCGAGCGGTCGGGGCAGTTCTGCGGAGGCGCGCTGGTGGCGCCGGGGACCGTCGTCACCGCGGCGCACTGCTTCGCCCGCGACGTGCTGGGCGCCGACTGGAAGGACCTGGACGACCTGCGGGTGCTGGTGGGCCGGTCCGACCTGCGCGGCAGCGGAGGCCAGGAGGTGCCGGTACGGGACGTGTGGATCAACCCCGCGTACGACACCCGCACGAACGCCGGAGACCTGGCCGTGGTCACCCTGTCGTCCTCCGTGGCGGACCGCAGGGCGATCCCTCTGGCGGGCGCGGGCGACCGGCGGGCGTACCGCCCCGGTGACGCGGCGACGGTCTTCGGCTGGGGGGACACGACAGGGGACGGCACCTACTCGACGACGCTGCGGTCCGCGCGGGTGCGGCTGCTCGACGACCGCCAGTGCGGCCGTGCGTACCCGGGCACGCCCATCGGCACCTATCTGCCGTCGGTGATGCTGTGCGCCGGTGAGCCGCAGGGCGGCAGGGACGCCTGCCAGGGGGACAGTGGCGGGCCGCTGGTCGAGGGGGGCCGCCTGATCGGCGTGGTCTCCTGGGGGACGGGCTGCGGGCAGGCCGGGCATCCAGGGGTCTACACGCGGATCTCCGCGCTCCGGGACAGGATCAGGGACCTCCTGCGGTGAGGTCTCGTCCGGGCGGCGCGGTGGCGGGCCGGAACCGGATCGTGGGCCTCCGCGCGATGAGGCCCCTTTGGGTCATCTTGCGAGGGAATGCCTACAGAAGGTGATGGCATACGACGACGAGCGGCCGCCCCTGCGGGGCGGCCGCTCGGCACCCGGCCTTCGCCGGTGAGCTCGTCGGAACGCGAAGTGCGATCTTGCCCGTATCAGCCCTCGGACCCAGCCGAAGGGTTGGCGGTCAGCCGCCCGGTCTCGTCCTGTATCTCCGCGGCGATCTTCCTCAGTTCGGGCTCGAACTTGCGACCGTGGTGCGCGCAGAAGAGCAGCTCACCACCGCTGATCAGGATCACGCGCAGGTAGGCCTGAGCGCCGCAACGGTCGCAGCGGTCTGCCGCGGTCAGGGGACTGGCGGGGGTCAGAACAGTAGTCACGTCGCCTCTTCTCTAGCTCGACGAGCTGTCGTACCAGGGTCAACATCCAACCAGCCGAAATCGTTCCCGCTCGTGGCTTTTTCTCGAAACTTGGCCCCGAGGTGGCCGGATGCTACCGGTTGGCGGCGAATGGGTCTGGATGCTTGAGTCGCGGTGTCTTGTCTTGGTCTGTCCGGATATGCCCTGTGGCCTGGGTGCCTCTTGTTGGGGAGGACGTGCCCGGAGCCTAAACGGTTCATGCCTTTTTGGGAACGTGATGTGGCTATCACTCGAAGGATGGATCGAACGTTCGATCGAGTTACGGCTAGCATACAAAGCGTGGTACCGGGTCGTGGCGTAACTGCCGCCTCTGGCATCGGTACCCTCTCCTCGGCGAACAATCCCTCAACGCCGCCCAGAGATCCCTCCGGAAGAAAGTGCGAGGAGCCGCCCGCGTGACCGCCGACACCTCAGCGCCGTCCACCGCCCTGCTCGCCGGCGCGGACCGCGACGGCTCGAACTACACCGCGCGGCACCTCCTCGTCCTGGAAGGCCTGGAGGCCGTACGCAAGCGCCCCGGCATGTACATCGGCTCGACCGACAGCCGCGGCCTGATGCACTGCCTGTGGGAGATCATCGACAACTCGGTCGACGAGGCCCTCGGCGGCTACTGCGACCACATCGACGTGATCCTCCACGACGACGGCTCGGTCGAGGTGCGCGACAACGGTCGCGGCATCCCGGTCGACGTCGAGCCCAAGACCAAGCTGTCGGGTGTCGAGGTCGTCATGACCAAGCTGCACGCCGGCGGCAAGTTCGGCGGCGGCTCGTACGCGGCCTCCGGCGGCCTGCACGGCGTGGGCGCCTCCGTGGTCAACGCCCTGTCGGCGCGGCTGGACGTCGAGGTCGACCGCAACGGGCACACCCACGCGATCAGCTTCCGCCGCGGCGTGCCGGGGATCTTCACCGAATCCGGCCCGGACTCCCCGTTCGACCCGGCGAGCGGCCTGCGCAAGGCCAAGAAGATCCCCAAGACCCGCACCGGCACCCGGGTGCGGTACTGGGCGGACCGCCAGATCTTCCTCAAGGACGCCAAGCTCAGCCTGGACGAGCTCCACCAGCGCGCCCGGCAGACGGCCTTCCTGGTGCCCGGCCTGACCATAGTGGTCCGCGACGAGCGCCCCGGCGCCACCGCGGAGGGCGAGGCGGCCGCCCCGGCCGAGGAGGTCTTCCACTACGACGGCGGCATCGGGGAGTTCTGCGAGTTCCTCGCGCCGGACAAGCCGATCTGCGACGTGTTGCGGCTGCAGGGGGAGGGCACCTTCAAGGAGACGGTGCCGGTCCTCGACGAGCGCGGCCACATGACCCCGACGGAGGTGACGCGTGACCTCGGAGTCGACGTCGCGCTGCGCTGGGGGACGGGCTACGACAGCACGGTGCGCTCCTTCGTCAACATCATCTCCACCCCCAAGGGCGGCACCCATGTCGCCGGCTTCGAACGGGCCCTGACCAGGACGCTCAACGAGGTGCTCCGCTCCTCCAAGCTGCTACGGGTCGCCGAGGACGACGTCGTCAAGGACGACGCCATGGAGGGGCTCACCGCGGTCGTCACCGTGCGCCTCGCGGAGCCGCAGTTCGAGGGGCAGACCAAGGAGGTGCTGGGTACCTCGGCGGCCTCGCGGATCGTCGCCAACGTGGTCTCCAAGGAGCTCAAGGCGTTCCTGACCTCCACCAGGCGGGACGACCGCCAGCAGGCCCGCACGGTGATGGAGAAGGTCGTCGCCGCGGCCCGCACCCGCATCGCGGCCCGGCAGCACAAGGAGGCCCAGCGCCGCAAGACGGCCCTGGAGTCCTCCTCGCTGCCCGCCAAGCTGGCCGACTGCCGCAGCGACGACGTGGAGCGCACCGAGCTGTTCATCGTCGAGGGCGACTCCGCGCTCGGCACCGCGAAGGTGGCGCGGAACTCCGAGTTCCAGGCGCTGCTGCCCATCCGCGGCAAGATCCTGAACGTCCAGAAGTCCTCGGTGTCGGACATGCTCAAGAACGCCGAGTGCGGGGCGATCATCCAGGTCATAGGGGCCGGGTCGGGCCGGACCTTCGACATCGACCAGGCCCGTTACGGGAAGGTCATCTTCCTCGCCGACGCCGACGTGGACGGCGCGCACATCCGCTGCCTGCTGCTGACCCTCTTCCAGCGCTACATGCGGCCGATGGTGGAGGAGGGACGCGTCTTCTCCGCCGTGCCGCCGCTGCACCGGATCGAACTGGTCAACCCGAAGAAGGGCCAGGACAAGTACCTCTACACCTACTCGGACAACGAGCTGCGGCAGACCCTGCTCGACCTGGAGCGCCGCAAGGTCCGGTACAAGGACGCCGTCCAGCGGTACAAGGGCCTGGGTGAGATGGACGCCGACCAGCTGGCCGAGACGACCATGGATCCGCGGCACCGCACGCTGCGGCGGATCAACATCAGCGACCTGGAGGCGGCCGAGCGCGCCTTCGACCTGCTGATGGGCAACGAGGTCGCGCCGCGCAAGGAGTTCATCAGCAGCTCGGCGGCCATGCTGGACCGTTCGAGCATCGACGTCTGAGGCGCGGGCCGGGGGCCCGGCCGCGGGCCGCGGGAACCGAGCGGCTTCACCAACCGAAGGGATGACCGGGTGACCCGGTCATCCCTTCGGCCTTCCCGCCCCCATGGCCCCGCTGCGGACTGTTCCTCCACCCACGGGTGGAGAACGAATCTCCACCCGGGACTCCACCCTGGCTCCGATCCCCGGCGGCGCGACTCTGCGTAGCGTCGAGGTCGACGGTGATCCGGCCGGCTTCCGCCGGCCGTCCCGAAACGGAGGGGTGTCATGTCCCAACTCGCCAACGCCCTGCTGATCGCGGCGGTGGTCGTGCTGGTGCTGGTGCGGCAGTTCAGGCCGCAGCGGGTCGCGAACGGAGCGCGCTGGTGGCTGCTGCCGGCGGTCCTGATGGTCCTGGTGCTGCGTGATCCGGGCCCGCTGGTCGATCCACGGCACCAGGCGGCCTCGGTGTTACTGCTCGCGGGCGAGCTGATACTGGGGGTGGGCATGGGCGCCGCGTGGGCGTTCACCACCCGGATATGGCGGGACGGGGGCGGTGCGGTATGGATGAGGGGCACCAAGGCGACGGCCGCGATATGGGCCGGGGGGATCGCGGTGCGGCTCGCGCTCGCCGGGACGGGCGCGGCGCTGGGGCTGCACCAGGGCAGCGGGGCGCTGATGCTGTCCCTGCCGCTGATGCTGCTGACCCGGACCGGCGTGCTGGTCTGGCGCTCCCGTGGCATCGAGCCGCTCCGCGCGGCGGTCGCCGCACCGTGAGCCGGACCGGCGGCGCGTTGCGGGACGCCGTGGTTCCGCTGAGCCACTGGACGCAGTGGCCGTCGCCGGAGGCGCTGGCCCGGGAGGTCCGGTTCCCCGCCCACCGGAACCTCGCCCGGGTCATGCGCTTCCTCATCCTGGGCGGAGTGCTGTGGGGGACGCTCTCCGACCGCCGGATCCACGGGGCGCGCTTCGTGTGGCTGGTGGCCGGGCTGGTGGTGGCCGCCGTGGTGACCTGGGCGTTCTTCCGAACCACCCGGCGGCAGCGGTTGTGGCCCTCGCTCGCCCTGCTCGCCGTGCTCATCGGGGAGGCCATCGCCTCCCCGGTCCTGCACGCCTCGTTCGCTCCGACCGTGCTGTGGTGCGGCTCGGCCGTCATCGCCATGCAGCGCCTGCCGCTTGCCGTGGCGGTGCCGCTGACCAGCGGCGCCCTGCTGACCTACGCCTCGCTGGTCAGCACGGACAACTGGCTGACCACGGTGCTGACCTCGCTCGGCATCGGCCTCATCGGCTATGTGACGCGCCTGGAGGCCGAGGCGCGGGCTTCCGCGCAGCGGTTGCTGGTCCAGGAACGGGCCGCGCGGGCCGCCGAGGCGGAGTCCGCGGCGCTGCGCGAACGCGGCCGGATCGCCCGGGAGATCCACGACGTGCTGGCGCACAGCCTGTCCGCGCAGATGGTGCACCTGGAGGCCGCGCGGCTGCTGATAGAGCGCGGGGGAGGCCACGAGCAGGTGCTGGACCGGGTGGTCGCGGCCCGCCGGATGGCGCGTCAGGGGCTGGCCGAGACGCGGCAGGCGCTGTCGGCGCTGCGCGGTGAGATGACGCCTCCGGAGGCGTTCCTGCGGGAGTTGGTGGAGTCCGAGGGCGCCCGGCTGCGCGTCGAGGGGGACGGCCGGGAGCTTCCGGCGGAGGCGGGGCTGGCGGTGCGCCGCGTCGCCCAGGAGGCGATGACCAACGCGCGCAAGCACGCTCCGGGCACCCCGGTCACCATCCGGTTCTGCTACCTGCCGGAGGAGGTGGAGTTGGAGGTGCGAAACCTCGGGGGACCCCCTGTGGACAACCGGCCTGTGGATAACGGGCTGCGTTCGTCCGGAGCGGGTTACGGTCTGCTCGGAATGCGTGAGCGCGCCGAGTTGCTCGGCGGCACGCTGGAGGCGGGACCTGCCGAGGAGGGGTTCGTGGTGCGTTTGCGGGTGCCGGCGTGACGGCCGGGAGGGCGGTACGGATCGTCGTCGCCGACGACCAGACCGTGGTGCGTGAGGGGATCGCGATGCTGCTGGGCCTGCTGCCCGGCCTGGAGGTGATCGGCGCGGCGGCCGACGGGGAGGAGGCGGTGCGCCTGGTGGCCGAGAAGGCCCCGGACGTGGTGCTGATGGATGTGCGGATGCCGCGCTGCGACGGCGTGGAGGCCACCCGCCGCATCCGGTCGGAGTACCCGGACACACAGGTGGTGGTACTGACGACGTTCGCCGACGACGACTCGCTCTTCGCGGCGCTCCGGGCGGGGGCGCGGGGCTACCTGACCAAGGACGCCGGCAGCGACGAGATCCTGCGGGCCATCGAGGACGTGATGGCGGGGGAGGCGAGCCTGTCGCCGAGGGTGCAGCGCCGGCTGCTGGAGCGGCTGGTCGCGCCGCAGCCGGGGCCGGTACGGCTGCCGGAGGGACCACCGGGCGACGTCGAGCCGCTGCGGGGGAACGGGCCGTGGAAACCGGGGGCCGGTGAGGCGGGTGCGGTGGCCGCGCGAGCGGAGGACGCGCGGCCCGGGGCACTGCCGGACGGGCTCACCTCCCGCGAGGCCGAGGTGCTCGCGCTGGTGGCGGAGGGCCTGTCCAATGCGGAGATCGCGGCCAGGCTCCATGTCAGCCAGGCGACGGTGAAGACGCACATCAACAACCTGTTCGCGAAGACGGGGGTGCGGGACCGGGCGCAGGCGGTGGGCTACGCCTTCCGGCACGGCATCGGGCAGGCCCGCTGAGCCGGCCGGACGGCGTCCTTCCGCGTCCGCGGCCGCTGTCACCGCCCGCGCCGTACCGCGTGTGGCCGCGCTCCGCAGGGCCCCTCCCACCAGCGTCACCTAATGGAGTGAACGTTTCGGCTTGAGCGGAGGGGATCTTCCGGCCGTCTCCATCCTGGGGCGCATGGCCATATGGCCGGTATATGGCCGGTCGCTCAAGGAGATTGACTGTGAGACAGCTTGACGGGGGCGGAACGGACAGACTCCGGGCCGACGATCCCTGGTCGGTCGCACTCGCCGCCGACCTGTGGGACGAGACGGTCGCGGGGTTCGCGACGGACCCGGCACCGGCCGCGGGCCGGGCCACCGCCCCGGGGCGGGGAGGGCCCGCCGTCTACCTGGAGACGCAGGCGGACGAGACCTTTCAGGAGGTGCGGCGGCGCTACCGCAGGTTCGCCCTGCCGGTCGCCGGCGCGGCCCTCGCCTGGTACCTGCTGTACGTCCTCGCCGCCACCACGGCGCCGGGGCTGATGGCCCGCCCGGTGCTCGGCGTGGTGAACGTGGCCATGACGGCGGCCCTGGCGCAGTTCCTCACGACCGCGGTGCTCACCTGGGCGTACGCGCGGCACGCGCGGCTGCACCGGGACCCGGTGGCGCTCGACCTCAGATGGACGGTGGCCACCCGCGCCGCGGCCCGCGGTCCGCGCACCACGGCGGCGCCGGAGACGCGCCGATGACCGTGGTGGCGTCCGCGCTGCTGGCCGGACCGCAGGCCGCGGTGCAGCAGTGGGCGAGCGGCCGGCCCGGCACCGGGCACCAGGCGATGGCGCTGACGCTGTTCACCGCGTTCGTCTCCGTGACGCTGGCGATCACGGTGTGGGCGGGGCGGCGGCGCGGCTCCTCGGCGGAGTTCTTCTCCGGCGGGCGGCTGTTCACGCCTCTGCAGAACGGATTCGCCCTGTGCGGGGACTACCTGTCCGCCGGCTCCTTCCTCGGGGTGTCCGGGCTGATCGCGCTCTACGGCTACGACGGCATCCTGTTCCTGGTCGGCTTCCTGGTCGCCTGGCTGGGGGTGCTGATGCTGGTGGCGGAACTGGTGTGCAGCACCGGCCGGTTCACGCTCGCCGACGTGCTGTGCGCCCGGGCCCGCGAGCGGCCGGTCCGGGTGGCCGCCGGGCTGTCGTCCGTCGTGGTCGCGCTGCTGTACCTGGTGGCGCAGATGGTGGGGGCCGGCAGTCTGGTCTCGTTGCTGCTCGGGGTGCGCGGGGCGCACGCCAGGATGTGGACGGTCCTGGTGGTCGGGGCGCTGATGGTCGTCTACGTCGCCTTCGGCGGCATGCGGGCCACCACCTGGATCCAGATCGTCAAGGCGGTCCTGCTGCTGGCCGGGTCGGCGGTCCTGGCCGTCCTGGTGCTGGTGCGCTTCCACGCGGATACCGGCGGCCTGCTTCGGGCGGCCGCGGCGGGCAGCGGGCACGGTCCGGCGTTCCTCCGACCGGGCCTGCGGTACGGCGGATCGTGGAGCGCCCGGCTGGACTTCACCAGCCTCGGGCTTGCGCTGGTGCTGGGCACCGCCGGCCTGCCGCACATCCTGTCCCGCTTCTACACCGTCCCCACCGCCCGGGCCGCCCGGCGCTCCGCGGTCTGGGCGATCGGCCTGATCGGGGCCTTCTACCTCATGATCATGGTGCTCGGGCTGGGCGCGGCGGCCGTGGTCGGCTCGGACGCGGTGCGTGCCGCGGACCCGTCAGGCAACACCGCCGTACCGCTGCTCGCCCTGGACCTGGGCGGCGGGCCGGGGTCGGCGGGCGGGACGGCGCTGTTCGCGGTGGTCGGCTCGGTCGCGTTCGCCACCATCCTCGCCGTGGTGGCCGGCCTGACCCTGGCCTCCTCCGCGTCGGTCGCGCACGACCTGTACGCCGGGCTGCGGCGCGGCGGCGGCACCGGGACGCGGGACGAGGCGGCGGAGGTGCGGGGCGCCCGGGTCGCCGCGGTGGCCATCGGTGCCGTCGCCATCGCCCTGACCCTGTACGCGCAGGCGCTCAACGTCGCGATACTGGTGGGGGTCGCCTTCGCGGTGGCCGCGTCGGCGAACGTCCCGGCCCTGCTGTACACGCTGTTCTGGCGGCGGTTCACCACCCGGGGCGCGGTGTGGGCGGTCTACGGCGGGCTGGTGCCGTCCGTGCTGCTGGTGGTCTTCTCACCGGTGGTGTCCGGCCGCCCGGACGCGGTGTTCCCGCACGCCGCCTTCGACTGGTTCCCGCTGCAGAACCCCGGCATCGTCTCGATCCCGCTGGGCTTCCTGGCCGGCTGGCTGGGCACCATGCTCTCCCGGGAGAGGGCGGACCGGGCCCGCCACGCCGAACTGGAGGTACGGTCCCTGACCGGCGCGAGCACCGTCTGAGCGGAGCACCGCCCGAGCGCGGTCGGCGCCCGACCCAGGGCACCGTCCGAGCACCGCCGCTCAGGCGGTGGCCCGGTAGCGGTGCTCGGGCCGGCCGGTGGAGCCGTAGCGCAGCTCCAGCCGGGCCAGCCCCTCGCGCACCAGATAGGCCAGATAGCGCTGGGCGGTCGCCCGGGAGATCCCCGTCGCCTCGGCCACCTCGGCCGCCGACAGGTCGCGGCGGGCCGCGCGCACCGCGTCGCGGACCAGGGCCAGTGTGGGAGCCGAGTGTCCCTTGGCCGGGACCGCGGGCAGCGCCGCCGGCCGCGCGGCGCTGAACAGGGCGTCCACCTCGGCCTGGTCGGTCTCGGCCTGCGCGCCGAGCGCGTCGGCCCGGTGCCGCAACTCCCGGTAGGCGGTGAGCCGTTCGGCCAGCGCCGCCGCGGAGAACGGCTTGACGAGGTAGCCGACCGCGCCCAGTTTCATCGCCGTCCGCACCGACCCGACATCCCGCGCGGCCGTGGTCATGAGCGCGTCGGGCCGCGCGCCGCCCGCGTCCCGGGTCAGCTCGCGCAGCACCTCGAGGCCGCTGCCGTCGGGCAGGTAGACGTCCAGCAACAGCAGGTCGGGCCGCAGCTCCCGCACCGCCGTGAGGGCTTCGGCCACCGTGGCGGCCTGCCCCGCCACCTCGAAACCGGTCACCCGGCGGACATAGGCGGCGTTGATCGCGCTCACCCGGAAGTCGTCCTCCACCACCAGCGTTCTGATCATCCGTTCATCCGTCCGCTCCGCTCCCCGCCCGCGCCCCGGCGAGCGCCCCGGCCTCCCCGGGCGTGTCCTGGACGCCGGGCACCGGCAGGACCACCGTGAACACCGCGCCTGGCCCCTCGCTGACGTCCACCGTCCCGCCGTGCCGCTGCACCAGCCGGTGCACCAGGGCCAGTCCGAGCCCCCGGCGCGCGGTGCCCCGGTCCGGCCGGGTGGACCAGCCGTCCTCGAAGATCCGCGCGTGGGCCTCCGGCGGCACGCCCGGCCCGGTGTCGGCCACCCGGACCGTCACCGACCGCGCCTCCTCCACCAGGGACAGCCGCACCTCGGGCGCCGGGCCGCGGGGTGCGGAGGCCGCCGCCTCGACCGCGTTGTCCAGCAGGTTCCCGACGATGGTCAGCAGGCGCCGCAGATGGGGGTGGTGCTCGCCGAGCACCGAGTCCCCGGTGAGGACCAGCCGCACCCCGCGCTCGGCGGCCACCGTCGTCTTGGCCGTCACCAGCCCGACCATCAGCGGGTTGCCGATCCGCTCGCGCACCGACTCGGCCAGCGCCGGCTCCGCGCCCGCCGACTCCACCGCGTACTCGAACGCCGCCCGGTGCTCGCCCAGTTCGAGCAGCCCGGCCAGGGTGTGCATGCGGTTGGAGAACTCGTGCTGCTGGGAGCGCAGCGCGTCCGTCAGCCCGCGTACCGAGTCCAGTTCCCGCAGCAGCCCCACCAGTTCGGTGCGGTCCCGCACGGTGACGACCGCGCCGAGTTCGTGGCCGCGCAGCACCACCGGCATCCGGTTGACGACCAGGCAGTGATCGTCGGTGAGGACGGTCAGGTCGCCGCCGGCCAGGGTGCCGTCCAGGGCGCGGCGCAGCCGGCCGTCCGGCAGCAGCCCGGACAGGGGCGAGCCGAGCGCGGTGCCCAGGCCCAGCAGCCGCCGGGCCTCGTCGTTGATCACGGTGACGCGGTCCGCGCGGTCGAAGGCGATCACCCCTTCGCGGATGCCGTGCAGCATCGCCTCGCGGTCCTGCAGCAGCCCGGTCAGCTCCTCAAGCTCCAGCCCGAAGGTGGAGCGTTTCAGCCGTCTGGCCAGCACATACGAGGCGCCCGCACCGACCGCCAGGGCGGCCCCGGCGTACAGCGCGAAGGTGGGCAGCTCGCGCCAGAGCTGCCCCAGGACGTCCCGCTCCGGGATGCCCACCGACACCTCGCCGACCAGGCTCCCGGACGGGCCGTACAGCGGTGCCTTGCCGTTGGCGGAGCGGCCGGTGGAGCCGACGTTGATCCCGATGTGGCCGCGGCCGTCCCGGACCACCAGGGGCTCCTCGACGGCCTGGCCGATCAGTGACCGGTTCGGGTGCGAGTGCCGGATCCCGTGCAGGTCGATCACCACCACATAGGAGGCGTCGGCGGCGGTCCTGATCCGTTCGGCGATGTCCTGGACGACGTCGCCCCCGCCGCCGTACTCCATGGCGGCGCGGATCTGCGGATCGGTCGCGGTGGTGGAGGCGATGGCCAGCGCCCGCCGCTCGTACTCCCGGTCCAGCCGGCCGCGTTGGGCGACGGCCAGCAGGACGAAACCGATCGCGCTGGTCAGGGCCAGGATCGCGAGCTGGGCGGCGAGGATGCGGGCGTAGAGCTTGCGGCCCCGGCCCGGCTCGCGCCCCGCGTTCCGGCCCCGGCCGCGTCCGAACACGTTCCAGGCGGCAGTGGGTGTCGGCAGGAGAACGCACCCCCTTCCGTCCCTGCGGCTCCGCTCGCCGGGCAGTGGCGCGGCCCAGTGGCGCGCCCGCCCCGGGCACGGCGGCTTCCCCGCGCCCACGAGTGACCAGATTGTGCCGGACCCGTCCCCACCTGCCCACCCCCGCGACGGTGAGCACAACGCGCAGAACCCGCTCAACGCGGGAAAGCCGCGCAACGCGCGCAAGGCTCCCCGGGCCCGCCGCGGGCTCCTACGGTCTCGGCACCACGGACCGACACCCAGCTGCGAACGGGACACCGAAGTGAACGTGACGCCGAACGACGCGGTCCCCGCCATCGAACTGCGCGGGGCCACCAAGCGGTTCCGCACCCCCTCGGGCGGGATCTACACGGCTCTGCGCGACCTGCACATGAGCGTCGCGCCGGGGGAGTTCTGCGCGCTGGTCGGCCCCACCGGCTGCGGGAAGTCCACCACGCTGTCGCTGGTCTCCGGGCTGGAACCGGCCAGTGAGGGACAGGTCCTGGTGCACGGCGAGCCGGTCACCGGCATCGACCGGCGGGTCGGCTTCATGTTCCAGACCGACGCGGTCTTCCCGTGGAAGTCGGTGCTGGACAACGTGGCCGCCGGGCCGCGGTTCCGCGGGGTGCCGAAGAAGGACGCCGTGGACCGGGCGCGGGACTGGCTGCGCCGGGTGGGCCTGGCCGGCTTCGAGGACCGCATGCCGCACCAGCTGTCCGGCGGGATGCGCAAGCGGGTGGCCCTCGCCCAGACGCTGATCAACGAGCCCGAGATCCTGCTGATGGACGAGCCGTTCTCCGCGCTGGACGTACAGACCCGGCAGATCGTGCAGGACGAGCTGCTGGCGCTGTGGGAACTGACCCGGCCCGCGGTCGTGTTCGTCACCCACGACCTGGAGGAGGCGATCGCGCTCGCCGACACGGTCCTGGTGCTCACCGTCGGCCCGGCCACCGTGAAGAACACCTTCCGCATCGATCTGCCCAGGCCGCGCCGGGTCCAGGAGGTCCGCTTCCAGCCGCGCTTCATGGAGCTGTACGAGCGGATCTGGTCGAGCCTGCGCGACGAGGTGCGACTGGCCTACGCGCGCACCGCCGGCGAGGTGATCACCGCCGGAGCCGGCGACTCCGTCCAGCCCGTGCCGTGACGGCCGCACCGCCCGACGCATCCCCCGCCCAGACCACCTCCGGGAGCAGCAGCATCATGACCACGCCGGCCCTACCCACCCCCGCTGACGGCCCCGCCGACGGCCTCGCGGCCGAGGACGCCACGGCCGAGGACGCCGCGCTGATCGGTTCCGCCCGGGCGCGCAGGCGCCGCCGCGCGCTGACGATCCTGCTCGCGCAGGCCGTCCTGGTCGTCGTGGCGATCGGCGGCTGGCAACTCGCCGCCTCCCACGGCGTGCTGGACACCTTCACCTACGGCTCGCCCTCCGGGGTGGCGAGCCAGCTGAAGACCTGGTTCACCGAGGGCACCGCCACCGGTTCGATCTGGCACAGCATCGCGATCACCCTGCAGGAGACCGTCTGGGGCTTCCTGATCGGCACGGCGTCCGGGGTGGTGCTGGGCGTCGCCCTGGGCCGGGTGCACGCGCTCGCCGAGGTGCTCGCGCCCTTCATCAAGGCCGCCAACTCCATCCCGCGGGTGGTGCTGGGCTCGATGTTCATCATCTGGTTCGGCCTCGGCCCGAGCGGCAAGGTCGCGCTCGCCGTGGTGCTGGTGTTCTTCTCGGTGTTCTTCAACGCCTTCCAGGGCACCCGCGAGGTCGACCGCGACCTGATCGCCAACGCCCGGATCCTGGGCGCCTCCGAGTGGGAGGTGACCCGCCAGGTCGTGCTGCCCTCCGCGATGACCTGGATCATCGCCTCCCTGCACGCGGCGTTCGGCTTCGCGCTGATCGGCGCGATCGTCGGCGAGGTGCTCGGCGCGCAGGCCGGACTCGGGCAGCTCATCTCCCAGGCGCAGGGCAACTTCAACGCCGACGGGGTGTACGCGGGCATCGTCATCACCTCCGTCCTGGCCCTGGCCGCCGAATACCTGATCACCCGCTTCGAGCGGCGCGTCCTGCGCTGGCGGCCGCCCGCCGGCGCGGCCGAGCCCACCCTGTGACCCCCCCACGGCCCCCGTCCACCCGCACATCCCCTAAGGAGAACCAGCAATGACGCTGGGAAGACACACCTCCGCGGCCGCCGCCTGCGCCGCTCTCGCCCTGGCCCTGACCGCCTGCGCCGGCGGCTCCGCGGGCGGCACCGCCCCCACCGGGGCGTCCGGCAGGCCCGTCGTCAAGCTCATGGTCGGCGGCCTGGACAAGCAGATCTACCTGCCGGCGATGCTCACCCAGCAACTGGGCTTCTTCCGGGCACAGGGCCTGGACGTCCAGCTGTCCGACGAGGGCGCGGGCCAGGAGGCCGCCGACGCCATGCTGGCCGGCCAGGTCGACGGTGTCGTCGGCTTCTACGACCACACCATCGACCTGCAGTCCAAGGGCAAGTCCACCGAGTCCGTGGTGCAACTGCTCCAGGCGCCCGGCGAGGTGGAGATGGTCCGCGACGACGAGGCGTCCGCCATCACCGCGCCGGCCGACTTCAAGGGCCGCAAGCTCGGAGTGACGGGCCTGGGCTCCTCGACCAACTTCCTCACCCAGTACATGGAGGCCAAGGCGGGCCTCAAGCCCGGTGACGCGACCTCCGTGGCCGTCGAGGCCGGTTCGACGTTCGTCGCCGCCATGAAGAACCGGCAGATCGACGCCGGGATGACCACCGAGCCGACCATCTCGCTGCTGGAGAAGCAGAACCTGGCCAAGCCGCTGATCGACATGCGGACCGCCCAGGGCACCAAGGCCGCCCTCGGCGGCACCTACCCGGCGTCCTGCGTGTACATGGCCACCTCCTACGTCCAGAAGAACCCGCAGGTGGTGCAGAAACTGGTCAACGCCTTCGTGCAGACCCTGAAGTGGATCCAGACCCACAGTGCCGCGCAGATCGCCGACCGGATGCCGGCGGAGTACTACGCGGGCATCGGCAAGGCCGCCTATGTGGCGGCGCTGCAGAACGAGAAGGGCATGTACGACCCGGACGGGGTGATGCCGGCCGGCGGCCCGCAGACCGTGCTGAACGTGCTGTCCAGCTTCGACCCGACGGTCAAGGGCCACACGGTGGACGTGTCGAAGACCTACACCGACGAGTTCGCCCGCAAGGCCGGCTGAGGTTCAGTGCCCGCGGGCCCGGATGGAGCGCACCGCCATCCGGGCCGGGGTGCCCAGCGCCGCGCCGCAGCTCTCCGGGCGCGGCGGCTCGGCGGCCGACCGGTCCACGGCGATGGTCCAGGCCCGGCCGTCGCGGTGGGCCACGGCCACCTCCCAGCCGCCGTCCACGGCGGCCGAGCCGGTCACCGCCAGCGCCTCGGCGTCCACCTCGCCGGTCAGCTCGCGCACCGCGAGCTCCGCGGCCTGGCCGGGACGCTCCCAGGCCGAGCGGCCACGGCACCCGGCGGGCACCATGCGCCCGTCCCGGGCCGCCTGGAGCACGTCCTTGGCCGCGGCGGCGTCCATCCGGCCGTAGGCGTAGCCGTACGGCAGGACCAGCATCGTCGGGGCGAAGCGGTGGCCGCCCAGATGGGTGACCTCCCAGACCCCGTCCGTCCCGGCGGCGGCGAGCTCGGCGGCCAGCGGGCGGCCGAGCACCGCGCAGCAGCGGTCCCGCTTGCCGTTGGTGCACACCAGGGCCAGCGGCTCGCCCCGGTAGGCGTCGCCGAGACCGCCGTGGGCCCCGTCGCCGAGCGCGCCGAAGTCCAGCTCCCGCAGCAGTGCGGCCGGGTCGGCCACCGACAGCTCCCGCACCCAGGAGGCGCCGGGCACGGTGTGCGCGACGAAGACCCGGTGCCGCCGCGGAGCGCCGTCGTCCGGATGCCGGCCGGGGCGCCGGATCAGGGCAGGCCGCACCCCGGTGCCCTCCAGCCGCCGCTCCAGGGCGGGGCCCACCTCCCGCCCCAGGCGGCCGGAGGCGAGCGCCGTCCGCCCCCACGGGCCCGGCTGCTCGATCAGCAGCCAGGTGCGGGCGGTGGCGGCGGTGCCGGCCAGGGGCTCGGAGAGCTCGCGCGAGGCGGTGGAGCAAGCGATCACGAAGGTGAGCCTAACCTGACCTGGCGCCGCCGGACGCCCGGGCTCGCTACGCGGGCCCCGCCACCGCCGCGACCGGCTTGCGCAGCGGCAGCCCGGAACCGTCCCGCCGCGGGTCGGGCTCCGGCAGCTCCACCGCGGAGCCGTCCGCGGCGCAGGCCCGCGCCGGGACCGCGCCCGCCCAGGCGAACACCAGTCCCTCCTCGCCGCGCAGGAAGCGCTGGCAGCGCACCCCGCCGGTGGCCCGGCCCTTGCGCGGGAACTGGTCGAACGGGGTCAGCTTCGCACCGGCCTGCCCGGGGCCGCCCAGCATGCCCTCGGCCCCGGCCACCGTCAGCACCACCGCGTCGGCCGCCGGGTCCACCGCGGTGAACGAGATGACCTTCGCGTCCGCGCCCAGCTTGATGCCCGCCATGCCGCCGGCCGCCCGGCCCTGCGGGCGCACCTGACCGGCCGGGTACCGCAGCAGCTGGGCGTCGTCGGTGATGAAGACCAGGTCCTCCTCGCCGGTGCGCAGCTCGACGGCGCCGACGATCCGGTCCCCGTCCCGCAGGCTGATGACCTCGAACTCGTCCTTGTTGCCCGGGTACTCCGGGACCACCCGCTTGACGACGCCCTGCTCGGTGCCGAGCGCCAGGCCGGGGGAGGACTCGTCCAGCGTCGTCAGGCAGAGCACCTGCTCGCCGTCCTCCAGCGAGACGAACTCCGAGACGGCCGCGCCGCCCGCCAGGCTCGGCGGGGCCGTGCCCTCCGGCAGCACCGGCAGATCGACCACCGACAGCCGCAGCAGCCGCCCGGCCGAGGTCACCACGCCCACGTCGCCCCTTATCGTCGCGGGCACCGCGGAGACGACCACGTCGTGCTTGACCCGCTTGGCCACCCCGGCCTGGAGCGCCTCCACACCCGTGGTGCGGGCCAGCAGCCCCGTCGAGGACAGCAGCACCCGGCACGGGTCGTCGGAGACCTCCAGCGGGACGGCCGCGACCGGCGCCTCGCCCGCGTCCAGCAGCAGCGTGCGCCGCTCGGTGCCGTACTTCTTGGCGACCGCGGCCAGCTCGCCGGAGACCAGCTTGCGCAGCTCCGCGTCCGACTCCAGGATCCGGGTCAGCTCCGCGATCTCGGCGGTGAGCCGGTCGCGCTCGGACTCCAGCTCCAGCCGGTCGAAGCGGGTCAGGCGGCGCAGCGGGGTGTCGAGGATGTACTGCGTCTGCACCTCGGACAGCGAGAACCGCTCCATCAGCCGCTCCTTGGCCTCCGCGGAGTTCTCGCTGGCGCGGATCAGGCTGATCACCTCGTCGATGTCCAGCAGCGCGACGAGCAGGCCCTCGACCAGGTGCAGCCGGTCGCTGCGCTTGCGGCGCCGGAACTCGCTGCGCCGCCGCACCACCTCGAAGCGGTGGTCGAGGTAGACCTCCAGCAGCTCCTTCAGGCCCAGGGTGAGCGGCTGGCCGTCGACCAGGGCCACGTTGTTGATGCCGAAGGACTCCTCCATCGGCGTCAGCTTGTACAGCTGCTCCAGCACCGCCTCGGGGTTGAAGCCGTTCTTGACCTCGATCACCAGGCGCAGCCCGTGGGTGCGGTCGGTGAGGTCCTTGACGTCCGCGATGCCCTGGAGCCGCTTGGCGCCGACCAGGTCCTTGATCTTCGAGATGACCTTCTCGGGGCCCACGGTGAACGGCAGTTCGGTGACGACGATGCCCTTGCGGCGCGCGGTGACGTTCTCGATCGTCGTGGTGGAACGGATCTTGAAGGTGCCGCGCCCGGACTCGTAGGCGTCCCGGATGCCGTCCAGGCCCACGATCCGCCCGCCCGTCGGCAGGTCGGGGCCCGGCACGAACCGCATCAGCGCGTCCAGGTCGGCGTTCGGGTGCCGGATCAGGTGGCGGGCGGCCGCGATGACCTCGCCCAGGTTGTGCGGGGGCATGTTGGTCGCCATGCCGACCGCGATGCCGGAGGCGCCGTTGACCAGCAGGTTCGGGAAGGCGGAGGGGAGCGCGATCGGCTCGCGTTCCTGCCCGTCGTAGTTGGGGGCGAAGTCGACCGTGTCCTCCTCGATCGACTCCGTCATCAGCAGCGAGGCCGGTGCCATCCGCGACTCGGTGTACCGCATGGCGGCCGGCGGGTCGTCGTTGCCCAGCGAGCCGAAGTTGCCGTGGCCGTCGACCAGCGGCATCCGCATGGAGAAGTCCTGCGCCATGCGCACCAGCGCGTCGTAGATCGAGGCGTCACCGTGCGGGTGGAGCTTGCCCATCACCTCGCCGACGACGCGTGCGCACTTGACGTACCCGCGCTCCGGCCGCAGGCCCATCTCGTTCATCTGGTAGATGATCCGCCGGTGCACCGGCTTGAGCCCGTCCCGGGCGTCGGGCAGCGCGCGCGAGTAGATGACCGAGTAGGCGTACTGCAGGTAGGAGCTCTGCATCTCGTCGACGACGTCGATGTCGAGGATCCGCTCCTCGAAATCGTCTTCAGGCGTGGTCTTCGTGCTGCGGCGGGCCATCGGGCGGCTGCTCCTTGGGAGACCTGGCGGGAACTGACGGGTCCCATTGTGGACCGCTCCGCCGACACTCCTGACCGGGCACCCGCCGCGACACCCTTTTCGAGCGGGTCACCGGCCGGGAACTTCGCGCGGCGTCGGTGCGCTTCCCTACAGTGGCAGCATTCGACGTCGCGATCGGAAGGACACCTTGCCCATGGGTCACACGGCCACGCCGGAGGCACGATCCGGCGGCCTGACAGCCACCGAGCACCGCCTCGCCAACGGACTGCGGGTGGTGCTCTCGGAGGACCACCTCACACCGGTCGCCGCGGTCTGCCTCTGGTACGACGTCGGCTCCCGTCACGAGGTGCCGGGCCGCACCGGACTCGCCCACCTCTTCGAGCACTTGATGTTCCAGGGCTCCGCGCAGGTGACGGGGAACGGGCACTTCGAGCTGGTCCAGGCCGCGGGCGGTTCCCTCAACGGCACCACCAGCTTCGAGCGCACCAACTACTTCGAGACCATGCCCGCCCACCAGCTGGAGCTGGCGCTGTGGCTGGAGGCCGACCGGATGGGCAGCCTGCTGGCCGCCCTGGACCTGGAGAGCCTGGACAACCAGCGCGACGTCGTGAAGAACGAGCGCCGCCAGCGGTACGACAACGTGCCGTACGGCACGTCCTTCGAGAAGCTGACCGCCCTGGCCTACCCCGAGGGCCACCCGTACCACCACACGCCGATCGGCTCGATGGCCGACCTGGACGCCGCCTCCCTGGCCGACGCGCAGGAGTTCTTCCGCACCTACTACGCGCCGAACAACGCGGTCCTGTCGGTCGTCGGCGACATCGACCCGGAGCGGACGCTCGCCTGGATCGAGAAGTACTTCGGGTCCATCCCGGCGCACGACGGCAAGCCCGCCCCGCGCGAGGGCACGCTGCCCGAGACCATGGGCGGACAGCTGCGGGAGGTCGTCGAGGAGGACGTGCCGGCCCGCGCGCTGATGGCCGCCTACCGCCTGCCGCACGACGGCACCCGGGAGTCCGACGCGGCCGACCTGGCGCTGACCGCGCTCGGCGGCGGTGAGTCCTCCCGGCTCTACAACCGCCTGGTGCGCCGGGACCGCACCGCCGTCGCGGCCGGCTTCGGGCTGCTGCGCCTGTCCGGCGCCCCGTCGCTCGGCTGGCTGGACGTCAAGGCGTCCAGCGGCGTGGAGATCCCGCAGATCGAGGCCGCCGTCGACGAGGAGCTGGCCCGGTTCGCCGAGGAGGGGCCCAGCCCGGAGGAGATGGAGCGGGCCCAGGCCCAGCTGGAGCGCGAGTGGCTGGACCGGCTCGCCACGGTCGGCGGCCGCGCCGACGAGCTGTGCCGCTACGCGGTCCTGTTCGGGGACCCGCAGCTCGCCCTGACCGCGGTGCAGCGGATCCTGGAGATCACCCCCGAGGAGGTCAGGGCGGTGGCCGCCGCGCGGCTGCGCCCCGACAACCGGGCGGTGCTGGTGTACGAGCCCACCGGTGCTCCGGACGGCGGGGACGACGAGGACGGAGAGGGCGAGGACGCCTGATGAGCGACGCAACGACCACCGCGGGCACCGCGATGACGTTCCACCCCAGGCCGCAGGGGGGAGCGCCGAAGCCGTGGGACTTCCCCGCCCCGGACCGCGCCACCCTGGACAACGGCATGACGGTGCTCCACTGCCACCGGCCCGGCCAGCAGGTCGTCGCCGTCGAGGTGCTGCTGGACGCGCCGCTGGACGCCGAGCCGGAGGGCCTGGACGGCGTGGCCACGATCATGGCCAGGGCGTTCTCCGAGGGCACCGAGTCCATGACGGCCGAGGAGTTCGCCGCCGAGCTGGAGCGCTGCGGCGCCACCCTGGACGCGCACGCCGACCACCCCGGCGTCCGGCTGTCCCTGGAGGTCCCGGCCTCCCGGCTGACCAAGGCGCTGGGCCTGCTGGCCGAGGCGCTGCGGGCTCCGGCCTTCCCGGAGAGCGAGGTGGGCCGCCTGGTGCGCAACCGGCTGGACGAGATCCCGCACGAGCTGGCCAACCCCTCCCGCCGGGCCGCCATGGAGCTGTTCAAGGAGCTGTTCCCGGCCGAGTCGCGGATGTCGCGGCCCCGGCAGGGCACCGAGGAGACGGTCGCGCGGATCGACGCGGACGCGGTGCGCGCCTACTACACCGCGCACGTCCGGCCCGCCACGGCGACCGCGGTGGTCGTCGGCGACCTGACCGGCATCGACCTGCGGACCACCCTCGCCGACACCCTCGGCGCGTGGCGGGGCGCCCAGGCCGAGGCCCGCCCGGTGCCACCGGTGGTCTCGGACGACACCGCCCGGGTGGTGATCGTGGACCGCCCCGGCTCGGTCCAGACCCAGCTGCTGATCGGGCGCACCGGCCCGGACCGGCACGACGCGGTCTGGCCCGCCCAGGTCGTGGGCACCTACTGCCTGGGCGGCACGCTCACCTCCCGGCTGGACCGGGTGCTGCGCGAGGAGAAGGGCTACACCTACGGCGTGCGGGCGTTCGCCCAGGTGATGCGGTCGGCCCCGGACGGCTCGGGCGCCTCGCTGCTGGCGATCAGCGGCTCGGTCGCCACCGACGTGACCGCCCCGGCGCTGGCCGACGCCTGGCAGGTGCTGCGGGTCCTGGCCGAGAGCGGGCTGACCGACGACGAGCGCGACGTCGCCGTCCAGAACCTCGTCGGCGTGGCCCCGCTGAAGTACGAGACGGCCGCCGCCGTGGCCGCGACGCTGGCCGACCAGGTCGAGCAGTACCTGCCGGACGACTACCAGGCGAACATGTACGCCCGGCTCGCCGGGACCGGCACGGTGGAGGCCACCGCCGCGGTGGTGAGCGCCTTCGCCCCGGAGCGTCTGGTCGTGGTGCTGGTCGGCGACGCCTCGCAGATCGAGGAGCCGGTGGCCAAGCTCGGCCTCGGCCCGGTGACGGTGGTCCGCGGCTGAGCCCGCGCCGCGTGCTGCGGACCCCGGCACCCCTCGGCGGGTGCCGGGGTCCTGCCGTGTCCGCCCCCTCTGCCCGCGTTGTGTCATCCACAACAGTTGGCCGGATTTGTTTGCTCTTTCGCCCATCACGCGCCTAGCGTCCTGTGCTGCCCCCCGGCTGCCGCCGGCCGGGTGAGGCAGACCAGGACCGAGCCGGCGACGACACCGCCGGCGCCCCCCAGAGCGAAGGAGCCGGGCCCATGGCACCCGCCGTCCGTCCGCGTGGCAGGCACCGCCGCCGGGCCAGCGCCGCCGCGCGTGCCGGAGCGGCGCTGCTGGGCGCCGCGGTCCTGGCCGCCACCGGCTACGGCGCGTACAGCCTGGGCGCGCCACTGGCCCCGCACCCGTCCGTCCGCCGGGTGGCGACATCGACTTTCGGCCAGTCGCTGGGGGCCGGTGAGGAGCTCGCGGGCCGGACCGCCGCCCGGCCGGCACCTGCCGCCACCCACCTCCCGGGCCCTGCACCGCGCCC
>JBEHXI010000021.1:0-43625 GCA_048498775.1 Actinomycetota bacterium | reverse complement strand
TCGGTGAGCTGCTCGGTGAGCTACATGGTGAGCTGCTCGGTGACCCTTCGCGCTCGGAGTATCACCCGGCGGCGCCCGCTTCTGGAACCTTCCGAACGAAATCCCTGACGGATTCCCGTACGGTGTCCGGCCTGTCGGACAACAACGGCCGGAAAACGCCGGAGCGCGGGCCGCCGGTGTACCGGCCGCCCGCGCTCCGGGACGCTTCGGGGCGTCCCCGCGGCTCAGACCTCGCTCGCCGGGGCGCGCCGCGCCTTCCGGATCTCCAGCGCCACCGGGATCAGCGACACGACGACCACCAGGCCGATGATCGGCAGCAGGTAGTGGTCGATGTTGGGGATCGTCGAGCCGAGCGCGTGCCCGGCCAGCGTGACCCCGAGCGCCCAGGCCAGACCGCCGACGACCTGCCAGAGGGTGAACGTCGCGGTGGGCACGCCCAGCGCGCCGGCCATCGGGTTGAGCACCGTGCGCACCAGCGGGATGAACCGCGCCAGCACGATCGCCTTGCCGTGCCCGTAGCTCTCCAGCAGCTCGCCGGAGCGCTTGATGCCGTGCAGCAGCTTGGGGTTCTTCGTCCTGCCCAGCAGGGCCGGGCCGCCGCGCTTGCCGATCAGGTAGCCGGTCTGGGCGCCGAGCAGGGCGCCCACCCCGGCGGCCACCAGCACCCAGGCCAGCGACAGGTGCACCGCCGACTTGGCGCTGGTGGTGGTGAACAGGCCCGCGGTGAACAGCAGGGAGTCGCCGGGGAGGAAGAACCCGACCAGCAGCCCGGTCTCCGCGAAGAGCACGATCAGGATGCCGAGCGCGCCGAAGGACGACAGCAGCGAGGTCGGATCGAGGACGTTGACGGCGAGCTGCGATCCGTGGGTCAGTGCGTTCATAGCGGTGTTGTGCGCCCCTTCGCGCGGTGGCTGCAGGCCCATGATGGTCTACAGGAGTGTAGACGTTAGGCGTGGGCAAGGGCTGCCCGGCGGCGGGTGCCGCCCACGCGGGAGGAACGCTACGGCGTCAGGCTGTCCGTTGCCTATCAGCCTGACGAGCCGGCTGCCCGTCGGCCGCGGGCTGCCGTCCGGCCGCCGGCGCGGAGCGCTCCACCCCCAGCATGCCGGATACCGGCGGCACGCGCCGCGCCGGGCCGGTCCCGGACTCGGCCCCGGACGCTGCCCCGAACACGTCCCCGAACACGTCCCCGGACGCGGCCTGGACCATCTCCGGGCGGTCGTGGTCCCGCCCCGGCTCCCGGTGGTGCTCCTCGGGCCCCTGGGCGGCCTCTATCCGCAGGTGCAGCTCGCGGACCGCCTCCGCAGAGCTGACCCCCGTCGCCAGCACACAGCCCGCCAGGAGCGCGGCGACGGCCGCCGCGGTCCGGGTGACCGGCAGGCCCGCCCAGCAGCGCCGCGGTGGCTCGGGCGCGGCCAGCAGCGCCGCCACCCGGCGCGGCACCGGCCCGGTCGTCGCGGCCAGCGCGGTCGCGGGCCGCCGGTGCGCGGGCGCGGCCGAGGCGGCCAGGGCGGCCCGCCCCACCGCGCGCGCCACCAGCCGCCGGTCGCCGACCGCCGCGGCCGCCGCCTCGTCCGCCCACCGCTCCAGGTGGAACGCCAGCGGTGTCCGCAGCCCGGCGAGCAGCGGGTGCAGGCGCCCGGCCACGTCGGCGGCGATGATCAGCAGATGGTGCCGTCCGCGCAGATGGGCGCGCTCATGGGCGAAGAGCACCTCGCGCTCGCGCGGGTCGAGCCGCCGCAGCATGCCCGCGGTGACCACCACCCGTCCTGGCCGCCCCGGGAGCGCGTAGGCGTCGGCGCCCAGGTCGGGCAGGACGGTCAGGTCCCCGGCCCCGCCGTGCCGCGCGGCCGTGCCCGCCGCCCGCAGCATCTCCAGGTGGTGGCGCCGCAGCACCCACAGCACGGCGGTCAGCGACCCGGCCAGCGCCATCCCCGCCAGCAGGCCGACCGGCAGGTCCACCGGGTCGCTGCGGCGCAGCAGCGGCGCCGAGACGTCCCCGAGCGCCGCGAAGACCGGCAGCCGCAGCAGCCCCGCGGTGGTGAGCAGGGCCAGGGAGGCCGCGCTGAGCAGCCCGAACAGCGCCGCCGTGGCGGCGAGCAGCAGTGCCGCCGTCCTGGGCGGCGCGATGTCGGCCAGCCGCCGGGCGGCCGGTACGGCCAGCAGCGGGGCCAGCAGGGGCGCCCAGACGGCCCACGTCATGCGGTGGACCTTCCGGGCTCGTGCGGATCGCCGGTGTCGTCGTGCGGGAGCGGAACCGCGTCCCGCGGCAGGTCGTGTGTCGCCATCTGTGTCCCCGTCCCCCCGGCGCCGCCGTGGGGACCGTCCTCGCTCGGTGCGTCGGTCTGTGCCAGCAGTGCGCGCAGCACCCGCTCGTCGTCCGGGGAGAGCCGGGAGACGAAGCGGGCCAGCACGCCGGTCCGGTCGTCGCCCTTCTCCAGCTCGGTGTGCATCCGGCGGGCGGCGAGCGCTGCCTGGTCCTCCACGGCGGGGGTGTAGGCGTACGCCCGGCCCGCGCGGCTGCGGACGACCGTGCCCTTGTCATACAGGCGGGCGAGGATGGTGGCAATGGTGGTCCTGGCCAGAGTGCCCCCGAGGGCCTGCTGGACCTGCGGCGGGGTCAGGGGGGTGCCGGCCGCCCAGAGCGCCGCCAGGACGGCGGACTCCAGTTCGCCGGCCGGGCGCCGCGTCATCTCGTGCACGGATTCCGTCCCCTCTCCCGTCGACTAGAGTTCGTTTGGCAGTCTACGAGCCTGTAGACGTCGCCCGCGGACGTACGGGCGGCCCTCGGCTGCCCCGCGTCGATTATCGGAGGATCGCTGCCCGTGCCCCTCTCGCCGGCCGCCGATGTGGCCCACAGCACGCTGGTTCCCCTGGCCTACGACGGTTCGCGGATCGACGGCGGCCTGTACCGCTCGATCACCGGCTGGGCCCGTACCGCCCCCGGCTGGCTGGATACCGCCATCACCTACTGGTCGGCCTACGGGGTCGCGATCTTCGCGGTGCTGATGGTGCTGGCCTGGTGGGCGGCCCGGCGGCAGCCGGCGCAGGTCATGGCCCGCACCCTGGCCGCCCCGGTCGTGGTGGTGGCCGCCTACGCCGTCAACGTCCTGCTCAAGGACCAGGTGCGGGAGGTGCGGCCGTGCCGCCAGCTCCCGCACAGCTTCACCCTGGAGGCGTGCGCCGGGCCGACCGACTGGGCGTTCCCCAGCAACCACACGGTCGTCGCCTTCTCCGCGGCCGCCGCGCTGCTGCTCGCGGACCGCAGGCTGGGCGCGGTGGCGCTGCTGGCGGCCTTCGCGATGGGCGCCTCCCGGGTCTACGTCGGTGCCCACTACCCGCACGACGTGATCGTCGGCGCCGTGGTCGGCCTGCTGGTCGGCGTCGGGCTGACCCTGCTGTTCGCCCGGCTGACCACCGACGCGGTGGAACGGGCCCGGCGCGGGCGGCTGGGCCCGTTCCTGGTCACCGCGCACGGCTTCGACATCACCGCGTAGCTACGCCCCGGCCTTGAGGGCGCGGGCGACCCGCACCACCCGTTCCGCCTGGACGCGCGCGGCGGCCCGGGTGGTGTCGTCCACCGGGTTCTTGCCCTGCGCGTCCACGTGCGAGGTGCCGTACGGGTTGCCGTCCGCGAACTTCGCCGGGTCGGTGTAGCCGGGCGTGACGAGGATGCCGCCGAAGTGCTGGACGGTCGTGTAGAGCGCCAGCAGCGTGGACTCCTGGCCGCCGTGCAGGGTCGCCGACGAGGTGAAGCCGCTGTAGACCTTGTCGGCCAGCAGGCCCTGCGCCCACTGCGGCCCGAGCAGGTCGATGAACTGCTTGAGCTGCGAGGCGACGTTCCCGAAGCGGGTGGGGCTGCCGAAGACCACCGCGTCGGCCCAGAGCACGTCGTCCGGTGTGGCCTGCGGGATGTCCGCGGTGGCGGCGGCGTGCGCGGCCCAGGCCGGGTTGGACTCGATCGCGGCGCGCGGCGCCAGCTCGGCGACCCGGCGCAGCCTCACCTCGGCTCCGGCCTTCTCCGCGGCTTCGGCGATCTCCTGGGCGATGGCGTGGTTGGTGCCGGTCGAGGAGTAGTAGATGACGGCGAGCTTCACTGCGTCGGGCACACGTGCCTCCCTGGGTGAGCGCCGTACGGCGCTTCGTTCAGCGTTCAACGTTCGTCGGTGCCACGGGTGCCCGGCGCGCGCGGCCGAAAACCGGGCGGCCGGGCGCGCACCCTCGCGCCCGGCCGCCCACCGTCAGACGATCAGAGCGCCAACTCGGTCCCGTACTGCCGCAGCCACTCGTCCAGCGCCAGCGCCAGCTCCATGCTCGCCCGGAAGCCCTCGCCCTCCGAACCGGCCGCCTCCCGCGCCGCGCCCAGGTCGAGCAGCGGGCGGACCGGGGAGTCGGCGTCGGCCAGCACCTGCCGCAGCTCGCCGCGGAGCGCCTCGGTGTAGCGCGGGTCCTGGGTGCTCGGGTACGGGCTCTTGACCCGCTGGGCCACCGACTCCGGCAGCACGTCCAGCGCCGCCGCCCGCAGCAGCGACTTCTCCCGCCCGTCGAACGTCTTCAGCGACCAGGGGGTGTTGAAGACGTAGTCGACCAGCCGGTGGTCGCAGAACGGCACCCGGACCTCCAGGCCGACCGCCATGGACATGCGGTCCTTGCGGTCCAGCAGCACCTGCACGAACCGCGTCAGGTGCAGGTAGGAGACCTCCCGCATCCGCCGCTCCAGGCCGGTGTCGCCGTCCCGGTACGGCACCTCGGCCAGCGCCTCGCGGTACCGGGCGTCCCGGTAGCCGGCCAGGTCCAGCTTGTCCAGCAGCCCGCCGTCCAGCAGCGACTCGCGCCCGCCGGAGCGGGTGCCGGAGAACGCCCCGGCGCCGAACGCGGCCAGCCAGGGGAAGGTGTCGGCCTGGACCGCGTCCTGGTCGTGGAACCAGCGGTAGCCGCCGAACACCTCGTCCGCCGACTCGCCGGACAGCGCCACCGTGGACTGCTCGCGGATCGCCTTGAACAGCAGCAGCAGCGAGGTGTCGCCCTCGCCGAGGCCGAACGGGATGTCCCGGGCGGTCAGCACCGCCCTGCGGTTGGCGCGGTCCATCAGCGCGGTGGTGTCCAGCACGATGTCGCTGTGGTCGGAGCGGACGTGCTCGGCCAGCGCGTGGGCGTACGGGCCGTCGGGCGTCGGGCGCAGCGCGTCGGCCTTGAAGCCCTCGGTGTACCCGACGAAGTCCACCGAGAAGGACCGCACCGGGCCCTTCCCCGCCTCGCCCAGCCCCTTCGCGGCCAGCGCGGTGATCACCGAGGAGTCCAGCCCGCCGGAGAGCAGGGTGCACAGCGGTACGTCGGCGATCAGCTGGCGGGAAACGATGTCATCGAGCAGCTCGCGCACCCGGCGGACCGTGGTCTGCTGGTCGTCGGTGTGGTCGCGGGCCTCCAGCGCCCAGTAGCGGCGTACGGTCAGCCCCTCGCGGCGGACCTTCACCACATGGCCGGGACGCACCTCGTACATGCCCTTGTAGATGCCGTGCCCGGGCGTCTTGACGAACGCCATCAGCTCGGCCAGCCCCTCGGCGTCGACGACCGGCCGCACCGACGGGTGCGCCAGGATCGCCTTCGGCTCCGAGCCGAACAGCACGCCGTCCGGGGTCGGGTAGTAGTACAGCGGCTTGATGCCCATCCGGTCGCGGACCAGCAGGAGCTGCTGCTCGCGCGGGTCCCACAGGGCGAACGCGTACATGCCGTTGAGGTGCTCGGTGAAGTCCTCGCCCCACTCCAGGTAGGAGTGGAGCGCCACCTCGGTGTCGCTGCTGGTGCGGAAGGAGTGGCCGCGGGCGGTCAGCTCCTCGCGCAGCTCGCGGTAGTTGTAGATCTCGCCGCTGTAGGTGGTGACGAGCACCGTGCGCCCGTCGTGCTCCACCGACATCGGCTGCCTGCCGCCCTCGATGTCGATGACCGCGAGCCGCCGGTGGCCGAACGCGGCGTGGGTGTCCAGCCATATGCCCGAGGCGTCCGGGCCCCGGCAGGCCATCGTCTGCGTCATCGCCTCCAGCGTCGCCCGCTCGGCGGTGAGGTCCTGGTCATAGGAGATCCATCCGGCGATTCCGCACATGCGCGGTTTCCCCTCTTCCGGTCGGCTGCCCCGGCGGGCCGGGGCGCGGTCTGCTCCCGTGCGCCGTCCGCAACGGATGCGCAACACTTGCGCAACACCGCGGAAACGGCCGCAGCGATCACCGTACGCGCTGCTAGTTGTATTCGCCAATGGTCGCCTTGAGCAACGCTTCCCCGAAGCGGGCCTTTTCGGCCAGTGTCGACCCGCCACACACCCGCCCCCTGCGGATGCGCGCGACCGGTCCAGGGACGAGCATGGAGAAAGGTCTCCCAGGTCCCACCGGGTGGCGGACCCCGCGGGGAGACCGGGCGAGGAGGAGGACACCGGTGGGCGCCGAACCTCTGTGGCCGCCGGGAGAACCGCTTCTGCGGCAGATCGTGGACGGCACCAGCGCCGGCATCGCCGTCCTCGACACCGAGCTGCGCTACGTATACGTCAACGCGGCCCTCGCCCGCATGAACGGCATCCCGGCCGCCGACCACATCGGACGCGCCATCGGGGAACTCCTGCCCGCCCTGGACTACCGCGAACAGCTGCTGCGGGCCGTCCTGGCCGACGGGCGCCCCCGCGAGGAGACCACCAGCGGCCACACCCGCGCCGCCTCCGACGTCGACCAGCGCTACTGGCACGGCGCCTACAGCCGCCTGGAGACGAACGGCCGGGTCATCGGCGTCTTCGTCATCCTGCTGGAGGTCACCGCCTCCCGCCGCCAGCAGCGCGACCTCGAACTCGCCCGCGAGCGCCTGGCCCTGCTGGACACCGCCGCCACCCGGATCGGCACCACGCTCGACATCGACACCACCTGCCGGGAACTGGCCGACTTCCTCGTCCCGATGGCCGCCGACGTGGCCGCCGTCGAACTGGTGCCGCCGGAGGGGGCGTTGCGGGCCGACGGGGTGCTGCGGCTGCGCCGGGTGGCGATCGTGGCCGTGCCCCGGCTGCGGGAGTGGCTCAAGGGCTTCGAGGAGGCCGGCGACACCATCGAGCACCAGGAGGGCTCCGCCACCGCCCAGGCCCTGCGCACCGGCCGGCCCGAGGTGCTCAACCTGATCTCCGACGAACGGGTGGCGGAGGCCGCCCCCAGCGCCGACCGCCTGCGGCCCTACCGCGCCGCCGGACTCCACTCCGGCCTCGTCCTGCCGCTCTTCGCCCGCGGCCATCCGCTGGGCACGGTGACCATGATCCGCGCGGGCGACAGCCCGCCGTTCGCCGACGAGGACGTCGTCACCGCCCAGGACCTCGCCGGACGCGCCGCGGTCAGCCTGGACAACGCCCGCCGCTACACCCGCGAGCACGGCATCGCCGTGGAACTCCAGCGCGCCCTGCTCTCCGAGCCCGGCAGCCCCCACCCCGACCTGGAGGTCGCCTTCCGCTACCAGCCCGCCGGATCCACCGCGCTGGTCGGCGGCGACTGGTACGAGACCGTCCGCCTCCCCTTCGGCCGCACCCTGCTCGCGATGGGCGACGTGATGGGCCACGGCGTGGAGGCGTCGGTGGACATGAGCCAGTACCGCTCCATGCTGCGGTACGTGGCCTCCGCCGACCTGCCCCCGCACCGGGTGCTGCGGCGCCTGGACGCCCTGATCTCCCAGAGCGAGCAAGGCCGTCCGGCCACCTGCCTGCTGGCGCTCACCGACCCGGCGCGCGGCCGGTGCTCGTTCTCCAGCGCCGGGCACCTGCCGCCCGCCCTGATCGGCACCGACGACGGCAGCGAACTGCTGGACCTGCCCATCGGCCCGCCGCTCGGCACCGGCCAGGGCGGCTACGAGATGACCAGCGCGCCGCTGGCCGCCGGGCGCGTCCTGCTGCTCTACACCGACGGCCTGGTCGAGCGGCGCGGCGAGGACATCGACGTCTCGCTGGAGCGCCTGACCCGGGTGCGGATGCCCGCGGGCGGCGACCTGGAGACCTTCCTCGACGAGGTGCTGCGCTCACTGGCGCAACTGCCCGCCGAGGACGACGTGGCCGTGCTCGCCGCCCGGATCCGTCAGCGCTGAGCCGCTTGCGCGGCGGCGAAGGCGGTGAAGGCCGCCCAGGCGTGCGGGGTGAAGGTGAGGGCGGGGCCGTCGGGGTCCTTGGAGTCCCGGACATGGACGGCGGAGGGGGAGGTGGCGACCTCGACGCACAGGCCGCCCTCTTCACTGCTGTAGCTGGACCTGGTCCAATGCAGTGCGCTGTCGGTCATAGCTCTCCTCGCAACTGCTCCAACAGGGCTGTGGTTTCCTCGGTGTTGAGGGCCTGCGTTCGCAGCATCGCATACTTCTGCGACAAAATGCTCACCTCGTCGGGCTCGCAGAACAGTTGGCTGCCACGCTGGCTCTCGACGTATCCGATCAGGTCGTTCTCCGTGGTCTCCAGGACGAGGAAGGGCCCCGCGAGTCCGGTGTGGGTGTGCCTGCCGAACGGCATCACCTGGAGCATCAGACCCGGAAGGTCCGCGCACGCGCGTAGGTGGTCGAGTTGCCGGGCGTAGACCTCGTCGCCGCCGAGGCGCTCCATCAGTACCGTCTGCGAGACAACGAAGCTCAGCACCATCGGGGGTGTGCGCCGCAGCAGTTCCTGCCGCTCCAACCGGTCGTTGACCCGCCGCTCGATCTCGTCCTCGTCGAGGTACGGGACCCGGCACCCGAACAGCGCGCGGGCGTACGCCTCGGTCTGGAGGACGCCCGGCACGAGGTGGTTCTCGTACCACGAGATCGCGATGGCCTCCCGCTCCAGATCCATGTAGTCCGCCGCCCACACCGGGAACCGCTCCCGCTCCGGCAGGTTCTCCAGGGCGACCGACAGGGCACCCTTGGTTCCGAGTAACCGGTCCAGCTCGTCCGCGAGATCGGACTTCAGCGGGCGGCGGCCCTGCTCGATGGAGGCCACGGTCTCCTCGTCCAGGCTGACGCGTTCGCCGAGTTCGCGCTGGGTGAGTCCGGACGCCTTGCGGAACAGGGCGAGTTGGGCGCCGACCAGCCGCAGCCCGGAGGCGTTCCTCCGGATCTTCCGTTGTGTGTACATGCTGCGGGGTTTCCCCTGGAATCCCGGCTTCGACCTCGAACATGCCCGTACGGATGATCTGTACGGGTGCGCGCCCTGCACGCGGGCGCCCCCGCGCGGCGACGATCGACGGCCATGAACGACCCCCGTTTCCGCGAGCACTTCTACCCGCGCCGCCGCCGCTCGGTCCCCGCCGCCCGTGACTTCACCCGGCGGGCCCTGAAGGACTGGGGCATCACGGCGCGTTGCGACGACATCGTGCTGTGCCTGGGCGAACTGGCCGCCAACGCGGTGCTGCACGGCGTCCCGCCGGGGCGCGGTTTCCGGGTGGTGCTGCTGGTCACGGCGGACGGCACGCTCCGCGGCGAGGTGCACGACAGTGGCGGCGGCCATCCCCGTATCCCTCAGGCGGGGGAGGGGGACGAGTCGGGGCGCGGGCTGCTGCTGGTGCGGGCGCTGGCGGACCGGTGGGGCGTCGCGGAACGGGACCCGGGGAAGATCGTCTGGTGCGAGTTCACCGGCTGACCACCGCCCGGACCGGGGCGCTTGCACTCTGACCTTCATACTTGTGGCCGTGACGACCCTCGCCCTGGGCCCCGCGTGGCTCACCCCCGACCAGTTGATCCAGACCTTCGGGCTGATCGGGATCATGACGGTGGTCTTCGCGGAGTCGGGCCTGCTGATCGGCTTCTTCCTGCCGGGCGACTCGCTGCTGTTCACCACCGGGATGCTGGTCGCGGGGCACAGGTACCTGCACTACTCGCTGCCGGTGGTGTGCGCGGCGGTCGCGGTGGCGGCCGTCCTGGGCGACCAGGCGGGCTACCTGTTCGGGCGCAAGGTCGGGCCGTCCCTCTTCCGGCGCCCGGACTCGAAGCTGTTCAAGCACGAGAACGTGGAGAAGGCCAACGAGTTCTTCGCGCACCACGGGCCCAAGTCGATCATCCTGGCCCGGTTCGTGCCGGTGGTGCGCACCTTCACCCCGATCATCGCGGGCGTCAGCGGCATGGCGTACCGCTCGTTCTTCCTCTTCAATCTGATCGGCGGCTCGCTGTGGGGCGCCGGGGTCACCGTGCTCGGCTACTTCCTGGGCCGGCTGACGTTCGTCCGCGACAACATCGAGGCGATCTTCATCGTCATCGTGCTGGTCTCGCTGGTGCCGATCGCCTTCGAGTACCTGCGCGCCAAGCGCTCCTCCGGGGGCAGGGGGGCGGGCGGTTCCGGTGCCCGGAAGGTGCCCGCGCAGCGGGGCCGCCACCGGGCCACCCGGCGCTGAACCGTTCCGCCGGTCCGCTTCGGGGCACACTGGCAGGGCAGCCGGTCGGCGGACCGGGCGACGATGGACGATGACGGCACGGGGAAGGAGCGCGGCAGGTGACGGACAGCGAGCGGGGCGGGGGTGGCGGCCTCGGCACCGGTCAGCAGGACGGCAAGCCCCTGTCCGACGAGGCCCGCTCGGCGTTCACCCCGCCCCTGGGCGTCCCCCTGCCGCCGCCGCCCGAGCCGGAGGGCAGCGCCTTCGTCCCGCCCAGCGGCGTCATGCCGCCGAGCTCCACCACCGGCACCCACCCCCTGCCGCCGCTGCCGTCCGCGTTCACCCCGCCCGAGGGCATCCCCGTCTTCGTACCGCCGCGCGAGGCGCCCTGGCAGGACCGGATGCGCGCCATGCTGCGGATGCCGGTCGCCGAGCGCCCCACCCCGGAGACCCCGGAGCGGCCCGACGCCGCCGCCACTCCGGTGCCGCGCGTGCTCGACCTCACCCTCCGTATCGGGGAGTTGCTGCTGGCGGGCGGTGAGGGCGCCGAGGACGTGGAGGCGGCCATGTTCGCCGTGGCCCGCGCCTACGGGCTGGACCGCGTCGAGCCGACCGTGACCTTCACCCTGCTGTCGGTCAGCTACCAGCCGTCCCTGGTCGACGACCCGGTGAGCGCCTCGCGCATCGTGCGCCGCCGGGGCACCGACTACACCCGGCTCGCGGCCGTCTTCCGGCTGATCGACGACATCACCGACCACGAGGCGACCCTTGAGGACGCCTACCGCACTCTCGCTGAGATCCGCCGCAACCGGCACCCGTACCCCGGCTGGCTGCTGACGGCCGCGGCCGGCGTGCTGGCCGGGGCGGCGAGCATGCTGGTCGGCGGCGGGCCGACGGTCTTCGCCGCCGCCGCGCTGGGCGCGGTGCTGGGCGACCGGCTGGCGTGGCTGCTGGCGGGCCGCGGGCTGCCGGAGTTCTACCAGTTCGTCACCGCCGCGATGCCGGCGGCCGGGATGGGCGTGCTGATCACCCTCCTCGGCAACCACATCCCCGGCGGCGGCAACCTCCAGTCCTCCGCCGTCATCACCGGTGGCCTGTACGCGCTGATCCCCGGCCGGGCCCTGGTCGCCGCCGTCCAGGACGGCCTGACCGGCTTCTACATCACCGCCTCGGCCCGCCTGCTGGAGGTCGCCTACCTCGTCGTCGGCATCGTCACCGGCGTCGTCATGGTGCTGTACGTGGGCGTGGGCGCCGGTGCGCCGCTCAAGGCCGACGAGGCGCTGCGGGCGTACACCGACCCGCCCGTGCAGCTGTTGGCCGCCATGGTCCTGACGCTGGCCTTCGCGGTGATGCTCCAGTGCGAGCGCGGCACGCTGCTGATCACCACCGTCAACGGCGGCGTCGCCTGGGTCACCTACGGCTGCCTGCACGACCTGGCGGGGCTGTCCCCGATCGCGGCGACCGCGGTGGCCGCCGGACTGGTGGGCCTCTTCGGGCAGTTGCTCTCCCGCTACCACCACGCCTCGGCGCTGCCGTACGTCACCGCCGCCATCGGCCCGCTGCTGCCCGGTGGCGCCACCTACCTGGGGGTGCTGGCCTTCACCCAGGGCGCCCAGGGCACCGGGATCGCGTCGCTGGCCCGGGCGGTGGCGCTGGCGCTGGCCATCGCCATCGGCGTCAACCTCGGCGGTGAGATCGCCCGGCTGGTCATCGGCGCCCCGGGCGGCACGGCCGGCCGCCGCCGCGCGGCCAAGCGCACCCGCGGGTTCTAGTGCTGTGACCGGGAAGGTTCACCGGCTCGCGACGCCCGGCACGGCACCTCGCTGCGTTGTCGGAACGCCCGAGTACGCCCAGTACGAGGGCGATCCTCCGCCTTGCGATGTTCCCCCTGCCTTCGGCGGGAGGTACCCCCTGCACCGGACGCCGCGAGCTTCACGGCAAACCTTCCCGGTCACAGCACCAGCCGTACCCGTCCGCGCGTCCGCGACGTGCCGCTCAGCCGCGTGCGACGGCCAGGAGCGCCATGTCGTCGAACGTCCGTCCGTCCGTGTGCCGCTCGACGTCCATGAGCAGACCGTCCAGCAGGGCCCCGGGGCTCGGGAAACAGCGCCCTCCCAAGCGGGCCGCCGGGTCGTAGAAGGCCCCGTCGGCATTCCGGGCCTCGGACACGCCGTCGGTGTAGAGCAGCAGTTGGGAGCCCGGCGCCAGCACGAAGTCGTCGGCGCTCCACGGAGCCGTGGCCCCCATGTTCCCCAGCCCGAGCGGCAGCGCGAAGACCGCCGGCTCCAGCGTCCGTACGGTCCCGTCCTGGGACAGCAGCAGTGGGGGCGGATGGCCGCAGTTGACGACGCGGAGGTGGTCGCCCGCGCGGGCGGGGACCTCGGCCAGGACCGCCGTGACGAACTCCTCGGCGCACTCCGATCCGCCCCACTGCTCACTCTCGCGGTGCAGGGCCTCCTCGATCCAGGCGGGGACCGCGGTCAGATCCGGCTCACGGGCGGCCCCCTCCCGGAACGCGCCGAGCACGACGGTGACCGTGTCCACCGCCATCAGCCCCTTGCCGCGCACATCCCCCACCAGCACGCGCACCCCGTACGGAGTCCGCTGCGCGGCGTACAGATCCCCGCCGATCCGCGCACCGACGTGAGCCGCCTGATAGCGCGCCGCGACCGTCAGTCCGCCGATCCGGGCCGGAAGTCTCGGCAGGATGGCGAGCTGCGCCGCCTCGGCGATCTCGCGGCTGGCGGCAAGCCGCACCTCGCTGCGGTGCAGGGTCCGGTTGATGAACAGGGCGAGCAGCCCCACGAAGAAGACCGTGGCCAGCCGCAGTGCGATCTCGTAGGTGGGCAGCTGATCCCAGAGAAAGGCGAGACACGTCATCGCGGTCAGTGACGCGACGAACACGCCGAGCGTGCCGGCGAACGTCCACAGGCCCGCCGCCACCAGCGGAGCGGCCGCGAACGCCCCCGTGAACATCACCGTGCGCGGAGTGACCAGTTCGATCAGCAGGCCGGCCAGGACCACCGCGAAGGAGATCCACGGACCGGAGCGGGCCACCGAGGCGTGAGCCGGGCGGCCCGCAGGCCCTACCTCGTCGCTCATCGCCGCCCACCTCTTCTCGCCGCCGGGTGCGAGGACACCGTGCCGGGCGCTTTCCAGCTTCCCGTCCGGAGGGCGCTCCTGCTACTCGGGACCCGACGGACGGGCGGACCCCGACGACGCGGTGTCAGTCCTCACCGCGTGCGGCCGCGCGGCGCATCGCGTACCGGGACCTGCTGGCCACCAGGGCCACGAACAGGCTGCCGCCCACCAGCCACGGCAGGTTGGCGGTGAAGGGCTGGTGCGGCGGCGGCAGCAGGAGATGGTCCGTGAGCGCGCCCAGCAGCCCTCCCGTCAGCGTGACGGCCCAGGTGAGCAGCGCCTGCACCCAGTAGGGGCGGGCGTCGAACCAGTTCATCATGCCCGCATCATCCCGCCCGGCGGGTCCGCCGGGAAGCGCGACGACGGCCCCCGTATCCCCGCCGAACGGGGATACGGGGGCCGCCGTCACACCTGCCCGGGCGCTCAGTGGCCGCCCTGGGCCTCCAGCCGCTTTATGGACGCCTCGATCTCGGCCTCCGCCTCCACGCGGCCGACCCAGTTCGCACCCTCCACGGACTTGCCGGGCTCCAGGTCCTTGTAGACCTCGAAGAAGTGCTGGATCTCCAGGCGGTCGAACTCGCTGACGTGATGGATGTCACGCAGGTGCTCGACGCGCGGGTCCGACGCCGGGACGCACAGCAGCTTGTCGTCGCCGCCCGCCTCGTCGGTCATCCGGAACATGCCGATGGCCCGGCACTTGATCAGGCAGCCCGGGAAGGTCGGCTCGTCGAGGATGACGAGCGCGTCCAGCGGGTCGCCGTCCTCACCCAGCGTGCCCTCCACGAAGCCGTAGTCGCACGGGTAACTGGTCGAGGTGAAGAGCCTGCGGTCCAGGCGGATACGACCGGTCTCGTGGTCCACCTCGTACTTGTTCCGCGAACCCTTCGGGATCTCGATCGTGACGTCGAACTCCAAGGCTCCTCCAACATCGGCAATGATCAGCACATACTTCGGCTGATTAAGTGTCCCCCACCCGGTCGGGTGGAGGCGAAAGGGGCTGGTCCGGTGGACACTGCCAGGGCTGTGGCATCGCTGAGGCTGCCCGGGCTCGTCGCGGCCTCGGCCGCGTTCGGCCTGGTCGTCGCCCTGGTGGCGATCGGCGCGGCCGGTCCGTGGGAGTCCGGTCAGCGTACGGCCGAGCGCCGTCGTGCCGCCGCTCAGGATGCCCTAAATCACAGCGGCGATCCGGCGTCGGGGCTGCTGGCCGGCCCGGTGCTCGCCGCGCTGTCCACCTCCGCCGCCCCGCCGCCCTCCGCGGCCGGCCTCCAGCGGGCCCTGGCACCCCTGTTCGGCGACCCGGCGCTCGGCGCGCTGACCACCGCCTCCGTGGTGGACGCGGCCACCGGACGCGAGCTGTACGGGCGGCAGGCCGACGCCCCGGCCACCCCCGCCTCCACCATCAAGATCGGGACGGCGATCGCCGCCCTGGAGACCCTCGGCCCGGACTTCCGGATCTCCACCACCGTCGTCCCCGGTCCGCAGCGCGGCCAGATCGTGCTGGTCGGCGGCGGCGACCCCACCCTGACCGCGGAACCCACCCCGCCCGGCGCCGACCCCGACGCCACCCCGGCCAGCCTGGCCGGGCTCGCCGACGCCACCGCCCGCACCCTGCGCGAGCGCGGCACCACCCACGTCACGCTGTCCTACGACACCTCGCTGTACCGCGGCCCGGTGCTCCACCCCATCGGCGTCAACGACAACATCGCGCCGGTCACCGCGCTGATGGCGGACGAGGGCCGCATCGACCCGTCGACCATCGAGAACGCCCCCCGGGTCGCCGACCCGGCGAACACCGCCGCCCGCACCTTCGCCGGCCTGCTGCGCGCCCGCGGCATCGACGTGGACGGCGACCCGGGGCCCGGCACCGCGCCGCAGGCCTCCGAGGCGAGCATCGCCGAGGTGCGCTCCATGACGGTCTCCGCGCTGGTCGAGCGGATGCTCACCAACAGCGACAACGACATCGCCGAGGCCCTGGCCCGGCAGACCGCCATAGGGCTCGGCGAGTCCCCCGACTTCGACGGCGGCGCCCGCGCGGTCCACCGCGCCCTGGCCAAGCTGGGCCTGCCGATGGCCGGGGTGACGCTCCACGACGGCTCGGGCCTGGACCGCGACGACCGGATCACCGCCCGCCTGCTCGCCCGCGAACTGGTCACCGCCGCGGCCCCGGCCCACCCCGAACTGCGGCCGGTCTTCAGCGGCCTGCCCGTCGCGGGCTTCACCGGGACCCTCGGCGACCGCTTCCGCGACGACCGGGCGGCCGGCCTGGTGCACGCCAAGACCGGCACCCTGACCGGCGTCAACAACCTCGCCGGGGTGGTGCCGGACGCCGACGGCCGCCTGGTCGCGTTCGCGTTCATGGCCTCCGGGACGTCCGCGCCGGTGCCGGCGATGGCCGCCCTGGACCGCCTGGCCGTCGCGCTGGCCGGCTGCGGCTGCCGATGACCGCCCCTGAGAGGACCCTGAGAGAACCAGGAAACCGGGGCCTGCCCGTCCGAAAGCGCCTTTTTCCACGTACGGTGAAGCCATGACGAGCATCGGTGGCGCTGAGATGGTCGACTGGAACCTCGCGGTGGCGACGGCCACCCGGCTGATGCGGCCGGGCCCGGAGGTCAGCCGCGACGAGGCGCGCGCGGTGGTCAGCGAACTGCGCGGCCACGCCAGGTCCTCCGAGGAGCACGTCCGCGCCTTCACCCGCATGTACGGGGACGAGCCGCAGGCGGACGGGCAGCACGGCACCCCGGTCCTGGTCGTGGACCGCCCGGGCTGGGTGAAGGCCAACGTGGCCGGGTTCCGCGAGATCCTGCGGCCGCTCCTGGACAAGATGCAGGCCAGGCGCGGCACGCTGCCCGGCAGCGCGATGCTGGGAGCGGTCGGCGGCAAGGTCACCGGCGTCGAGGTCGGCTTTCTGCTGTCGTTCCTGGCCTCCCGGGTGCTCGGCCAGTACGAGACCTTCGCGCCGGCCACCTTCGACCTGCCCGCCGGGCCGGCGTCCTCCGGCCCCGGCACCCGGCGCTCCGGGCGGCTGCTGCTGGTGGCGCCCAACATCGTCCACGTCGAGCGCGAACTGGACGTGGACCCGCACGACTTCCGGCTGTGGGTGTGCCTGCACGAGGAGACCCACCGCACCCAGTTCGGCGCGGTGCCGTGGCTGCGCGACCACATCGAGTCGGAGATCCAGGAGTTCCTGGCGCAGACCGACGTGGATCCGGTCACGCTGCTGGAGCGGATGCGCGACGCCGCCCAGTCGCTGATGACCGGGCGCGGCGAGCCCGAGGGCGGCGCGGACGGGCGCAGCCTGGTCGAGATCGTCCAGACCCCGGCGCAGCGCGAGATCCTCTCCCGGCTGACCGCGGTGATGTCCCTGCTCGAAGGACACGCCGACTACGTCATGGACGGTGTCGGGCCCGACGTCGTCCCGTCCGTGGCGGAGATCCGCGAGAAGTTCCAGAAGCGCCGGGCCAGCGGGGCGAGCCGCCTGGACATGGTGCTGCGGCGGCTGCTCGGCCTGGACGCCAAGCTGCGCCAGTACCGCGACGGCGAGCGCTTCGTGCGGGCCGTGGTGGACGAGGCCGGAATGGCCGGATTCAACCGGGTATGGACCTCCCCCAACACCCTTCCCACCAAGGCGGAGATCGCCAAACCCGCCGAGTGGATCGCGAGGGTGCACCGCCGCGCGGAGTAGTGAGCCCCGAGCGCCCCGCAGTTCACCCATCCGAGGGACCGATGGCTGTTGGCTAGGCGTGCGATGCTCAGGGAACGTTCCGCATCTGTCACCATTCAGCTACGCTCCGTCATCGGAGCGCGGAACTCGCCGCTCAACGCCCCACGGCCTCAAGGGAAGTTCCCGAGGAGGGAAACGGACATGGGTCCCCATCCTGCGGTCGCCGCGATACGCCTGGCGGTCCGCCGCGTCCTGCACGACGTCATCAACGACCAGGCCCGCACCTACGCCCCCCACCACGGCCGCCCCGCACAGCCGCTGGTCCTCGCCGCGTGCAGCGGCGGCGCCGACTCCATGGCGCTGGCCTCCGCGCTGGCCTTCGAGGCCGGCAAGCTCGGGGTGCGCGCCGGAGCCGTCACCGTCGACCACGGGCTCCAGGCCGGGTCCACCGCCCGCGCCGCCGACGTGGCGAACCGGTTGCGCGCCCTCGGCCTCGATCCGGTCCAGGCCGTCGGCGTCACCGTCCCCGAACGCTCCGAGACGGCCGCGTACGGCGGCTCGTACACCGGCGGCGGGCGCCGGGTCGGCCCCGAGGCCGCCGCCCGCGACGCCCGGTACGCCGCGCTGGACTCCGCCGCCGCCTCCCTCGGCGCCGCCGCCGTCCTGCTCGGGCACACCCGCGACGACCAGGCCGAGACGGTCCTGCTCGGCCTGGCCCGCGGCTCCGGCACCCGCTCGCTGTCCGGGATGCCCGCCGTCTCCGGGCCGAACGGCCGCTACCGGCGCCCCTTCCTGCTGCTCGACCGCGACACCACCCGCAAGGCCTGCCTGGTCCAGGGCATCGACGTGTGGGAGGACCCGCACAACGCCGACCCGGCCTACACCCGGGCCCGGGTCCGCCACGAGGCCCTGCCGGTGCTGGAGAAGTCCCTCGGCCGGGGCGTGGTCGCCTCCCTGGCCCGCACCGCGCACCTGTTCCGGGACGACGCCGACGCCCTCGACCAGTGGGCCGAGCGGGCCGCCGCCGAGGTCGCGGTGGCCGGGGACCCGGACGGCGCCCTGAGCTGCGCCCGGCTGGGCACCCTGCCGCCCGCGGTGCGCCGCCGGGTGCTGCGCCGGGCCGCGGTGGCCGCGGGCAGCCCGCCCGGCTCGCTGTTCGCCCGGCACGTGGAGGAGACCGACCGGCTGGTCACCGCCTGGCGCGGCCAGGGCCCGCTCAATCTGCCGGGCGGGGTCGTCGTCTCCAGGCGCGATGGCACACTGGTCTTCCGGCGCGTACCCGCGCCCGAGTGAGGACCGAGCCGGCAGGCCCCCCGGGGCCGAGCGAGTGGAAGTAGCACGGGTGAACGAGAAGGACATGGGCACCGACCTGGAGAAGGTGCTCATCACCAAAGAAGAGATCGACGCGAAGCTCGCCGAGCTCGCCGCGCTGATCGACGAGGACTACGCCGGCCAGGACCTGCTGATCGTCGGGGTCCTCAAGGGCGCGGTGATGGTGATGGCCGACCTGGCCCGTGCGCTGTCCACCCCCGTCACCATGGACTGGATGGCCGTCTCGTCCTACGGCGCCGGGACGAAGTCCTCCGGCGTCGTGCGGATCCTCAAGGACCTCGACACCGACCTCGTCGGCCGCCATGTGCTGATCGTCGAGGACATCATCGACTCGGGGCTGACCCTGTCCTGGCTGCTGTCCAACCTCAGCTCCCGCCGCCCGGCGTCCCTCCAGGTGTGCACCCTGCTGCGCAAGCCGGAGGCCGCCAAGGTCGCCATCGACGTGAAGTACGTCGGCTTCGACATCCCCAACGAGTTCGTGGTCGGCTACGGGCTGGACTACGCCGAGAAGTACCGCAACCTGCCCTTCGTCGGCACGCTGGCGCCGCACGTCTACGGCGGGTGACCGGCCGGTAGCCCCGCCGGGGAGGCTCCGCGGCGCCCGCCGGGAACGGAACGCGGTTTCCTGCCGTTGGAGCAAGGGAAAAGGGGTTCGTTAACGGTCCTCGGCAGCATCAGGTGACAATGCTGAGGTACCGTCCGAAGGTACCGTCCGAAGGTCGGGTCATACACCTAGCTAGCGCACGGCGGCCTCCCCGGGCCGCGGTGCTTCACTGTGGCAGGAGGGACGGGGCGTTACGCGCCCCGCATGGATGGACGTCAAACGCTACTTCCGTGGGCCGGTCATGTGGATCGTGCTGGCCGTCCTCGCCGTGGTCGTCTTGATGCAGGTCGTGGGTTCGACCGGCGGATACAGGACAGTGGACACCGGCCAGGTCGTCGCCGCCATCGACAATGGCCAGGCCCAGTCGGCCAAGATCACCACCGGCGACGAGACGACCGTGTCGGTCCAGCTCAAGCCCGGCGCCAAGGTCGACGGCAAGGACCTCGGCGACAAGATCAAGGCCAGTTACATCGGCAACCAGGGCGTGGGCATCGCCGCCACGCTCCAGAAGCAGGTCGACCAGCACGCGACGAAGCCGAACGTGCTCCCCGACGGGTACACGGTCTCGCCGTCCAAGCAGAACCCGTTCGTCGGCGTGCTGCTGTCGCTGCTCCCCTTCGTCCTGATCGTCGTCGTGTTCCTGTTCCTGATGAACCAGATGCAGGGCGGCGGCTCCCGGGTCATGAACTTCGGGAAGTCCAAGGCGAAGCTGATCACCAAGGACACGCCCAAGACCACGTTCACCGACGTGGCGGGCGCGGACGAGGCGGTCGAGGAGCTCCAGGAGATCAAGGAGTTCCTCCAGGAGCCGGCCAAGTTCCAGGCCGTCGGCGCCAAGATCCCCAAGGGCGTGCTGCTCTACGGCCCGCCCGGCACCGGCAAGACGCTGCTGGCGCGCGCCGTCGCCGGTGAGGCCGGGGTCCCGTTCTACTCGATCTCCGGCTCGGACTTCGTCGAGATGTTCGTCGGTGTCGGCGCCTCCCGGGTGCGCGACCTGTTCGAGCAGGCCAAGGCGAACGCCCCGGCGATCGTCTTCGTCGACGAGATCGACGCCGTCGGCCGGCACCGCGGCGCGGGCCTCGGCGGCGGCCACGACGAGCGCGAGCAGACCCTGAACCAGCTGCTCGTCGAGATGGACGGCTTCGACGTCAAGGGCGGCGTGATCCTGATCGCCGCGACGAACCGGCCGGACATCCTCGACCCGGCGCTGCTGCGCCCGGGCCGCTTCGACCGCCAGATCGCGGTGGACCGCCCCGACCTCCAGGGCCGCCTGGCGATCCTCAAGGTGCACCAGAAGGGCAAGCCGGTCGCCCCGGACGTCGACCTGACGGCCGTCGCCCGCCGCACCCCCGGCTTCACCGGCGCCGACCTCAGCAACGTCCTCAACGAGGCGGCCCTGCTGACCGCCCGCGGCGACAAGAAGCTGATCGACAACCAGGTGCTGGACGAGGCGATCGACCGCGTCGTGGCCGGACCGCAGAAGCGGAACCGGATCATGAGCGACAAGGAGAAGAAGATCACCGCCTACCACGAGGGCGGCCACGCCCTCGTCGCGGCGGCGTGCCCCAACAGCGACCCGGTGCACAAGATCACGATCCTGTCGCGCGGCCGCGCCCTCGGCTACACCATGGTGCTGCCGGAGGAGGACAAGTACTCCACCACCCGCAACGAGATGCTCGACCAGCTGGCGTACATGCTGGGCGGCCGCGCGGCGGAGGAGCTCGTCTTCCACGACCCGACCACCGGTGCCGCCAACGACATCGAGAAGGCGACGGCCACCGCCCGCGCCATGGTCACCCAGTACGGCATGACCGAGCGTCTCGGCGCGATCAAGTTCGGCTCCGACAACTCCGAGCCGTTCCTCGGCCGTGAGATGTCGCACCAGCGCGACTACTCCGAGGAGGTCGCCGGGCTGGTGGACGAAGAGGTCAAGAAGCTGATCGAGAACGCCCACAACGAGGCGTGGGAGATCCTGGTCGAGAACCGCGACGTCCTGGACAACCTGGTGCTGCGTCTGCTGGAGAAGGAGACGCTGAACAAGGAGGAGATCGCGGAGATCTTCCGCCCGGTCATCAAGCGCCCGGCGCGCCCGGCGTGGACCGGCTCCCCCCGGCGCACCCCCTCCACCCGCCCGCCGGTGCTCTCCCCGCGGGAGCTGGCGCTGACCAACGGCTCGACCACGACGGCGAACGGCACCACCGCCTCGACCGTCTCCACGGTCAAGCCGACCGAGTCCGCCCAGCGTCCCGAGGACCGCGACGGCGGCACCGAGCAGTAGCACCGGCCGTACGGTCACGTGCCGAGCGTCACGTGGCCGGAATGACACGCCGCGCCCTCCGGGTTCTAGCCTGGAGGGCGCGGTTTTGCTTGGGAGGAACGAGGCGACATGACCGATCCGGTGACGCTGGACGGGACGCGGCCGATGGGCGAGTTCGACGAGGCACGGGCCGAGAAGGCCGTGCGCGAACTGCTGATCGCCGTGGGCGAGGACCCGGACCGGGACGGTCTGCGGGAGACTCCGGCGCGGGTGGCCCGCGCCTACCGGGAGATCTTCGCGGGCCTGTGGCAGGAGCCGCAGGACGTCCTGACCACCACCTTCGACCTCGGCCACGACGAGCTGGTGCTGGTCAAGGACATCGAGGTCTACTCGACGTGCGAGCACCACCTGGTGCCGTTCCACGGCGTGGCCCACGTCGGCTACATTCCGGCCACCAGCGGCAAGATCACCGGGCTGTCCAAGCTGGCGCGCCTGGTCGACGTCTACGCCCGGCGCCCGCAGGTGCAGGAGCGGCTGACCACGCAGATCGCCGACTCCCTGATGGAGATCCTGGAGCCGCGCGGGGTCATCGTCGTCATCGAGTGCGAGCACATGTGCATGTCGATGCGCGGCATCCGCAAGCCCGGCGCCAAGACCACGACCTCCGCGGTCCGCGGCCAGCTGCGCGACTCGGCCACCCGCGCGGAGGCCATGGGCCTGATACTGGCCCGCTGAGCGGCCCTGGGCCGCCCGTACGGCCCCCGGCGGCCCCCCAGGCTCTGCGCTCCCGCTGAGCCGCCTGTGCGGCCGCTGTGCGCCCGTGTACGGCGCCTCCCGGGAACGCGCCGCGGCCAGGAAGGGCGGTGTGCCCTTCCTGGCCGCGTCCGAACGGTGCCCCGCGCGGGGGTCGGGTCAGTTCTCCAGGTGGTGGCTCATCTCGGCGAGGGCCGCGGGAAGCTCGCGGTTCCAGGTGGTGAAGTTGTGGCCGCCGCTCGGCAGGATGATCGAGGAGATCTGCATCGGCGGCCGGACCGCCTTGATGAAGGCCAGCGTCTGCTTGTAGTTGCCCTCGCCGTGCCGGCTGGTGGTGACCAGGGCCCAGATGGGCGGCGCACCCTTGTGCTTGAGCCACCACATCATGTCGCTCTCGTTCTTCAGCAGGGCGCTGCCACCGAAGAGATCCCCGGTCGTCGGGTCGTTGTGGGTGGCGTAGTAGCCCGACAGCGAGACCGCGGAGGAGAAGGCCTCCGGGTGCTGCATCGCCATCTTGACCGAGCAGTAGCCGCCGGTGGAGTCGCCCATGATGCCCCAGTTGGCGGCCCGGTTCCCGACCCGGTAGTTGGCCGAGATCGACTCGCGCAGGTCATGGGTGAAGAACGTCTCCACCTGCGGGCCGCCCGGTACGTTCATGCACTCGGTGTCCCGCGGCGGGACCACGGTCGGCCGGATCATCACCAGGATGGTCGGCTGCATCTTGCCCTGCTGGATCTGCGCGGTCGCGGTCTGCGGGTACTTCATCCGGGTGATCAGCGCTTCCACGGTCCCCGGGTAGCCCGTCAGGATGACGGCGGCCGGGAAGTTCAGCTTGCTGAAGCCGGGCTGGAAGTACTGTGGCGGCAGGTATACGTAGGCCGGAGCGGTGATGTGCGTCTTGCTTCCTGTGATCATCACCTGATCGATCCGGCCGGCCCGCTGCGGCAGGCCGCCGCCTGGCACGCCCACCGGCTGGGTGGCGATCTGCTGGAGCCCCTTGTTGGTCGGGCCGCCGCCGGAGGAGTAGTCGATCACCGCTCCCGGGTCCTGCTGCGTGCCGAACAGGTCGGCGAACGAGGCGTAGAACCCGAAGTAGGAGTTGATTGCCAGGCCCAGCGCCGCCAGGATGCTCAGTTGCCCGCCGAGCAGCAGTCCGACCCGTCCCGCGATGGGTTTGACCCCTCTGCGTGACAGGCGCGGCCACAGCCAGATCGTGGCGGCGAACATGACCACCGCCAGGACGGTGACCAGGACCAGGAGTTTCTTGCTAGTGAGACCCATGAGGCGCTTTCCGTTCGGTGGATCGGCCGCCGCGGCTACCCGGATGGAACCTGACGGCCCATGGTTCCGTCATAGAGGACGCACAACTTTCGCGCCCTCGCGCAACGGGCCTGAAGATCCGCTTATCGGGGCTGGGAGACCGATGTCTGCACACAAAGATGCCGTTTGCCTCAAAAGGGTTCCGTCAGGGGGCGGCATCGATGCCTGAGTCGTCCGACACTCGGCCGCGTCGGCCGCGTCGTCCAGGTCTCCAGCTTCAGCCGAGCACCAAGGTACCCCGGCTGGTGGGCGGTCTCGCAGCGCTCATCGGGCTCCTCGACCTGGCCACCGGCATCATCCCCAAGCTGCGGCACAGCCGGGTCCACGCGCTGGCCGGCTACCTGCCCGGCGCGGTGGTCAGCATCGCCGCCGCCGCCTCGGTGATCGTCGGCATCCTGCTGCTCACGCTGGCCCACGGACTCAAGCGGCGCAAGCGCCGGGCCTGGCTGGCGGCGGTCGTCCTGCTGCCCGCGAGCCTGGCCGCCGAGATCCTCCACCACCACAGCTCGATCGTGGACATCGTCCTGACCCTCGTGCTGCTTGTGGTTCTTCTCACACACCGCGGCGAGTTCGACGCGCTCTCCGACCCGCGCACCCGGTGGCGGGCCCTGCTCAACTTCGTGGCGCTCACCGCCGTCAGCTTCGCCATCGGCCTGGTCATCGTCAGCGCCCACCCGGACACCGAGGCCGGGAACCCGGGCCTGTGGGACCGCGTGCAGACGGTCTTCTACGGCTTCTTCGGCTTCGGCGGCCCGGTGCACTACACCTCCGACCGGGTGGCCGACATCGTCGGCTACTCGCTCGGCGGCCTGGGCTTCCTGATCCTGTTCACCACCGCCTACCTGGTGCTGCGCCCCGAGCACCCCACCGCCGTCCTCAGCTCCGAGGACGAGGAGCGGCTGCGCGGCCTGCTCACCAAGCACGGCGCTCGCGACTCGCTGGGCTACTTCGCCCTGCGCCGCGACAAGAGCGTGATCTTCTCGGCCACCGGCAAGGCCGCGATCTGCTACCGGGTCATCTCCAGCGTCATGCTCGCCAGCGGCGACCCGATCGGCGACGTGGAGGCCTGGCCCGGCGCCATCGAGCGCTTCATGGAGGAGGCCAGGGCGCACGCCTGGATACCGGCGGTCGTCGGCTGCTCGGAGACCGGCGGCGAGGTCTGGAGCCGCGAGACCGGCCTGGACGCCCTGGAGCTGGGCGACGAGGCGATCGTGGAGACCGCCGGCTTCTCCCTGAACGGCCGGGCCATGCGCAACGTGCGCCAGATGGTCAAGCGGGTCGAGCGCAACGGCTACACCTGCCGGATGCGCCGGGTCGGCGAGCTCGGCGACGAGGAGCGCGCCCGGATCCGGGCCGCCGCCGCCGACTGGCGCGGCACCGACACCGAGCGCGGCTTCTCCATGGCGCTCGGCCGCTTCGGCGACCCGCTGGACGACGAGTGCGTGGTGGTCACCGCCCACAAGACCATCGAGGACGACCCGTCCCCGCACGGCGACCTCAAGGCCGTCCTGCACTTCGTGCCGTGGGGCAAGGACGGCATCTCCCTGGAGCTGATGCGCCGCGACCGCAGTGCCGACGCGGGCATGAACGAGCTGCTGATCGTCCACGCCCTGCAGAACGCCCAGGACATGGGCATCGCCCGGGTCTCGCTGAACTTCGCCATGTTCCGCTCGGCGCTGGCCCGCGGGGAGCGGATCGGCGCGGGGCCGGTGCTGCGCTTCTGGCGCTCGCTGCTGGTCTTCCTCTCCCGCTGGTTCCAGATCGAGTCGCTGTACAAGTTCAACGCGAAGTTCCAGCCGGTGTGGGAGCCGCGGTTCATGGTCTTCCCCAACAACCGGGACCTGCCGCGCATCGGCTTCGCGGTGATGCAGGCCGAGGCCTTCATCACCCTGGAGCTGCCCGCCCGGGTCCGGCGCTGGGTCCCGTTCCTCAGCGAGGAGCCCAGGCACCGCGACTGCGCGCACGCGGAGGACAGGAAGCCGGCCGCGGTCGGCGGCCGCGCCGCGTAGGACGGTCGTGTGGGACGGCCGCGTAAGACAGCCGCCCACGACCGCCGCGTAAGACGAAGGGGCCCGGCCCGCAGCGCATAGGCTTGCCCACATGAGTGCGTTGCGAGGCCGGGTGGCCGGTCTGCCCGACTGGGACCGGTGCGCGGTGATGGGTGTGGTCAACGTCACGCCCGATTCGTTCTCCGACGGCGGCCTGTGGTTCGACCCGGAACTCGCCGTCAAGCACGGCCTCGACCTGGTGGCGGCGGGAGCCGACCTGGTGGACGTGGGCGGCGAGTCGACCCGGCCCGGCGCCCGGCGGGTGCCCGAGGAAGAGGAGCTGCGGCGGGTGGTCCCGGTGGTGCGGGAGCTGGCCGCGGCGGGCGTCCTGGTCAGCGTGGACACCATGCGGGCCACGGTCGCCGAGCGGGCCGTCGAGGCGGGCGCCGTGATCGTCAACGACGTCAGCGGCGGCCTGGCCGATCCGGCGATGGTCCCGGTCGCCGCGGCCGCCGGGGTCCCGTTCGTGGTGATGCACTGGCGGGGCCAGAGCGCCGACATGAACAGCCGCGCGGTCTACGCCGACGTCGTCGCCGAGGTCACCGGGGAGCTGCGGCAGCGCCTGGACGCGGTGGCCGCCGGCGGGGTCGACCCGGAGCGGATCATCGTGGACCCGGGCCTGGGCTTCGCCAAGGACTCCGGGCACGACCTGGCCCTGCTGGCCCACCTGGTTGAACTGCGCGCCCTGGGGCATCCGGTGCTCGTGGCCGCCTCCCGCAAACGCTTCCTCGGCCGCGTCCTCGCCGGCGGGCAGGGCGATCCGCCGCCCGCCAGGGAGCGGGACGCCGCCACCGCCGCCGTCTCGGCGATCGCCGCCCGCGAGGGCGCCTGGGCGGTGCGGGTCCACGACGTGCGGCCCACCGCCGACGCGGTGCGGGTGGCGCGGGCCGTCGAGGGAGCCGAGTGACCACCCGCCTGGACGACGAGCAGGCCGTGGAACGCGCCAACCAGGCCTTCTACGACGCGGTCGAGAACGGCGACTACCCCGGCCTGGAGTCGGTCGTCCTGGACGGCCCGCTGGCCGCCTCCGTCTCGGTGGTCCACCCCGGCTGGCCGGTGCTGCGCGGCCGCGACGAGGTGCTGCGGTCCTACGCCCTGATCATGGCGAACACCGACTACATGCAGTTCTTCCTCACCGACGTGGAGATCGCCGTCGCGGGCGACACCGCGGTCGTCACGTGCAGCGAGAACATCCTCAGCGGCGGCCCCGCCCAGCCCGACGGCTCGGCCGGCGACCTGGTGGGCGGCCTGGTGGTGGCCACCAACGTCTTCCGCCGCACCTCCGAGGGCTGGCGGCTGTGGGCGCACCACGGCTCCCCGGTGCTCGCCGAGGAGGACGAGGAGGAGGACGACGAGGACGGCGTGACCGGAGGGGACGGCGACTTCCCCGACGACGACACCGGGCCGCTCGCCTGAGGACACTCCTGGCGCCGCTCCCGAACGGGTGGCGGCCCGCCCGGCGGACGCCACCCACTCGTTCGAGCCACAAAGTCCCCACCGCAGGAGTGGGATTGGTGCCGTTCGGGTATGGGCGGTCGGGTACGGGGCCGTGCCGCGCGGAACGCGGCGGGGCCGGGGCGGTACCCCGTCGGCGCAGGCCGCGGGGGCTCGAAGGTAGATTCGACCGCGAAGGCGGGCCGGTGCGCGGAGCCGGAGGGTGCGGCGGACCGCGTGGGCAGGCCGCCGGGTCCTGACGACAGCTGGAGTGATTTCTCGTGGATCGTGTCGCGCTGCGCGGCCTGAGAGCCCGCGGGCACCACGGGGTCTTCCCCCGGGAGCGCGAGGAGGGGCAGACCTTCGTGGTCGACGTGGTGCTCGGCCTGGACACCACCGCCGCCGCGGCCGGCGACGACCTGGCCGCGACCGCCGACTACGGCGTGGTGGCCGAGGAGGTCGTCGGCGTGATCACCGGGGAGCCCGTGGACCTGATCGAGACACTCGCCCAGCGCATCGCCGACCAGTGCCTCAAGCAGCAGGCGGTCCAGGAGGTCGAGGTGACCGTGCACAAGCCCGAGGCCCCGATCCGCGTGCCGTTCGACGACGTGACCATCACCATCACCCGGAGGCGCCCGTGAGTTCCGACCCGACCGTGCAGCCGGTACACCCCTCCGTCGAGGAGCGGGTCGACGCCGCCGACACCACCCTGTCCAACCCCAAATGGGCCGTCGTCTCCCTCGGCAGCAACCTCGGCAACCGGCTGGAGACCCTCCAGGGCGCCGTGGACGCCCTCGCCGACACCCCCGGCGTGCGGGTGAAGGCCGTCTCCCACGTCTACGAGACCGAGCCGTGGGGCGTCGAGCCCGGCAGCCAGCCGAACTACCTCAACGCGGTGGTGCGCCTGCGGACCACCCTGCCGCCCTCCTCGCTGCTGGAACGCGGCCACGCCATCGAGGAGGCGTTCGCCCGGGTGCGCGACGAGCGCTGGGGGGCGCGCACCATCGACGTGGACATCGTCTGGTACCAGGACGCCGTCTCCGCCGACCCGGCCCTGACCCTGCCGCACCCCAGGGCGCACGAACGCGCCTTCGTCCTGGTGCCGTGGCGGGACGTGGACCCGGACGCGGCCATCCCCGGGCAGGGCACCGTCGCCGAGCTGCTGGAGGCGCTGGGCCACGAGGGCGTGACCCTGCGTGAGGACGTGGAACTCCGGCTGCCGGAGTAGACGTTGCCCCCGATGTGCGTCCGGGCGGCGGGCGGCGTCATGGTGAGGAGACCTTCTTGAAGCAGCTGCGCTTGCGCGTGCTGGTCGGGCTGTTCGTGGTGGCCGGGGTGCTGGGCTGGGCCGGCGCCCGGCTGTGGGACGCCCTGGGCACGCTGCCGGGCGTCCCGCTCGCCGCGCCGATCGTGCTGGCCCTGATCGCCGTGGTGCTGGCCGCGACCGCGCTGTCGCTGCGCGGCCGGCTGCGCGCCCAGCGGGAACGGCGGCCCGGCGCCAAGGGGGTCGATCCGCTGCTGGCCGCCCGGGCGGTGGTCTTCGGCCAGGCGAGCGCGCTGGTCGCGGCCCTGGTGGCGGGCCTGTACGCGGGGGTCGGGATCTTCCTGGCCACCGTGGAGCTGGACATCCCGGTGCGCCGCGCGCAGGCCGAGTACGCCGGCCTCTCGGTGCTCGCGGGGGCCGCGGTGGTCGCCGCGGCGATGTTCCTCGAACGGGTGTGCAAGCTGCCGGAGGACGACGACACGGCGGGCGGCTCGGCCGCGTAACGCCGCCGCCTGTCGCGGCATTTACCGCGGCACCGCCTCGAAGTCCACCTCGTCCCGGCCCACCGCGCGCAGGTCCGCGCCGATCGAGCGGCGCAGCGCCTCGTGCAGCGCGGCCGGCGTCAGCACGCCCAGGAAGCGGTCCGCGCCCGGCCCGTCCAGGACGGCTATCCACCCGGCGTCGTGCTGGAGCATCGCGCTGAACGCCTGCTTGAGGGAGGCGCCCGGCGGCAGCCAGGCCGGCATCCGGCGGGCGTGGTCGCCCACCGACCCACCGTCCAGCGCCTCCGCGGCCACCCAGCCGTGCAGCCGGCCGGCGTCGTCCAGCACCACCGCCCAGCGGGCGTCCTCGCCGCGCAGCCGCGCGGCGGCGGCCGGCGCCCGGTCGTCCAGCCGGAGCACCGGCGGCTGGACGAGGTCGCCCGGCTCGATCGGGGTGACCGACAGCCGCTTCAGGCCGCGGTCGGCACCCACGAAGTCGGCCACATAGCCGGTCGCCGGGGCGCCGAGCACCCGGGCCGGGGTGTCGAACTGCTCGATGCGCCCGTCGCCGTAGACCGCGATGCGGTCCCCGAGCAGGACGGCCTCCTCGATGTCGTGGGTGACGAACAGCACCGTCTTGCGGACCTGCCGCTGGAGCCGCAGGAACTCCGACTGGAGGCGCTCGCGGACCACCGGGTCCACCGCGCCGAACGGCTCGTCCATCAGCAGGACCGGCGGGTCGGCGGCGAGCGCGCGCGCCACCCCGACGCGCTGGCGCTGGCCGCCGGAGAGCTGGTCGGGGTAGCGGTCGCCGTGCACCGCCGGATCCAGGCCGACCAGCTCCAGCAGCTCGGCGGCGCGCTCCCGGGCCCTGCGGCGTTGCCAGCCCAGCAGCTGCGGGACCGTCGCGGTGTTCTCCAGGACGGTGCGGTGCGGGAAGAGGCCGACCTGCTGGATGACGTAGCCGATCCGGCGGCGCAGCACCACCGGGTCCAGGCCGGCGATGTCCTCCCCGTCGAGCAGGATCCGGCCCGCGGTCGGCTCGATGAGCCGGTTGACCATCTTCATCGTGGTGGTCTTCCCGCAGCCCGAGGGGCCGACCAGGGTGACCAGCTCCCCGTCGGCGACCTCGAAGGACAGGTCGTCCACGGCCGTGGTCCCGTCCGGATAGCGCTTGGTGACGTGCTCGAAGCGGATCATCTGCTGCCCCGATCGGGTGTGCGGTGTGGGTGAGTGTGGAAGCAGTGAGGTCGGTGTGCGGTGTTGCGGTCCTATTGTCGGTCCCGCGCGTTAGGCTCGCCGGACAGTTGCCCGCTGACCGAACGACTCATCGAGGGGGAGCGAGAGGAGGTGGGACAGGTGGCCGGCCAGAACTGCCTGGAGGCGAACGACTGGATCTGCGGCGAGTATCTGCGCACCCGCGCCCCGGAGTTGGCGGACGCGACGCTCCAGCACCTGTGGATCACGGGCGTGTCGGTGGCGCTGGCGCTGCTGGTCTCCTTCCCGCTGGCGCTGCTCGCCCGGCGGTGGCGCGCGGCGGCCGGGCCGGTCCTGGGGCTGACGACGGTGCTCTACACCGTGCCCTCGCTGGCGATGTACTCCCTGCTGCTGCCCGTCTTCGGGCTCTCCGCCTCGGTGGTCGTCACCGGTCTGGTCCTGTACTCGCTGACGATCCTGGTGCGCAACATCCTCACCGGTCTGGACGCGGTGCCCGAGGACGTCCGGGAGGCCGCCCGGGGGATGGGGTACGGGCCGCTGCGGCTGCTGTTCGGCGTGGAGCTGCCGCTGGCGCTGCCCGCGCTGCTGGCGGGCCTGCGGATCGCCACCGTCTCGGCGGTCTCGCTGACCACGGTCGGCGCCATCGTCGGCTACGGGGGCCTCGGCAACCTGATCTACGAGGGCATGAAAAGCCTGTTCAAGGCGCAGGTGCTCACCGCGTCGGCGATCTGCGTGGTGCTTGCGGTCGCCGCCGACCTGCTGCTGCTCGGCGTGCAGCGGCTCCTGACGCCCTGGGCGCGGGCCCGCGGCGGGAGCCGGCCGCGCCGGGCGGGCGGGCGCCTGCCCGAGGCGGTGGGCGGCTGATGGACGCGGTCACGGGGGCCTGGACCTGGCTGACCACCCCGGCGCACTGGGCCGGCGCCGACGGGGTGTGGCACCGCCTCGGCGAGCACCTGTACCTCACCGTCGTCTGCCTGCTGATCAGCGCCGCGCTGGCGCTGCCGGTGGCCGTCGTCCTCGGCCACCTGGGCCGCGGCGGAGCCCTGGCGGTCAACATCTCCAACGCCGGGCGGGCGGTGCCCACCTTCGCCGTCCTGGTGCTGCTGGTGCTCAGCCCGCTGGGCCGGTACGGGCAGTGGCCCACCATCGTCGCGCTGGTGCTCTTCGCGATCCCGCCGCTGCTGACCAACGCGTACGTGGGCATGCGGCAGGTGGACCGGGACGTCGTCGAGTCGGCGCGGGCCATGGGGATGACGGGCCGTCAGCTGCTCGCCCGGGTCGAACTGCCGCTGGCCTTCCCGCTTATCGCCACCGGAGTGCGCACCGCCGCGGTGCAGGTGGTGGCGACGGCCACGCTCGCCGCGCTGCCGGGCGGCGGCGGCCTGGGCCGGCTGATCACCGCGGGCTTCGACCGCTACGACACCGCCCAGGTGGTGGCGGGCGCCGTGCTGGTGGCCGCGCTCGCCCTGCTGGTGGAGGGCGGCTGCGTGGCGGTGGAACGGCTGGCGGACCCGCGGCGGGCCCGCCGCACCGGCGGCGTCCCGACGGCCCCCAAGGACTCTCCGAGCACCGCACCAACCGACCTGGCACCGACGACCTCACACCGGGATGGGTGACCGAATTGACCGACAACCGGCGGCAACTGCGGACCATGGGAGCACTGTGCGCGGCGGCGGTGCTCGCCGCCACGCTGGCCGGCTGCGGCGGCGACGCGCTGGAGAAGAAGGGCGGTTCGAGTTCCGCCACGGCGAACGGAAGCGGCGGCACCGGCAGTTTGGTGATCGGCTCGGCCGGATTCACCGAAAGCACCGTGCTGGCGCAGTTGTACGCGAAGCTTCTCGGGGGCGCCGGATACCACACCTCCGTCAAGACCCTCGACAACCGCGAGCTATATGAGCCGGCCCTGGAGAAGGGCCAGATCGACGTCGTTCCGGAGTACGCGGCGACGCTCGCCGAATTCCTCAATACGAAGGCGAACGGGCCGAACGCCAGGCCCGTCGCGTCCCCCGACGTCACCGCCACCGTCTCCGCGCTGCGCAGACTCGCCACCCCGCGCGGCCTGGAGGTGCTGCCCGCCGGATCCGCGGTGGACCAGAACGCGTTCGCGGTGTCCGGCGCGTTCGCCGCCCAGTACCATCTGAAGACGCTCAGCGACCTCGGCAGGGCCAAGGTGAAGGTGCGGCTGGCGGCCGGCGACGAGTGCTCGGTGCGGCCGTTCTGCCAGCCGGGCCTGGAGAAGACGTACGGCATCGACATCACCGGCATAGACCCCAAGGGCGTGGGCACCCCCCAGGCCAAGCAGGCGGTCAAGGACGGCACCGACCAGATGGTGCTCACCACGACCACCGACGCCACGCTCGACCAGTTCGGCCTGGTCCTGCTCACCGACGACCGCAAGCTCCAGAACGCCGACAACGTTCTCCCCGTGGTGAACGCCGCCCACGCCGGCGCCCCCGCGGTGGCGGACGCGCTCGACAAGCTCACCAAGGTCCTGACGACCGCCGATCTGACCGCGATGGACAAGCAGGTCGACGCGGAACGCATGATGCCCGCGGATGTCGCCGCGGACTATCTGAAGAAGAAGGGATTGCTGAACAGCTGATGATCAACTCTTTGGTGATCAAGGGCTTGGCGCCGTGAACCGTGATCAGGAATCGAAGTGGGAGGGAACAGGCCGTGAGAAATCGGACCGTCGGCTCCCGTGGCCCCCTTTCGCGCGCTAAGTTTCACGCCATGCCACGTGGACGACACCGCCATTCACAGCCGCTGCACCGGCTCCTCCCCCCGCTGACGGTCGCCGGATCCGCAACAGCCCTTGCCCTCGGCGCCTGGTTCACGCCCAGTACCGGTAACGGAGTCGTCCTGCGCGTGCTGGTCGTGGCCGTGGCCGCGGTCGCGTGCACCGGCGCGTACCTGCTGCGCACCTGGGACCGCGCCGCCGGCAAGGAGGTCGCCGATCTTCGCACGGCACGGGCACGCGACGAGTGGCGCGCCGAGGAGCGCATCGCCGAGCTGGAGACCGATGTGGAGGAGGCCCGCGAGGTCCGCCGCCGCATCCAGGCCAAGCTGCGCGCCAAGCGGGCCGAACTGTCCCGGTTGCGGGGCGAGCACGCCGAGCTCCTGCGGCGGTACGCCACCGCCGAGAGCGAGCGGGCCCGCGCCCTGGAGAGCCGGCGCAGGCTCGCCCTGGAGTCGGCCGCCGCGCCGCGGACCGCCTCCACCGCCGTGGACCGGGTCACCCCGGTCAGCCCGGCCGCCTATCTGCGCGCCGCCGAGGCGCTGCGCAACCTGGGCGCCAACGCCGCCCGCCAGGCCGGCGGGGGCGACACCCCGGTGCGCGACGGCCGGCCGGCCCTCCCGGCGGAGCGCGAGGTGCCGCCGGTCCACCAGCGGCAGTTCGCCCGCCCGCCGTCCCCCGCGGTGCCCTCCCAGGGCGCCGCGCGGAAGACCGCGCCGGGCGAGCGGCCCGCCATCGCCCCGGCCTCGGCCGTGGTGCCGCAGTCCAGAGCCGTCCGGCCGCCGCAGGGCGGGTTCGACTTCTTCGGCACCAAGCAGTCCAAGCCCGCGGCGCCCGCCGCCGAGGAGGACCTGGCCGACGTGGTCGGGGACGAGGCGTACGCGGACCACGAGGCGGCTCGAGCCGAGGACGTCGAGCAGAACCCCGCCGCGACGGAGACCGAGGGCGAACCGGAGGTCATCGACCTCACCGCGCACGACGAGACCGAACAGCTCGACCTGAGCATGCTGCGCGCCCAGTAGCGGCCCGCGGCCCGCACGAACACGGCGGCCGTCCGCACTCCCGCACCCCGGGAGCGCGGACGGCCGCCGCGCGTGTGCCGCCTGTTCGTCGGCTGTTCGACCCTATTTGTCGATGTCCCCGACCACGAAGAACATCGAGCCCAGGATCGCCACCATGTCCGCCACCAGCGTCCCCGGCAGCAGCTCCACCAGCGCCTGGACGTTGTTGTACGACGCCGAGCGCAGCTTGAGCCGGTAGGGGGTCTTGTCCCCCTTGGAGACCAGGTAGTAGCCGTTGATCCCGAGCGGGTTCTCGGTCCAGGCGTAGGTGTGGCCCTCGGGGGCCTTGAGCACCTTGGGCAGCCGCTGGTTGATCGGCCCCGGCGGCAGCTCGGCGATCCGGTCCAGGCAGGCGTCGGCCAGGTCCAGCGCGTTGTGGGTCTGCTCCAGCAGGCACTCGAAGCGGGCCAGGCAGTCGCCCTCGGTGCGGGTGACCACCGTCAGCACGTCGCCCAGCTCCCCGTAGGCCAGGTACGGCTCGTCGCGCCGCAGGTCGAAGTCGACGCCGGAGGCGCGGGCGATGGGCCCGCTCACCCCGTAGGCGTGCACGGTCTCCGGCGCCAGGACGCCGACCCCGCGGGTGCGGCCGCGGAAGATCTCGTTGCCGAGCACCAGCCGGTCGTAGACGTCCATCCGGGACCGCACCGCGGCGACGGCCGTCCGGGCGCGCCCGGTCCAGCCGGCCGGCAGGTCCTCCTTCAGCCCGCCGACCCGGTTGAACATGTAGTGCATCCGGCCGCCGGAGACCTCCTCCAGCACCGCCTGGAGCTCCTCGCGCTCCCGGAACGCGTAGAAGACCGGGGTGATCCCGCCCAGCTCCAGCGGGTACGAGCCGAGGAACATCAGGTGGTTGAGGACCCGGTTCAGCTCGGCGAGCAGGGTGCGGGTCCACACCGCGCGCTCCGGGACCTCCATGCCGAGCATCCGCTCGACGGCCAGCACCACGCCGAGCTCGTTGGAGAACGCCGACAGCCAGTCGTGGCGATTGGCCAGCATGATGATCTGACGGTAGTCACGGGCCTCGAAGAGTTTCTCGGCGCCGCGGTGCATATAGCCGATCACCGGCTCCGCCTGGCCGATCCGCTCTCCGTCCAGGACGAGCCGCAGGCGCAGCACGCCGTGCGTGGAAGGGTGCTGCGGCCCGATGTTGAGCACCATGTCGGTGCCTTCCGCGGCACCGCCGATGCCGACCGTCGTCTCCGTCATGCCACCAGTCTGACAGTTGCCCCGGCGGCTACCCGTGCCCCGCCCATCCCGGCAGCGGCACCCCGGCCGGCTGGAGCAGCCAGGCGAAGTCGCCCAGGCCGCCCGCCGCGGTCAGCTCGGCCGCCTCCCCGGCCGCGGCCAGGGCCCGCACATACCCCGCCGGATCGGCCGAGGCCAGCGCCAGCGGCGGGCGGTCCGCGGTCACCCCCAGCGCCCGCAGCGCGTCCCGCTGGCGCACCACGGCCGCCCCCGGCGGCGCGCAGGCGTCCAGGGCGACATGCGCGGTCAGGTCGCACGAGCCGTCCGGCACCGGGGAGACCTCCCGGCCCGCCCGGAAACCGGTCAGCGTGCCGAACGGCGGGCGGGCGGCGCGGGTGTGCGCGTAGTCCACCGCCACCGCCAGGCCCCGCCCCAGCGCACCGGCCGCCGCCGCCCAGGCCGCGTCCCGCTCCCGCCCGATCTCCGCGCGGGCCCCGGGCATCCCGGCGATCGGCCACCAGCGCTCCAGCCAGGCGGCGTCCGCGCCGTCCACCGGCTCCCCGAGCCGCTCGCGGCCGTCCTCGGTGACCAGGACCCGGCGCGCCACCCCGTCCTCGTCGCACTCCGCGACCTCGACGGGCACGTTGTCCAGCCACTCGTTGGCGAACAGCAGTCCGGTGACGCCCCGCGGCGGGGTGTCCGTCCAGGTGATCCGCGGGTCCAGGCCGGCCGGCCGCGCGGCGCGCTCCACCGCGTACGGCGTCAGCCGGGCCGCCAGCGCGTCCGGCACCCGGGCCAGCACCCCGGTCAGCAGCTCGCCCCGCCCGGCGCCCATGTCGACCAGCGCCAGCCGCTCCGGGCGGCCCAGCGCCTCGTCGACCTCGCCGAGCAGCGCGGCCACCGCCCCCGCGAAGAGCGGCGAGGCGTGCACCGAGGTGCGGAAGTGCCCGGCCGGCCCCTCCGGCCGGTGGAAGAACCCCCCGGGCCCGTACAGCGCCCGCTCCATGGCCTCACGCCAGCCGTACCACCGCGTCGTCACCGCTCCACGGTAGGACGGGCGGCCCGGCCGCCGTCCTCCACCCTGCGGAGTACCCGGAGGTGGCGAGGATCGCTCTACCGGTTGACCCCTTCATCTATCTCCCCTCCCTACGCTGGGCGACGTGCAGCGCCTCTACGAGTTCCTCCGGCAGCACCCGACCGGGGTCGACGCCCTCTGGGCCGTCCTGTTCGGGACCCTGTCGCTGGTCGGGCTGCTGGCGCACGGCGAGGCACGCGCCCACCAGAACGTCCCGGTGGGCCTGCCGGTCGCCGCCGCGCTGCTGCTGGTGCTGACGCTGCGCCGCCGCGCACCGGAGCGGATGCTGCTGCTCGCGCTGGCCGCGGGCCTGGTCCAGCTGATCTTCGGCGTCCGGCCGATCACCGCCGACCTGGCGCTCTTCGCGATCATCTACACGGCCGCGTCGGTCGGGGCGCGCTGGGCGTCGCGGCTCGCGCTGGTCGGCGCGCTCGCCGCGGGCGTCTGCGCGCAGCTGCGCTGGTCGGACGGCGAGGGCAGCATGGCGCGGCAGGTGTTCCAGGTGGTGTTCACCATCATCCCGTTCGCGCTCGCCTGGGTGATCGGCGACTCGATGCGCACCCGCCGGGCGTACTACGCGGAGCTGGAGGAGCGCGCCGCCCGCCTGCAACGCGAACGCGAGGCCCAGTCCAAGGCGGCGGTGGCCGCCGAACGCGCCCGCATCGCCCGCGAGCTGCACGACGTGGTGGCGCACAACGTCTCGGTGATGGTGGTGCAGGCGGACGGCGCAGCCTACGTCCTGGACTCCTCGCCCGAGCAGGCCAAGCAGGCGCTGGGCACCATCTCCCAGACCGGGCGCCTCGCCCTCGCCGAGATGCGGCGGCTGCTCGGGCTGCTGCGCGCCGAGGACGACTCCGGCGGCGAGTACGTGCCGCAGCCGGGCGTCGACCAGCTCGGGGAGCTGCTGGAGCAGGTGCGCGGCGCCGGGCTGCCGGTGGACTTCGCCGTGCGGGGCACCCCGCGGCCGCTGTCCACCGGCGTCGGCCTGACCGCGTACCGCATCGTCCAGGAGGCGCTGACCAACACCCGCAAGCACGGCGGCCCGCACGCCCGGGCCACCGTCACGCTCGCCTACGCCGACGACGAGCTGCGCATGCTGATAGAGGACGACGGGCGGGGCGCGCGCGAGGAGCTGGCGCTGGCCGGCGGCTCCGACGGGCTCGGGCAGGGCCTGATCGGGATGCGGGAGCGCATCGCCATGGTCGGCGGCACCCTGGACACCGGCCCACGCCCCGGCGGCGGATTCCGCATCAGCGCCTGCCTGCCGCTGAAACCGGCCCGCTGAGCCTGATGACCCTGCCCAACGACCCGACAGGAAGGGCCACATGGCGATCCGTGTGATGCTCGTGGACGACCAGGTGCTGCTGCGCACCGGCTTCCGGATGGTGCTGCAGGCGCAGCCCGACATGGAGGTCGCCGCCGAGGCGGGCGACGGCGCCGAGGCGCTGGAGGTCCTGCGGTCCACCGCCGTGGACGTGGTGCTCATGGACGTCCGCATGCCGCGGATGGACGGCGTGGAGGCGACCCGCCGGATCTGCGGCGACCAGGGCGCGGAGGGCGACGGCCCCCGGGTGCTGATCCTCACCACCTTCGACCTCGACGAGTACGCCTTCGCCGCGCTCAAGGCGGGCGCGGCCGGCTTCCTGCTCAAGGACGTCCCGCCGGGCGAGCTGATCGCGGCGATCCGCGCCGTCCACAGCGGCGACGCGGTCGTCGCCCCGAGCACCACCCGGCGGCTGCTCGACCGGTTCGCGCTGCTGCTGCCGAGCCCGGCCGAGGCGGCCGCCGGCGGTGAGCTGCGCCGGCTGACCGAGCGGGAGCGCGAGGTGCTGCTGCTGGTCGCCCAGGGCCTGTCCAACGGGGAGATCGCCGAGCGGCTGGTCCTCTCCGAGGCCACCGTCAAGACCCACGTCGGCCGCATCCTGACCAAGCTGGAACTGCGCGACCGGGTGCAGGCGGTGGTCCTCGCCTACGAGACCGGGCTGGTCCGGGCGGGCGGCGCCGGGCGCTGAGCGCCCCGGGGCCCCGGCACCTCCGCGCGGCGGCCGGAGCCGGACGGCCCCCCAGTACGATGGCACGGAGTACATCGCGTCCGGTACCCGAAGCGGACTGGAACGGAAGGCCGTCGCCGAGTGAACACCTCCCGCATCTCCGAGTCCGCCGGGTCACGTCCCGCGCGGCTCGCCGTCGGCGTCGTCGGCGCGGGCCGCGTCGGCCCCGCGCTGGCCGCCGCACTCCAGCTCGCCGGGCACCGCCCGGTGGCCGCCTCCGGCGTCTCCGACGCCTCCCGCCGCCGCGCCGAGGCCCTGCTGCCCGGCGTCCCGCTGCTGGAGCCCGCCGCGGTGCTGGCCCGCTCCGACCTCGTCCTGCTCACCGTGCCGGACGACGCCCTGGCCGACCTGGTGCGCGGGCTCGCCGAGACCGGGGCGGTGCGGCCCGGGCAACTGCTGGTGCACACCTCCGGCCGCTACGGGGCCGCCGTCCTCGACCCGGCCACCCGCGCCGGGGCCCTGCCGATGGCGCTGCACCCGGCCATGACGTTCACCGGCACCACCGTCGACGTGCAGCGCCTGGCCGGCTGCCCGTTCGGCGTCACCGCCCCCGAGCAGCTGCGCACCGCCGCGCAGGCGCTGGTGGTGGAGATGGGCGGCGAACCGGAGTGGATCGACGAGTCGGCCCGCCCCCTCTACCACGCGGCCCTGGCCATCGGCTCCAACCACCTGGTCACGCTGATCGCCCAGGCCCAGGAGCTGCTCGCGCGGGCGGGCGTGGACAACCCGGGCCGCATGCTGGGCCCGCTGCTCGGCGCCGCCCTGGACAACGCCCTGCGCTCCGGCGACCAGGCGCTGACCGGCCCGGTGGCCCGCGGCGACGCCGGCACCGTCGCCGCCCACCTGGCACAGCTGCGCGTCCACGCGCCGCAGACCGTGCCCTCCTATCTGGCCATGGCCCGGGCCACCGCCGACCGGGCCCTGGCGAACGGGATGCTCAAGGCCGAACTGGCGGAGCCGCTGCTGGGCGCCCTCGCCGACGGGGCCGCACCGGCGGACGAAGGAGAACGATGAGCGTGCAGGTGCTGGGCAAGGCATCGGAGCTGGCCGCCACCGCCGCGGGGGACCGCACCCGCGGCGTGGTGATGACGATGGGTGCGCTGCACGACGGCCACGCCGCGCTGATCCGCGCCGCCCGCGAACGCGTGGGCCCGGGCGGCGAGGTGGTGGTGACCGTCTTCGTCAATCCGCTCCAGTTCGGGGCCGGCGAGGACCTGGACCGCTACCCGCGCACCCTGGACGCCGACGTGGCGCTCGCCGAGGCGTCGGGCGCCGACATCGTCTTCGCGCCGTCCGTGGCCGAGGTCTACCCGGGCGGCGACCCGCAGGTGCGGATCAGCGCCGGGCCGATGGGCACCCGCTACGAGGGCGCCTTCCGCCCCGGCCACTTCGACGGCGTGCTCACCGTCGTCGCCAAACTGCTCCACCTGACCCGGCCGGACGTGGCGTTCTACGGCGAGAAGGACGCCCAGCAGCTCGCCCTGATCCGCCGGATGGCCGCCGACCTCAACTTCGGCGTGGAGATCGTCGGCGTGCCGACCGTCCGCGAACCGGACGGCCTGGCCCTCTCCAGCCGCAACCGCTATCTTTCCGGCGCCGAGCGTGACACGGCGCTCGCCCTGTCCCGGGCCCTCTTCGCCGGGCGGGACGCCCGCGACGGCGGCCCGGACGCGGTGCGGGCGGCGGCCCGGGCGGTCCTGGCGGAGGCGGACGGGGTGGAGGTGGACTACCTGGCGCTGGTCGACCCGGCCGACTTCACCGAGGCGGCGCCCGGCCACACCGGCCCCGCGGTCCTCGCGGTGGCGGCGCGGGTCGGCACCACCCGCCTGATCGACAACGTCCCCCTCGACCTCGCACCCACCGGAGCCCGCTCATGACCGGCCAGCACACCGCCGCCACCACCGGAGGCACCGGCGGCACCGCGCCGCGCGACGGCATACGGCTCCTCGCCCCCGCACCCGGCTGGGCGATCTCCGCGGACGTCGTGGTGGTCGGCTCGGGCGTGGCGGGGCTGACGGCCGCGCTGCGCTGCGCCGCCGACGGCCTGAAGGTCACCGTGGTCACCAAGGCCCGGCTCGACGACGGCTCCACCCGCTGGGCGCAGGGCGGCATCGCCGCGGCCCTCGGCGAGGGCGACACCCCCGGCCAGCACCTGGACGACACCCTGGTCGCCGGGGCCGGGCTGTGCGACGAGACGGCGGTGCGCACCCTGGTCACCGAGGGTCCGGACGCGGTGCGCCGGCTGATCGCCACCGGCGCCCGCTTCGACACCTCCACGGCCACCGGCGAGATCCTGCTCACCCGCGAGGGCGGCCACCACCGCGACCGGATCGCCCACGCCGGCGGCGACGCCACCGGCGCCGAGGTGTCCCGGGCGCTGGTCGACGCCGTCCGCGAGCGGGGCATCGAGACGATCGAGAACGCGCTGGTCCTGGATCTGCTCACGGACGACGCGGGCCGCACCGCGGGCGTCACCCTGCATGTGATGGGCACCGGGCAGCGCGACGGCGTCGGCGCGGTGCACGCCCCGGCCGTGGTGCTCGCCACCGGCGGGATGGGCCAGGTCTTCTCGGCGACCACCAACCCGGCGGTCTCCACCGGCGACGGCGTCGCGCTCGCCCTGCGCGCCGGCGCCGAGATCTCCGACCTGGAGTTCGTGCAGTTCCACCCGACGGTGCTGTGGCTCGGCCCGGACGCCGAGGGCCAGCAGCCGCTGGTGTCCGAGGCGGTCCGCGGCGAGGGCGCCCACCTGGTGGACGCGGACGGGACGCGGTTCATGCTCGGGCAGCACGAACTCGCCGAACTCGCCCCGCGCGACATCGTGGCGAAGGCCATCATGCGCCGCATGCAGGAGACCGGCGCCGAGCACATGTACCTCGACGCCCGCCACTTCGGCGCCGAGATGTGGGAGCGGCGCTTCCCGACGATCCTGGCCGCCTGCCGCGCCAACGGCATCGACCCGGTCACCGAGCCGATCCCGGTGGCGCCGGCCGCCCACTACGCCTCCGGCGGGGTCCGCACCGACCTGCACGGCCGCACCACCGTCCCCGGCCTGTACGCCTGCGGGGAGACCGCCTGCACCGGGGTGCACGGCGCCAACCGGCTGGCGTCGAACTCCCTGCTCGAAGGGCTGGTCTTCGCCGAGCGGATCGCCGACGACATCGCCAGGACCCGGCCCGCCGCCGGCCCGCCCCGCCGGCCCGCGCCGTCCGCCGCCGCGCTGCTGGAGCCCGCCGCCCGCTTCGAGATCCAGCGGATCATGACCGAGGGCGCGGGCGTGCTGCGCAGCGCGGCCAGCCTGGACCGCGCCGCCGCCGCCCTGGAGCGGATCCACCGGCAGGCCGCCGAGGACCTGGAGAACGACGGCAAGACCGCCGAGCCGTGCGTGGAGACCTGGGAGGCGACCAACCTCAGCCTCGTCGCCCGGGTCCTGGTCGCCGCGGCCCGCCGCCGCGAGGAGACCCGCGGCTGCCACTGGCGCGAGGACCGCCCCGAGCGCGACGACGCCGCCTGGCGCCGCCACCTGGTGGTCCGCCTCACCCCCGAGGGCACCCTCGGCCTCTCGACCACCCCGGCCACGGACTTCCCGCCCACCCGCCCAGAAACGGAAAGCGCATGAGCACCCCCGACCTCCCCCTCCTCCAGATCGGCCGGCCCGGCCAGGTCCCGGCCGACGGCGCGGGCTGCGGCGACGGCTGCGGCTGCGGCGACGCCCACGACCACGGCCTCGACCCGCTGGAGTGCGGGCTCGACCCGGACCTGGCGGACCTGCTGGCCGACGCGGGGCTCGACCCCGTCCAGGTCGAGGACATCGCGCACCTGGCCATCGAGGAGGACCTCGACAACGGGGTGGACGTCACCACGGTGGCCACCGTCCCCGAGGACGCCATGTCGGTGGGCGACTTCACCGCCCGCGAGGACGGCGTGGTGGCCGGGCTGCACATCGCCGAGGCGATCCTGTCCGTGGTGTGCACCGACGAGTTCGAGGTGGAGCGGCACGTCGAGGACGGCGACCGGGTCAGCGCAGGCCAGGTGCTGCTGACGGTGCGCACCCGCACCCGCGACCTGCTCACCGGCGAGCGCAGCGCCCTGAACCTGCTGTGCCGGCTGTCCGGGATCGCCACCGCCACCCGCCGCTGGGCCGACGCGCTGGCCGGCACCGGCGCCCAGGTCCGCGACACCCGCAAGACCACCCCGGGCCTGCGGGCGCTGGAGAAGTACGCGGTGCGCTGCGGCGGCGGCGTCAACCACCGCATGTCGCTGTCCGACGCGGCCCTGGTCAAGGACAACCACGTGATCGCCGCGGGCGGCGTCGCGCAGGCGTTCCGGGCGGTCCGCGAGGAGTTCCCCGACCTGCCGATCGAGGTCGAGGTCGACACCCTGGAGCAGGTCCGCGAGGTCCTCGCGGCCGGCGCCGACCTGATCCTGCTGGACAACTTCACCCCCGAGCAGACCGCCGAGGCCGTGAAGATCGTCGCCGGCCGCGCCGTCCTGGAGTCGTCCGGCCGCCTCACGCTGGAGAACGCCCGCGCCTACGCCGTCACCGGCGTGGACTACCTGGCGGTGGGCGCCCTGACCCACTCCTCGCCGATCCTGGACATCGGCCTGGACCTGCGGCCGGCCGCCGCGGAAGGCTGAGCCCGACATGCTGCTGACCATCGACGTCGGTAACACCCAGACCGTTCTCGGGCTGTTCGACGGCGAGGAGATCGTCGAACACTGGCGCATCTCCACCGACGCGCGCCGCACCGCCGACGAGATGGCGGTCCTCCTCCAGGGCCTGATGGGCATGCACCCGCTGCTCGGCGAGGAACTCGGCGACGGGATCGACGGCATCGCGGTGTGCTCCACCGTCCCCTCGGTGCTGCACGAACTGCGCGAGGTCACCCGCCGCTACTACGGCGACGTGCCCTCGGTGCTGGTCGAGCCGGGCATCAAGACCGGGGTGCCGATCCTGATGGACAACCCCAAGGAGGTCGGCGCCGACCGCATCATCAACGCGCTGGCCGCCGTCCACCTCTACGGCGGCCCCTGCGTCGTCGTCGACTTCGGCACCGCCACCACCTTCGACGCGGTCTCCTCCCGCGGCGAGTACGTCGGCGGGGCGATCGCCCCGGGCATCGAGATCTCGGTGGACGCGCTCGGCGTGAAGGGCGCCCAGCTGCGCAAGATCGAGCTGGCCCGGCCGCGCAGCGTGATCGGCAAGAACACCGTCGAGGCCATGCAGGCGGGCATCCTGTACGGCTTCGCCGGCCAGGTGGACGGCATCGTGGACCGCATGGCGCGGGAGCTCGCCGACGACCCGGACGAGGTACGGGTCATCGCCACCGGCGGCCTGGCCCCGCTGGTCCTGGGCGAGTCCACGGTGATCGACTCCCACGAGCCCTGGCTCACCCTGATCGGCCTGCGCCTGGTCTACGAGCGGAACGTGGCTGTTTCCTGATCTTTTTGTGGCTCGGTTCGCCTCCGGGTGCCCAGAAGCACCTGTCGACGCTCGTCGACGCTGCACTCCCTCGTTCCTCGGTCGTTGGGTCTCCTCGCTTTCGACAGGCGCGGGCACCCTTCGGCTCACTCGCCGGGATCGGCCAGAGCAGGAGGACTGCCATCGGGGCGGCCCAGAGCATGTCTCTCTGCTCGGGCCCACCCCGAGGGTGCCTTCCTGCTC
>JBEHXI010000020.1:0-44503 GCA_048498775.1 Actinomycetota bacterium | reverse complement strand
GGGTGTCGACGCCGCCCCCGAGCCGGTCCGCGTCCGTAGCGTGGCCCTGACCTGGGACGAGCTGGAGCACCGCCTGGGGGCCGACGCCGCGCGGTGGGCCCTGCTGCGGCCGCCGGCCCAGGACGCGCCGTGCCTGGATCCGGCCGTGCTGCTGCTCCAGCGTGAGTCCAATCCCCTCTTCCGGGTGCGGTACGCGCACGCCCGGACCCGCGCGCTGCTGCGCAACGCCCGCGACCTGGGCTTCACTCCCGAGGAGGAAACCGCCGAGGGCGCCTACCGCGACCCGGCGGAGACGGGGCTGCTGGCCGTGCTCGCCGACCACCCGCGCATCGTCGAGGCCGCCGCCCGCCACCGCGGGCCCGACCGGCTCGCCCGTCATCTGGAACGCGTCGCGGACGCTTTCCTCCGTATGCAGGACACCTGCCCGGTGCTGCCGCGGGGTGACGAGAAACCCTCGGCCGCCCACCGTGCCCGGCTCGCGCTCGCCGACGCGGCCGGGACGGTGCTGGCCGGCGGCCTGACCCTGCTCGGCATCAGCGCCCCAGAACGCCTCTAGCACCATCCGGGGAAAACCCGAGGAAACAGGAAATCCGAGGAAAGACGATGTCCCGCTCCGCACACCCCGCCGGGCCCCGCCACGCCGACGTGCTTCCCGAGGGCCACCTCACAGCCCCGCCCGCCGACCTCAACACGCTCGACCCGAAGGTGTGGTCGCGGACGGTCGGCCGCGGCGCCGACGGGGCGCTGGAGGTCGGCGGCCTCGACGTGCGCGCTCTCGCCGAGGAGTTCGGCACCCCCGCGTACATCCTGGACGAGGCCGACTTCCGGGCCCGCTGCCGCGCCTGGCACGACGCGTTCGGCGGCGGGGCCGACGTCTTCTACGCGGGCAAGGCGTTCCTGTCCCGCGCCGTGGTGCGCTGGCTGGCCGAGGAGGGTCTCAACCTCGACGTCTGCTCGGGCGGCGAGCTGGCGACCGCGCTGGCGGCCGGGATGCCCGCCGAGCGGATCGCCCTGCACGGCAACAACAAGTCCACCGCCGAGATCGAGCGCGCCGTCGAGGCGGGCGTCGGGCGGATCGTGCTCGACTCCTTCCAGGAGATCGTCCGGGTCGCGGGGATCGCCGAGCGGCTGGGCCGGCGGCAGCGGGTGCAGATCCGCATCACCGTCGGTGTCGAGGCGCACACCCACGAGTTCATCGCGACCGCGCACGAGGACCAGAAGTTCGGCATCGCGCTGGCCGGCGGCCAGGCCGCCGAGGCGGTGCGCCGCGTCCTGGGCCTGGACGCCCTGGAGCTGGTCGGCATCCACTCGCACATCGGCTCGCAGATCTTCGACACCTCCGGTTTCGAGGTGGCCGCCCACCGCGTCGTCGGCCTGCTGCGGCAGATCCGCGACGAGCACGGCGTCGAGCTGCCCGAGATCGACCTCGGCGGCGGCCTCGGCATCGCGTACACCTCGGACGACGACCCGCGCGAGCCGCAGGAGATCGCCAAGGCGCTCACCGAGATCGTCACCCGGGAGTGCGCGGCCGCGGGGCTCGCGGTGCCGCGGATCTCCGTGGAGCCGGGCCGGGCGATCGTCGGCCCGAGCATGTTCACCGTCTACCAGGTCGGGACCATCAAGCCGCTGGAGGGCCTGCGCACGTACGTCAGCGTGGACGGCGGGATGTCGGACAACATCCGCACCGCCCTGTACGACGCCGAGTACAGCGTGGCGCTGGTCTCCCGCACCTCGGACGCGGCGCCGATGCTGAGCCGGGTGGTCGGCAAGCACTGCGAGTCCGGGGACATCGTGGTGCGCGACGCCTTCCTCCCGGCCGACGTGGCGCCCGGCGACCTGATCGCGGTGCCGGCCACCGGCGCGTACTGCCGGTCGATGGCGAGCAACTACAACCACGCGCTGCGGCCGCCGGTCGTGGCGGTGCGCGACGGGCAGGCCCGGGTGATCGTCCGGCGCGAGACGGAGGAAGATCTCCTGCGACTGGACGTCGGCTAGCAAGATCTTGGTCTCGGATGATGGACGGAGCTTAGAAACGTCCGTCCGATAGGTGAGACTGGTCCCCAATCAGGTGTTGTGCAGAAACGAGGTCGGATGATGCGTACGCGTCCGCTGAAGGTGGCGCTGCTGGGCTGTGGAGTGGTGGGCTCCGAGGTGGCACGCATCATGACGACGCACGCCGACGACCTCGCGGCACGCATCGGCGCTCCGGTGGAGCTGGCCGGGATCGCGGTGCGCCGCCCCGGCCGGGTCCGCCAGGGGGTGCCCGCCGAGCTGGTCACCACCGACGCGATGGCCCTGGTCAAACGCGGCGACATCGACGTGGTCGTGGAGGTGATCGGCGGCATCGAGCCGGTCCGCACCCTGATCACCACCGCGTTCGAGCACGGCGCCTCGGTGGTCAGCGCCAACAAGGCGCTGCTCGCCGCGGACGGCGCCACGCTGCACGCCGCCGCCGCCCGCCACAAGGTCGACCTGTACTACGAGGCGGCGGTGGCCGGTGCCATCCCGCTGATCCGGCCGCTGCGCGAGTCGCTCGCCGGCGACAAGGTCAACCGGGTGCTCGGCATCGTCAACGGCACCACCAACTTCATCCTCGACCGCATGGACTCCTCCGGCGCCGGCTACTCCGAGGCGCTCGACGAGGCCACCGCGCTGGGCTACGCCGAGGCCGACCCCACCGCCGACGTCGAGGGCTTCGACGCCGCCGCCAAGGCCGCGATCCTGGCCGGCATCGCCTTCCACACCCGCGTCACCATCGACGACGTGCACCGCGAGGGCATCACCGAGGTCACCGCGGCCGACATCGCCTCCGCCAAGGCGATGGGCTGCACCGTCAAGCTGCTGGCGATCTGCGAGCGGAGCGCCGACGGCCGCAGCGTCACCGCCCGCGTCCACCCGGCGATGATCCCGCTGAGCCACCCGCTGGCCTCGGTCCGCGAGGCGTACAACGCCGTCTTCGTCGAGGCGGACGCGGCCGGGCAGCTGATGTTCTACGGGCCCGGGGCGGGCGGCGCGCCGACCGCCTCCGCGGTCCTCGGCGACCTGGTCGCGGCCTGCCGCAACAAGCTGGCGGCCACCACCGGCGTGGGCGAGTCCGCCTACAGCGCCCTGCCGGTCAGCCCGATGGGCGAGGTGGTCACGCGGTACCACATCAGCCTGGACGTGGCCGACAAGCCGGGTGTGCTGGCCCAGGTGGCCACCACCTTCGCGGAGCACGGGGTGTCCATCGACACCGTCCGCCAGCAGGGGAAGGACGGGGACGCGTCCCTCGTCGTCGTCACCCATCGCGCGCCCGACGCCGCCCTCTCGGCGACCGTGGAGGCCCTGCGCAAACTCGACACCGTGCGCGGCGTCGCGAGCATCATGCGTGTGGAAGGGGAATGAACCAAATGAACGCAGTCGTCGCTCCCAGCGACAGCGGATCGGCCGCGGGGCACCGGATGTCCCACACCCACCAGTGGCGCGGGATCATCGAGGAGTACCGGGACCGGCTCCCGGTCTCCGCGAGCACTCCGGTGGTCACGCTGCTGGAGGGCGGCACTCCGCTGGTCCCCGCGCAGGTGCTCTCCGAGCGCACCGGCTGTGACGTGTATCTCAAGGTCGAGGGCGCCAACCCGACGGGTTCGTTCAAGGACCGCGGGATGACCATGGCCATCAGCAAGGCCAAGGAGGCCGGCGCGCAGGCGGTGATCTGCGCCTCGACCGGCAACACCTCGGCGTCGGCGGCCGCGTACGCGGTACGGGCCGGCATGGTGTGCGCGGTGCTGGTGCCGCAGGGCAAGATCGCGCTGGGCAAGATGGGCCAGGCGCTGGTGCACGGCTCGCGGATCCTGCAGGTGGACGGCAACTTCGACGACTGCCTGGACCTGGCGCGCGGGCTGTCCGAGAAGTACCCGGTGGCGCTGGTGAACTCCGTCAACCCGGTGCGCATCGAGGGCCAGAAGACCGCCGCGTTCGAGATCGTCGACGCGCTCGGCGACGCCCCGGACATCCACATCCTGCCGGTCGGGAACGCGGGCAACATCACCGCGTACTGGCGTGGTTACCGCGAGTACGCGGCGGACGGCATGGCGAACGGCACCCCGCGGATGTGGGGTTTCCAGGCGTCGGGCGCCGCGCCGATCGTCAACGGCGCGCCGGTGCGCAGCCCGCAGACGATCGCCACCGCGATCCGGATCGGCAACCCGGCGTCCTGGCAGTTCGCGGAGGCCGCGCGGGACGAGTCGGGTGGCCTGATCGAGGCGGTGACGGACCGTCAGATCCTGTCCGCCTACCGGCTGCTGGCCTCGCGCGAGGGCGTCTTCGTCGAGCCCGCGTCGGCCGCGTCGGTGGCCGGTCTGCTCAAGGCGCTGGAGGAGGGCAAGGTCGACCCGGGGCAGCGGATCGTCTGCACCGTGACCGGCAACGGCCTGAAGGACCCGGACTGGGCGGTGGCGGGTGCTCCGCAGCCGATCACCGTCCCGATCGACGCGGACACCGCCGCGGAGCACCTCGGCCTGGCCTGAGGGCCCGAACGTCCGAGGGCCCCAAGGCCCGACGGCCCGACCATCCCAGGGCCTGGCGGCCTGATCAGGCGTGCCGTCCCCCGGGCGGTCCGGCAGCCGCCGGGCTCGTCCGGGGAGCACGGACGCCATGGGGCGCATGGCGAGGCGCGCGACACGCATCGCGCGCCGTGCGTGCGCCCTATGTCGCAGGAGAACCTTCCTTCGATACGCTGGCATCATCGGCGCAGCAGCGCGCCGCATCAGGCCGTGCCCCCGGCATAGGCCACCCTGTCGCCACCGCCGCTGCCGCCGGGTGACGGACAAGCCTCCCTTCCCGCCACGGCACCGAGCCGGGGCGTCGAGGCCGCACCGCAGTCAGTCAACAAGGAGAGTCATCGACCGATGGCCGGTCCCGCCTTCCGTGCCGCCGCCGTCCGAGTGCGTACGCCCGCGACCAGCGCAAACCTCGGGCCGGGCTTCGACGCCTTCGGCCTGGCACTCGGGCTCTACGACGACGTCGTGGTCCGGGTGGCCGACTCGGGGCTGCACGTCGACATCGCGGGAGAGGGCGCCGACACGCTCGCCCGCGACGAGAAGCACCTGGTCGTACGCGCCCTGCGCACCGCGTTCGACCTGCTCGGCGGCCAGCCGCGCGGTCTCGAGGTGGTCTGCGCCAACCGGATCCCGCACGGCCGCGGGCTCGGCTCGTCCTCCGCGGCCATCTGCGCCGGCATCATGGCCGCCCGCGCGGTGACCATAGGCGGCCCCTCGATCCTCGGCGACACCGCGCTGCTGGAGCTGGCCACCGAGATCGAGGGTCACCCCGACAACGTCGCCGCCTGCCTGCTGGGCGGCTTCACCCTGGCGTGGACGGAGGGCGGGGCGGCCCGCGCCATCCGGATGGACCCCTCCCCGTCCGTCGTACCGGTGGTCTTCGTCCCCGCCAACCCCGTGCTGACCGAGACGGCCCGCGGGCTGCTGCCCCGCACCGTCCCGCACGTCGACGCCGCGGCCAACGCCGGGCGCGCCGCGCTGCTCGTCGAGGCGCTGACCCGGCGCCCCGAACTGCTGCTGGCCGCCACCGAGGACCGCCTCCACCAGGAGTACCGCGCTCCGGCCATGCCGGAGAGCATCGCGCTGGTCAAGCGCCTGCGGGCGGACGGCGTGCCCGCGGTGATCTCCGGCGCGGGGCCGACCGTCATCGCGCTGAGCGACGACGGGGCGGCCGACAAGGTCGCGGCGCTGGCCGGGCCGGGATGGGCCGCGAACCGGCTGGCCCTGGACGCCAAGGGCGCCAGTGTCCTGCCGCTGGGCGGCGCGGGAACGGGCGATCCGGGGGACGACGTCTGATGATCGTGGGGTTTGAGCCGGTGGGCGAGACGGGAAGAACTGCGCGCGGCGGTGCCGCGCCCCGAACCGGCACGGACCCGAGGCACGAATGCCGGGCGCGGAGAGGGGGAATGTTTTGTGGATCCGGTAGTGTTAACCTCAAGTCTGCACCCGACGGCTCAGGCACACGCATGGTGCCGCGGTGCTCAGTGTCCCGGCTCTCCTCGTCACATGGTTCGGCCCAGGGTTCGTCCCATGGTCAGGAGCGTCTTCGGACCACCACTCTTCCGGGAGCCTCCCACACTGCCTGAGCAGCCCGCCTTCGCAGTGCCGAGCACGCTCCGGAGTCGGCGCGAGCGATGCGCCACCTCTGTGTGACCTCATCGCGCCGGAAGCACGTAGTTATCTCTGCCGCCGTCAGGCGGACCACCGCCCCGGATCCGGAAATCCACGACACACCGGACTCCGGACAGCACAACCGGTCGCCGAGCCGATCAGGCCGACGCCCGCTCCAGGGAAGGACCCTTCGTGAGCGACACCACCGATCTGATGGGCGTGCGCACGGACGCCGCGCCCGCTTCGGACGCCTCCGCCGCGCCTGCCTCCGGTGCTGCCACTGGTAGTGCCCCCAGGCGTCGCCGGTCGGGCACCGGCCTCGAGGGCATGGTCCTGGCCGAGCTCCAGCAGGTGGCTCAGGCCCTCGGGATCAAGGGCACCGCGCGGATGCGCAAGGGCCAGCTGATCGAGGTCATCAAGGAGAGGCAGGTCGGCGGCAACGGCGAGAGCGGCAAGTCCGCCGCGGCCGAGACCGCCGAGAAGCCCAAGCGCAGGGCGACGTCCCGGGCGCGTACCGGGGACACGGCCGAGCAGGCCGCCGCCCCGGCCGGCCAGGCGCAGATCGAGATCCCGGGCCAGCCGGGCGGCGAGAAGACGGCCGAGCGCCGCTCCCGCCGCACCGCTCCCGCCGAGGAGCCCCAGCCGCAGCCGGTCGCCGCGGGTGCCGCGGCGCCGCAGGCGTCCGCCGCCTCCGCCGGGGCCACCGCGACGGCCGTCGCGCCCCCCAAGGAGGAGGCCGGCGAGGCCCGGCCCGCCCGCGAGGGCGAGCAGGGCGAGCGCCGCGACCGCGGCCAGGGCCAGGGCGGCCAGAAGGGTGACCGCGGCGGCCGCCAGGACCGCCAGCGGGGCGGCCGCGGCCGCGAGGACGGCGCCCAGGGCGGCGGTGGCGGTGACCGCCAGCAGCGCGGCGGCGGCCAGCAGCAGCAGCGCGCCGACGACGGCGGCGACGACGACTTCGAGGGCGGCCGCCGCGGCCGCCGGGGCCGCTACCGCGACCGGCGCGGGCGCCGGGGCCGTGAGGACTTCGGCAACGAGCCGCAGGTCGCCGAGGACGACGTCCTGATCCCCGTCGCGGGCATCCTGGACATCCTGGACAACTACGCGTTCATCCGGACCTCCGGCTACCTGCCCGGCCCGAACGACGTGTACGTCTCCCTGGCCCAGGTCCGCAAGAACGGCCTGCGCAAGGGCGACCACGTCACCGGCGCGGTGCGCCAGCCCAAGGACGGCGAGCGCCGCGAGAAGTTCAACGCCCTGGTGCGGCTGGACTCGGTCAACGGCATGTCGCCGGAAAGCGGCCGCGGCCGCCCGGAGTTCAACAAGCTCACCCCCCTCTACCCGCAGGAGCGCCTGCGGTTGGAGACCGAGCCGAACGGACTGACCGGCCGGATCATCGACATGGTCGCCCCGATCGGCAAGGGCCAGCGTGGTCTGATCGTCTCCCCGCCCAAGGCGGGCAAGACGATGATCATGCAGTCCATCGCCAAGGCGATCACGCACAACAACCCCGAGTGCCACCTGATGGTCGTCCTGGTCGACGAGCGTCCGGAAGAGGTCACCGACATGCAGCGGTCGGTCAAGGGCGAGGTCATCTCCTCGACCTTCGACCGCCCGGCCGAGGACCACACCACCGTCGCCGAGCTCGCCATCGAGCGCGCCAAGCGGCTGGTGGAGCTCGGGCACGACGTGGTCGTGCTGCTGGACGGCATCACCCGCCTGGGCCGCGCCTACAACCTGGCGGCGCCGGCCTCCGGCCGCATCCTCTCCGGTGGTGTGGACTCCGCGGCGCTGTACCCGCCGAAGAAGTTCTTCGGTGCCGCGCGCAACATCGAGGACGGCGGCTCGCTGACCATCCTGGCCACCGCGCTGGTCGAGACCGGCTCGCGGATGGACGAGGTGATCTTCGAGGAGTTCAAGGGCACCGGCAACATGGAGCTCAAGCTCGACCGCAAGCTCGCCGAGAAGCGCATCTTCCCCGCGGTGGACGTCGACGCGTCCGGCACCCGCAAGGAGGAGATCCTGCTCGGCGGCGAGGAGCTGTCGATCGTCTGGAAGCTCCGCCGGGTGCTGCACGCGCTGGACTCCCAGCAGGCCATCGAGCTGCTGCTGGGGAAGATGAAGGAGACCAAGTCCAACGGCGAGTTCCTGATGCAGATCGCCAAGACGACGCCGGGCAACGGGGACTGAGTCCCCGGCGCCGCCCGTAGGAGTCCTCAGGGGCCTTCCGCCACCGGTGTGGCGGAAGGCCCCTTTTCCGTGGGTGGCGAGGCGTACGATCAGCGAGCCGATAGCGGGGGAACGCACCTTCGAGACGACGCTCAGGTGTCCGGTGGCTTGACGCTGCCCGAACGCACCACTCGTATCCCCTGGTCTGCCGGCATCTTCCGATGCCCCGCGCGGGCATCACAGGTTCTCGTTCAGGAGATCGAGTGACTTCAGCCCACAGACGCGCCCAACGGGGCGCGCAGCACCGCCGGCGGGCCCGCATAGCCGTGCCCGCCGCGGCCGTCTCGCTGGTGCTGGGCGGCGCCGGCGTCCTCCTCGCGGGGCCGGCGAACGCCGCCGCGCACCCCGCCGGCCCGGGCGCCGGCACCCACCGCGCCACCGTCCCGGCCGCGCGGCTCACCGCCCGGATCCACGGCGCGCTCGGCTCGCCGGCGGGGAACACCCCGGCGCACCTGACGCCCGCCCACCGCACGGCGGACAGCTCCACGGCGCCCGGCGCCTCCCCGTCCACCTCGCCGAACATCATCGGCGGCACCACCACGAGCATCTCCGCCGCGCCGTGGATGGTCCAGCTGTGGTACTACGACGACCGCGGCACCACCGACACCAGCGACGACATCGGCTTCTTCTGCGGTGGCACCGTGGTGTCGCCCACGAAGATCCTCACCGCCGCGCACTGCGTCTCCGGCTTCGACTGGAAGGCCAACGGCGCGATCATCAGCGGCACCGACCAGCTGCCGACCACCGACGCGCAGGGCAACACCGACCTGCACGGCGGCACCGTCTCGCCGGTGTGGCGGCAGTGGAGCCACCCGTCGTTCACGGTCGGCGCCAACGGCGCCCCGGTCGACGACGTCGCGGTGCTGACGCTGCCCAACCCGATCAGCGCCAGGCCGCTGCCCCTCACCACCGCGAACGACACCGCGTCGTACGCCGCCGGCACCCAGGCCCAGGTCTACGGCTGGGGCCGCACCAGCTCCACCACCAACGAACTGTCGCAGACGCTGAAGACGGCGACGCTGCCGATGGACTCCGACGCGACCTGCTCGTCGGCGTTCGGCAGCGACTACACGGCCGGGAAGATGGTGTGCGCGGGCACCCCGGGCACCGGCTCCGACACCGGCACCACCGCCGCGTGCAACGGCGACTCCGGCGGCCCTCTGGTGGTCGGCGGCCGGGTGGTCGGCGTGGTGTCCTGGGGCGTGCAGGACTGCGTCGCCTCCGGCTCGTACAGCGTCTTCACCAGGGTCGGCGCGTACGTCGGCACGGTCGAGCCGCGGATCGACGACACCGACATGAGCGGTGACGGCCGGGCGGACCTGTTCGCCCGCTCCTCCTCCGGCACCGGGTACGAGTACGACTCGCGCGGCACCTCCTACGGCCCCCGCCAGTCCCTCGGCGACTGGACCGGGGTCAACCTGGTCCGCCAGGCCGACCTGAACCGGGACGGCTACCAGGACCTGCTGGTGCGCAGCACCGGCGGTTACCTGACCTGGCTGCACTGGGACCCCGCCACCCAGCAGAGCGTCGCGAGCCGGCTGGGCGGCGGCTGGAACACCATGCGCTTCATGGTCGTCCCGGGCGACATGAACGGGGACGGCCGGCCCGACCTGCTGGCCGCCGACTCCAGCGGCAACTTCTGGATGTATCCGGGCACCGGCGGGGCCGGCTTCGGCTCCCGGATCAAGATCGGCTACGGCTGGGGCTCGTTCGGCGGCAACGTCTTCGGCTCCGGCGACTACAACGGCGACGGCCGGCCGGACATCCTGGCCCAGGACTCCTCCGGGAACCTGTGGATGTACCCGGGCACCGGCAACGCCGCCAAGCCGCTCGGCCCGCGGGTGAAGTCCGGTTACGGCTGGCACATGACCGCCTACGTCACCGACGGGGACACCAACGGCGACGGGCACGCGGACCTGGTGGCCCGGGACTCCTCGGGCAACCTGTGGCTGTACCCCGGCAACGGCTCGGCCACCTGGCCGTTCGGCTCCCGGATCAGGCTCGGCTACGGCTACGGCTCGTACGGCATCCTCAGCTGAGCCCGGACCGGCCGGCCGCCGGGCCCGCGCACCCCGTCCGGGGGCGCGCGGGCCCGGCGCGCGCCCGGGGCCGCGGCGCCCGGAATATCCGGGGCCCGGTCCCGGTTTTGGTCAGTACGGCCCGGTGCTGGCACACTGGTCCGTCGGCCCCGGTTCACGTCCCGCAATCCGGCGCGGACGACCCGGCGCCCTCCCGAACCTAGGAGAGACCCTTGAAGAGCGACATCCACCCGGAGTACGTGGTCACCGAGGTCACCTGCACCTGCGGTAACTCGTTCACCACCCGCAGCACCAAGAGCGACGGCGCCATCCGCGCGGACGTCTGCTCCGCCTGCCACCCGTTCTACACGGGCAAGCAGAAGATCCTCGACACCGGCGGTCGCGTCGCCCGCTTCGAGGCCCGCTTCGGCAAGAACGCCGGGTCCGCCAAGAAGTAGCGATCCCGCCCGCGCCGGTCTCCGGTCCTCCGCAGCTGAGGACCGGACCGGCGCTTTGTCGTCGGCGCCCGCTTGCGTCCATCCGCGGCGGGCGAGGTAGCGCAAGCCCAGGTCGGCCCCGCCGCCTGGAAGGCCCAACCACCAAGCAGGGAAGTCACCGATGTTCGAAGCCGTCGAGGAGCTGGTCGGCGAGCACGCCGACCTGGAGAAGCGGCTTGCCGACCCCGCGGTCCACGCCGACCAGGCCGAGGCCCGCAGGCTCAACAAGCGGTACGCCGAGCTGACCCCCATCGTGTCGGCGTACCGCGAGTGGAAGCAGACCGGCGAGGACATCGAGACGGCGCGCGAGCTCGGCGCCGACGACCCGGAGTTCGCCGCCGAGGCCAAGGAGCTGGAGCGCCGCCGCGAGGAGATCACCGACCGGCTGCGCCTGCTGCTGGTGCCCCGCGACCCCAGCGACGACAAGGACGTGATCCTGGAGGTCAAGGCGGGCGAGGGCGGCGAGGAGTCCGCGCTGTTCGCCGGCGACCTGCTGCGGATGTACCTGCGCTATGCCGAGCGCCTGGGCTGGAAGACCGAGATCCTCGACGCCAACGAGTCCGACCTCGGCGGCTACAAGGACGTCTCGGTCGCGGTGAAGACCCGCGGCACCCCCGAGCCCGGCCACGGGGTGTGGGCCCGGCTGAAGTACGAGGGCGGGGTGCACCGCGTCCAGCGGGTGCCCGCCACCGAGTCCCAGGGCCGCATCCACACCTCCGCCGCCGGCGTGCTGGTCACCCCGGAGGCCGAGGAGGTCGAGGTCGAGATCGGCCCCAACGACCTGCGCATCGACGTCTACCGCTCCTCGGGGCCCGGCGGCCAGTCGGTCAACACCACCGACTCCGCGGTGCGCATCACCCACCTGCCGACCGGCATCGTCGTCTCCTGCCAGAACGAGAAGAGCCAGCTGCAGAACAAGGAGCAGGCGATGCGCATCCTGCGCTCCCGGCTGCTGGCCGCCGCCCAGGAGGAGGCCGAGCGCGAGGCGTCCGACGCCCGCCGCAGCCAGGTGCGCACCGTCGACCGCTCCGAGCGCATCCGGACGTACAACTTCCCCGAGAACCGCATCTCGGACCACCGGGTCGGCTTCAAGGCGTACAACTTGGACCAGGTACTCGACGGGGACCTCGACGCCGTCATCCAGGCGTGCGTCGACGCCGACTCCGCGGCGAAGCTCGCCGCAGCCCAGTAAGTCCGTAGGAGAGGGTGTGCAGGCAACATCCGGGGGGCACCCCCCGAACTCGCGATCGCTGCTGCTCGCCGAGGTGGCGCAGGCCACCCGGCGGCTCGCCGACGCCGGCGTGCCCTCCCCGCGCTTCGACGCGGAGGAGCTGGCCGCGTACGTCCACGGGGTCAAGCGCGGCGAGCTGCACACCGTTCCGGACGCGGACTTCGACGCGCGCTACTGGGAGGCCGTCGCCCGCCGCGAGAACCGCGAGCCGCTCCAGCACATCACCGGCCGGGCGTTCTTCCGCTACCTGGAACTCCAGGTCGGGCCCGGCGTGTTCGTCCCGCGCCCGGAGACCGAGTCGGTCGTCGGCTGGGCGATAGACGCGGTCCGGGCCATGGACGTCGCCGAGCCGCTGGTCGTCGACCTGTGCACCGGCTCGGGGGCGATCGCGCTGGCCCTGGCCCAGGAGGTGCCGCGCTCCCGGGTCCACGCCGTCGAGCTGGACGAGGGCGCCCTGTACTGGGCCCGCCGGAACACCGAGGGCAGCCGCGTCATCCTCCACCAGGGCAACGCGCTCACCGCCCTGCCGGAGCTGAACGGCCAGGTGGACCTGGTGATCAGCAACCCCCCGTACATCCCGCTGACCGAGTGGGAGTACGTCGCCCCCGAGGCACGCGACCACGATCCGCAGCTGGCGCTGTTCTCCGGCGAGGACGGCCTGGACACCATCCGCGGCATCGAGCGCACCGCCCACCGGCTGCTGCGGCCCGGCGGCCTGGTGGTCGTCGAGCACGCCGACACCCAGGGCGGCCAGGTCCCGTGGATCTTCAACGAGGACACCGGCTGGACCGACGCCGCCGACCACCGGGACCTGAACAACCGGCCCCGCTTCACCACCGCCCGCAAGGCGATGCCGTGAGCACCGCGGCGCACACGTCACATGCACCACTCATGGAGGTTGGCTAATGGCACGCCGTTATGACTGCTCCGACGCGACCGACCGTGCCACCGGGCTGCGCGAGGCCGCCTCGGCGGTGCGCCGGGGCGAACTCGTGGTGCTGCCCACCGACACCGTCTACGGGATCGGCGCGGACGCCTTCAACAGCGAGGCCGTCGGGGACCTGCTCCAGGCCAAGGGGCGCGGCCGCAACATGCCCTCCCCGGTGCTGGTCGGCTCCCCGAACACCCTGCACGGCCTGGTCACCGACTTCTCCGAGCAGGCGTGGGAGCTCGTCGACGCCTTCTGGCCGGGCGCGCTGACCCTGGTCGCCCGCCACCAGCCGTCGCTGCGCTGGGACCTCGGCGAGACCCGCGGCACCGTCGCGGTGCGCATGCCGCTGCACCCGGTCGCCATCGAACTGCTCACCGAGACCGGCCCGATGGCGGTCTCCAGCGCCAACCTCACCGGCCACCCCTCCCCGCAGGACTGCGACGCTGCGCAGCGGATGCTCGGCGACTCCGTCTCCGTCTACCTCGACGGCGGTCCGACCCCGGCGGCCGTGCCGTCCTCCATCGTGGACGTCACCGGCCCGGTGCCGGTGCTGCTGCGGGCGGGGGCGCTCAGCGCCGAGGAGCTGCGCAAGGTCGTACCCGACCTCCAGGAGTCCGCGTGACCGCCGGGCGGACGCCGCCGGCCCGCCGTGGTGCCCCCGAGGTGAGGCGATGGCCGTGACGGGCCCGGACGAGCACGGCATACCGGGTGAGGGGGAGCCGGGGGAGGAGCAGGACCGCTTCCGGGTCCTGTTCGTGTGCACGGGCAGCGTCTGCCGCTCGCCCATCGCCGAACGGCTCACCCGGCTGGAACTCGACCGCAGGCTCGGTCCCGGCGCCCGGCAGATCGCGGTGCGCTCCGCGGGCACCTGGGGCCATGTCGGCGCGCCCATGGAGGCCCACGCGGCCGCCGTGCTGCGCGAGTACGGCGCCGACCCGGAGGGCTTCCACGGCCGGGAACTGCTCGACGAGCACGTCATCGAGGCCGACCTGGTGCTCACCGCCACCCGCGACCACCGCGCCCAGGTGATATCGATGGGCCACGCGGCGGGCCTGCGCACCTTCACCCTGAAGGAGTTCACCCGGCTGGTGCGGGCCATCGACCCGGCCACCCTGCCCGACGGCGGGGTGATCGAGCGGGCCCGTGCGCTGGTCCGTGCGGCCGCGGCGCTGCGCGGCTGGCTCCAGGCGCCCAGCGCCGAGGCGGACGAGGTCTACGACCCGTACGGCGCCCCGGTGACGGTCTTCCGCCACATCGGCGAGGAGATCCACGACGCCCTGGTCCCGATGGTCACGGCGCTGACCGGCGTCCCCGCGGTTCCCGGCCTGCCCCGGCCGCCGCACTGACGAACCCGCCGCGCTCACGGCCCGGCCGGGGCGCGCGCCGGGCCCCGCACGCCTACAGTGGGACCCAGGTTGTCCCAGGTTGTCCCGGGTGGCCCAAGGTTGTCAGCTGTGCGGTGGCACGCAGGTCGGGAGCGTCCCATGACGGTTGCCGGAAGCACCCCGGAGGCGGTCGCGCGCGCTCCCTGGACCGACGGGTTCGCCGCGCTGCGCGGGCAGGACCCGGAGCTGGCCGGGGTGCTGCTCGCCGAGTACGAGCGGCAGGCGCTGGGGCTCCAGCTGATCGCCGCGGAGAACTTCACCTCGCCCGCGGTGCTCGCCGCCCTGGGCTCCCCGCTGGCCAACAAGTACGCCGAGGGCTACCCCGGCCACCGCCACCACGGCGGCTGCGAACTCGTCGACCTCGCCGAGCGCCTGGCCGTGGAGCGGGCCTGTGCCCTGTTCGGCTGCGAGCACGCCAACGTCCAGCCCTACTCCGGGTCTTCGGCCGTCCTGGCCGCCTACGCGGCCCTGCTGGTGCCCGGGGACGCCGTGCTGGCCATGGCCCTGCCGGACGGCGGCCACCTCACCCACGGCTCGCCGGCGAACTTCTCCGGGCGCTGGTTCGACTTCACCGGCTACGGGGTCGATCCGGCCACCGGGCTGATCGACTACGACGCGGTGCGCGACCTGGCCCGCGCCCGGCGCCCCAAGGCCGTCGTGGCCGGCTCGATCTCCTACCCGCGGCACCTGGACTATGCGGCGTTCCGGGAGATCGCCGACGAGGTGGACGCCTATCTGATCGTGGACGCGGCGCACACCATCGGCCTGGTCGCCGGGGGAGCGGCACCCAGCCCCGTCCCGTACGCGGACGTGGTGTGCGCCACCACCCACAAGGTGCTGCGCGGGCCGCGCGGCGGGATGATCCTGTGCGGGGCCGAACTGGCGCGCCGCGTCGACCGCGCGGTCTTCCCGTTCACCCAGGGCGGCCCGCAGATGCACACCATCGCGGCCACCGCCGTCGCCCTCGGCGAGGCGGCCAGCCCCGCCTTCGCCGCCTACGCCCACCAGGTCACCGCCAACGCCAGGACGCTCGCCGAGGCGCTGGCCGCCGAGGGCCTCGCCCCGGTCAGCGGCGGTACCGACACCCATCTGGTCACCGCGAGCACCGCGCCGCTCGGCCTGGACGGGGCGACCGCCCGCGGCCGCTGCGCCGCCGCCCGCATCACTCTGGACAAGTGCCCGATGCCCGGCGACCCGGCGCCCGAGCGGACCGTCTCCGGGGTGCGCCTGGGGACCGCGGCGGTCACCTCGCAGGGCATGGGCGAGGCCGAGATGAAGCGGATCGCGGTGCTGGTCGGACGGGCGCTGCGGAGCGATCCGGGGACGGCGGCCGACGTGGCCGCGCTGGCCGCCGCGTTCCCGCCCTACCCGTCTGCGCCCAATGGGAGAAAAAGCACCTTGTGAAGACGGCGTGGAACCGTTCGCGGTTCCTGTGTGTCCCCACCTTTGTTAACGCTCGTGCTCCGGAGGCGAATAAGGTGTGACGCTGTGCGCGAATACCTCCTGACCCTCTGCGTCGTCGCGACGGTGACGTACCTGCTGACCGGCCCGGTACGCAAGTTCGCCATCGCCGCCGGCGCGATGCCGGAGATCCGGGAACGCGATGTGCACCGCGAGCCGACACCCCGGCTCGGCGGCATCGCGATGTTCGGCGGGCTGTGCGCGGGCCTGCTGGTCGCCTCCCGCCTGGGCAACCTCGGCGACGTCTTCCGGCTCTCCAACGAGCCGCGCGCCCTGCTCTCCGGCGCCGGCCTGATCTGGCTGCTGGGCGTGCTGGACGACAAGTGGGGCGTGGACGCGCTGATCAAGCTCGGCGGCCAGATGATCGCCGCGGGCGTCATGGTCATGCAGGGCCTGACGATCCTGTGGCTGCCGGTGCCGGGCGTGGGCACCGTCTCGCTCAGCCCGATGCAGGGCACGCTGCTGACCGTCGCCCTGGTGGTCATCACGATCAACGCGGTCAACTTCGTCGACGGACTGGACGGGCTCGCCTCCGGGATGGTGCTGATCGCCTCCGTCGCGTTCTTCATGTACGCGTACCGCATGTGGTTCGGCTACGGCGTCGAGAACGCGGCCCCGGCGACCCTGTTCAGCGCGGTGCTGATCGGCATGTGCGTCGGCTTCCTGCCGCACAACATCCACCCGGCGCGGATCTTCATGGGCGACTCCGGGTCGATGCTCATCGGCCTGGTGATGGCCGCCTCCGCGATCTCGATCACCGGTCAGGTCGACCCCGATGTGATCACCAACACCACCGGCTCGGTGCGCGACACCGTGCACGAGACGGTGCCGGTCTACATGCCGCTGCTGCTGCCGCTGTCGGTCATGGCGATCCCGGCCGCCGACCTGGTGCTGGCGATCGTGCGGCGCACCTGGAACGGCCAGTCGCCGTTCGCCGCGGACCGCGGGCACCTGCACCACCGGCTGCTGGAGATCGGCCACTCGCACAGCCGGGCCGTGCTGATCATGTACTTCTGGTCCGGGCTGATCGCCTTCGGCACGGTGGCGTTCTCGGCGCGGTCCTCCAGCCTGTGGATCGTGCTGGTGGTCGTCGCGCTCAGCGCGGTGGGCCTGGTCGTCCTGCTGATGCCCCGCTTCCGGCCCCGTGCGCCGCGCTGGGCCGAGTCCTTCGTGCCGCCCCGGTACCGGACCAGCCGGCGCCGCCGGGCGGCCGCCCTGGCCGCCGCGGAGGCCGCCGTCGCGCAGCAGCCGTCCCCGGCGGCCGGGCTGCACGGGGCGACCGCGGTCGGCGACCGCTCCCGGCTGCCGGACCGGCGGCGGGTGGGCAGCGCGCGCTGAACGGCCGGCCGGGCCCCGGCGCGCGCCGGGGCAGGCGTCAATGTGAGGATTGGCCCCATAACTCCTGAGTGTGACAGCGAGCACATGCAGTAGGTAAAGACCTCATCAAATAGTTTGTGATACCGTTCACGAGAGCCCGGAAGAGAACCGGGGGACCCAGATGAGCGGGTCTCCGGGGCTTATGAGGTGTGCCGAGGTGTGCCTCTACCGGGCGGTACGCTCATCGCAACCCCCTTTGCCCCCGACTCCTGCCGGAGCCGCCACCGTGTCCAACGACGTCCAAGCCCTGATCAGGTGCGCCGTGCCCACCGCGATCGCCGGAGCCGTCGCCATCGCTGTCAGTGGTGCGGTCGCCGGTGGCAAGGGCGCGCTCGGCAGCGCCGTGGGAGTGCTGCTGGTGCTCGCCTTCATGGGGGCCGGCCTGATCGCTCTCCAGCGCACCGCCAAGTCGCTTCCGCACCTGTTCCAGGCCATGGGCCTGCTGCTCTACACCGCACAGCTGCTGCTGCTGTTCATGGTGGTGGCGCTGTTCAAGCACACCACCCTGTTCAACCTGAAGGCTCTGGCGCTCTCCCTGGCGGCCGCCACCCTGGTGTGGATCGCGGCCCAGGCGCGCGCCCACACGAAGGCCAAGATCCTGTACGTCGAACCGGAGAAGAAGCCGGCCCCGGCGAATTCGTCATCATGACGAGTAGGGCCGGGATAAAGGTGCCTGTGAGCTCCTGCTATCGTCCGGTGCCAACTGCGGCACAGTGGACGCAGGCGGCTGAACTCCCCGGCTCCGCGGGACGGATCCGGCGGCCCGCGCACCAGATGCCCGCCAGGCCATTCGGTTCAGCGCCGACCAGCCGCCCCCACACCCGTAAGACCAGTCCAGTGCCGTTCCGCGGACGAGTGCCGCGCCGACACATCGAGGTTGCCGTACCCATGCGCCATGTCGAAGGAGCTCGCGGTGAGTGCTGACCAGATGCTCGCCGCCGAGACCAGCTGCCACCTCTTCACCGGGTGTGGTTTCCCGGCCCCCGGCCTGCAGAGCTTCCTGTTCGAGCCGCTCTTCTCCGTCGGCGGCTTCCAGTTCAACAAGCCGATGCTGCTGGCGCTGCTGAGCACGGTCGTGGTCGTGGGATTCTTCTGGGCCGCGTTCAACAAGCCGAAGCTGGTCCCCGGCAAGTTCCAGATGGTCGGCGAGGCCGGTTACGACTTCGTGCGCCGCGGCATCGTCTACGAGACCCTGGGCAAGAAGCAGGGCGAGAAGTACGTGCCCTTCATGGTGTCGCTGTTCTTCTTCGTCTGGATCATGAACCTCTGGTCGATCATCCCGGTCGCCCAGTTCCCGGTCACCTCGATCATCGCCTTCCCGGCCGCGATGGCGCTGGTCGTCTACGTGCTGTGGATGACCCTGACGTTCAAGAAGCACGGCTTCGTCGGCGGCTGGAAGAACATCACCGGCTACGACAAGTCGCTCGGCGGCATCCTGCCGATGGTCGTCGTGCTGGAGTTCTTCTCCAACGTGCTGGTGCGGCCGTTCACGCACACCGTCCGGCTCTTCGCCAACATGTTCGCCGGCCACATGCTGCTGCTGCTGTTCTCGCTGGCCAGTTGGTACATGCTCAACGGCATCGGCATCGCCTACTCCGCGGTCTCGTTCGTGATGGTCATCGTGATGACCGCCTTCGAGCTGTTCATCCAGGCCGTCCAGGCGTACGTGTTCGTGATGCTGGCCGCCAACTACGTCCAGGGCGCGCTCGCCGAGCACCACTGAGCGTCCCGCCTCCCGTCCGTTTCAGACCTCCGGTGGCCAACCCCCACCGGTCTGTGAAAGAGAAGGAATAACAGCATGTCCGCTGTGGAGAACCTCGCCGCTGTCACCGGTTCCCTCGGTTCGGTCGGTTACGGCCTCGCCGCGATCGGCCCGGGCGTCGGCATCGGCATCATCTTCGGCAACGGCACCCAGGCGCTCGCCCGCCAGCCCGAGGCGGCCGGTCTGATCCGCGCCAACCAGATCCTCGGTTTCGCGTTCTGTGAGGCGCTGGCCCTCATCGGCCTCGTCATGCCGTTCGTGTTCGGTAAGTGATTCCGGCTTACCGAGACCCCATTCGACGAAAGGCACTGATGTGACTGCCCTGGCACAGTTGGCAGCGGAGGGCGGGGGGAACATCCTCGTCCCCGAGCCCACAGAGCTCATCATCGGCCTGGTCGCCTTCTTCATCGTCTTCGGCTTCCTCGCCAAGAAGCTCCTCCCGAACATCAACAAGGTTCTGGACGAGCGCCGTGAGGCCATCGAAGGCGGCATGGAGAAGGCCGAGGCCGCCCAGGCCGAGGCACAAGCGACGCTCGAGCAGTACCGGGAGCAGCTGGCCGAGGCCCGTCACGAGGCCGCGCGCCTGCGCCAGGAGGCGCAGGAGCAGGGCGCCGCGCTCATCGCGGAGATGCGGGCCGAGGGCCAGCGTCAGCGCGAGGAGATGGTCGCCGCCGGCCACGCCCAGATCGAGGCCGACCGCCGCCAGGCGGCCGAGCGGCTGCGCCAGGACGTCGGCCGGCTGGCCACCGAGCTGGCCGGCAAGATCGTCGGCGAGGCCCTGGAGGACACCACCCGCCAGAGCCGTGTCATCGACCGCTTCCTCGACGAGCTCGAGGAGAAGGCCGAGGCCGCGCGATGATCGGAGCAAGCCGCGAGGCACTGGCCGCTGCCGTCGAGCGCCTGGATGCGTTGCTGGACAGCACGTCCGCCGACGCCGCCGCGCTCGCCGAGGAGCTGGCCGCCGTCACGGCGCTGCTCGACCGCGAGGTGTCGCTGCGCCGGCTCCTGACCGACCCGGCGCAGCCCGGCGAGGCCAAGGCCTCGCTGGTGGAGCGGCTGCTGACCGGCCAGGTCGGCGGCGCGGCGATCGACGTGGTCGCCGGCATGGTCCGGTCCCGCTGGTCGGCGTCGCGCGACCTGGTCGACGCGATCGAGCAGCTGTCCGACACCTGCGAGCTCGCCGCCGCCCAGCGTGCCGGCGTGATCGACGACGTCGAGGACGAGCTGTTCCGCACCGGGCGGATCATCGACGCCGCCCCGGACCTGCGGGCGGCTCTGACCGACCGGGGCGCCCCCACCACGGCCAAGGCCGAGCTGATCGGCTCGCTGCTGGGCGGCCGGGCGAACCCGATCACGGTGCGGCTGGTCGTGCGCCTTGTCGCACACCCGCGTGGCCGTAGCCTGGAAGCGGGGCTCGATGCCCTCACCAAGCTGGCCGCGGAGCGCCGCGGCCGGATGGTGGCGGTGGTCACCACGGCGGTACCGCTGTCCGACCAGCAGAAGCAGCGCCTTGGTGCGGCGCTGGCCACGCTGTACGGCCGCCAGGTGCACCTGAACCTCGACGTGGACCCCGAGGTCCGCGGCGGAGTCAGCGTGCGGATCGGTGACGAGATCGTCGACGGCACCGTCGCCACCCGTCTGGAAGAGGCGGCCCGGCGGCTGGCCGGCTGACCGGCCGGCGAACACGTAAAGCACCGGACGCGGCCCTCGTTGGGCCGACGGACCTTCTGGGGGCCACCCCCCAGACCCCTAGAGACTTACGGGCCCAACAAGGAGAGCAGGGAACCCAGATGGCGGAGCTCACGATCCGGCCGGAGGAGATCCGGGACGCGCTGGAGAACTTTGTCCAGTCGTACAAGCCGGACGCGGCCTCGCGCGAGGAGGTCGGTACGGTCAGCGAGGCCGGCGACGGCATCGCGAAGGTCGAGGGTCTTCCCTCGGCCATGGCGAACGAGCTGCTGAAGTTCGAGGACGGCACCCTCGGTCTCGCCCTCAACCTCGAGGAGCGCGAGATCGGTGCCATCGTCCTCGGCGAGTTCGCCGGCATCGAGGAAGGACAGACCGTCCGCCGCACCGGCGAGGTGCTGTCCGTGGCCGTCGGCGAGGGATACCTCGGCCGAGTGATCGACCCGCTGGGCAACCCCATCGACGGCCTCGGCGAGATCGAGACCGAGGGGCGGCGCGCCCTGGAGCTGCAGGCGCCCACCGTCATGCAGCGCAAGTCGGTCCACGAGCCGCTGCAGACCGGCCTGAAGGCCGTCGACTCCATGACCCCGATCGGCCGCGGCCAGCGCCAGCTGATCATCGGCGACCGCCAGACCGGCAAGACCGCCCTGGCGATCGACACGATCATCAACCAGCGCGACAACTGGCGCTCCGGCGACCCGAAGAAGCAGGTCCGCTGCATCTACGTCGCCATCGGCCAGAAGGGCTCCACCATCGCGTCCGTGCGCGGCGCGCTGGAGGAGGCCGGCGCCCTGGAGTACACGACGATCGTCGCGGCTCCGGCGTCCGACCCGGCCGGCTTCAAGTACATCGCCCCCTACACCGGTTCTGCCATCGGCCAGCACTGGATGTACCAGGGCAAGCACGTCCTGATCGTCTTCGACGACCTGTCCAAGCAGGCCGACGCCTACCGTGCCGTCTCCCTGCTGCTGCGCCGCCCGCCGGGCCGCGAGGCCTACCCGGGTGACGTCTTCTACCTGCACTCCCGTCTGCTGGAGCGCTGCGCGAAGCTCTCCGACGAGATGGGCGCGGGCTCGATGACCGGTCTGCCGATCGTCGAGACCAAGGCCAACGACGTCTCGGCGTTCATCCCGACCAACGTCATCTCCATCACCGACGGCCAGTGCTTCCTGGAGTCCGACCTGTTCAACGCGGGCCAGCGCCCGGCGGTGAACGTCGGTATCTCGGTCTCCCGAGTCGGTGGCTCGGCGCAGATCAAGGCCATGAAGCAGGTCTCCGGCCGCCTGCGCGTGGACCTCGCCCAGTACCGCGAGCTGGAGGCGTTCGCCGCCTTCGGTTCCGACCTGGACGCGGCCTCGAAGGCGCAGCTGGAGCGCGGCAAGCGCATGGTGGAGCTGCTCAAGCAGGGCCAGTACGCGCCGTACCCGATCGAGGAGCAGGTCGTCTCGATCTGGGCCGGCACCACCGGCCGGCTCGACGACGTGCCGGTGGCGGACATCCGCCGCTTCGAGCGCGAGTTCCTGGACTACCTCGGCCGGGAGCGCAAGGAGCTGCTGACCGGCATCGTCGAGACCGGCAAGCTGCCGGACGAGACGGTCGAGGCGCTCACCGAGGCGATCAACACCTTCAAGCAGCAGTTCGAGACCTCGGACGGCAAGCTGCTGGGTGAGGGCTGAGCATGGGCGCACAGATCCGGGTCTACAAGCGCCGCATCCGCTCCGTCAAGGCCACCAAGAAGATCACCAAGGCGATGGAGATGATCGCCGCGGCGCGCGTCGTCAAGGCGCAGCGCGCGGTGGCGGCCTCCACTCCGTACGCCGAGGAGCTGACCCGCGCGGTGGCGGCGGTGGCGACCAACTCCAACGCGAGCCACCCGCTCACCACCGAGGCGGACAACCCGGTGCGGGCGGCGGTGCTGCTGGTCACCAGTGACCGCGGCCTCGCCGGCGGCTACAACTCCAACGCCATCAAGACCGCGGAGCGGCTGTGCGAGCAGCTGCGCGCGGAGGGCAAGGAGGTCGTGCAGTACGTCGTCGGCCGCAAGGGCGTGGCGTACTACACCTTCCGGCAGCGCGAGCTGGCGCAGTCGTGGACCGGCTTCTCCGACAGCCCGGTCTACGCGGACGCCAAGCGGGTCGCCGACCCGATGATCGAGTCGGTGATCGCGGAGACCGCCGAGGGCGGCGCCGACGAGCTGCACATCGTCTACACCGAGTTCGTCTCGATGATGACGCAGACGCCGGTGGCCAAGCGGCTGCTGCCGCTGAGCCTGAAGGAGACGACCGAGGCGGTCGAGCACAGCGACAACAAGATCCTGCCGCTGTACGAGTTCGAGCCGTCCGCCGAGGACGTGCTGGACGCACTGCTGCCGCGGTATGTCGAAAGCCGGGTCTACAACGCACTGCTGCAGGCGGCGGCCTCCGAGCACGCCGCCCGCCGCCGGGCGATGAAGTCGGCGACCGACAACGCCGAGGAGCTCATCAAGTCGCTCACGCGGCTTGCCAACGCGGCCCGCCAGGCCGACATCACCCAGGAAATCAGCGAGATCGTCGGTGGCGCTTCCGCCCTGGCCGACGCGACCGCGGGGAGTGACCGATAACCATGACCACCACTGTTGAGACGGCTGCGGCGGGCGTGGCCACCGGCCGCGTCGCACGGGTCATCGGCCCGGTCGTCGACGTGGAGTTCCCCGTCGACGCGATGCCGGAGATCTACAACGCGCTGCACGTCGAGGTCGCCGACCCGGCGAACGCCGGCGAGAAGAAGCTGCTGACCCTGGAGGTCGCCCAGCACCTGGGCGACGGCCTGGTCCGCGCCATCTCCATGCAGCCCACCGACGGCCTGGTCCGCCAGGCCCCGGTGACCGACACCGGCGCCGGCATCTCGGTGCCCGTCGGCGACGTCACCAAGGGCCGGGTGTTCAACACCCTCGGCGAGATCCTGAACGTGGACCCGTCCACGGTCGAGGTCACCGAGCGCTGGCCGATCCACCGCAAGGCCCCCGCCTTCGACCAGCTCGAGTCCAAGACCGAGATGTTCGAGACCGGCCTGAAGGTCGTCGACCTGCTGACCCCGTACGTCAAGGGCGGCAAGATCGGTCTGTTCGGTGGTGCGGGCGTCGGCAAGACGGTCCTCATCCAGGAAATGATCATGCGTGTCGCGAACCTGCACGAGGGTGTGTCGGTGTTCGCGGGCGTGGGCGAGCGCACCCGTGAGGGCAACGACCTCATCCAGGAGATGGAGGAGTCCGGCGTCCTCGACAAGACGGCGCTGGTCTTCGGCCAGATGGACGAGCCCCCGGGCACCCGGCTGCGCGTCGCCCTGGCGGGCCTGACCATGGCGGAGTACTTCCGCGATGTGCAGAAGCAGGACGTGCTGTTCTTCATCGACAACATCTTCCGCTTCACCCAGGCCGGCTCCGAGGTCTCCACGCTGCTGGGCCGCATGCCCTCCGCGGTGGGCTACCAGCCGAACCTCGCGGACGAGATGGGTCTGCTCCAGGAGCGCATCACCTCCACCCGCGGCCACTCGATCACCTCGATGCAGGCGATCTACGTCCCGGCGGACGACCTGACCGACCCGGCCCCGGCGACCACCTTCGCGCACCTCGACGCGACGACGGTGCTCTCCCGGCCGATCTCGGAGAAGGGCATCTACCCGGCGGTGGACCCGCTGGACTCCACCTCCCGGATCCTGGACCCGCGCTACATCGCGCAGGACCACTACGACTGCGCGATGCGCGTCAAGGGCATCCTGCAGAAGTACAAGGACCTCCAGGACATCATCGCCATCCTGGGCATGGACGAGCTGGGCGAGGAGGACAAGCTCACCGTCCAGCGCGCCCGCCGCATCGAGCGCTTCCTGTCGCAGAACACCCACGCGGCGAAGCAGTTCACCGGTGTGGACGGCTCGGACGTCTCGCTGGACGAGTCGATCTCCGCGTTCAACGCGATCGCCGACGGTGAGTACGACCACTTCCCGGAGCAGGCGTTCTTCATGTGCGGTGGCCTGGACGACCTGAAGGCCAACGCCAAGAAGCTCGGCGTCTCCTGACGACGACCGCTTCGTCGCGGCGAAGGGGGCGGGCTGGTCCCGCCCCCGAGCCGCACCCCGTTATCCTGTGACCCAACACCTGCCGGGAGCGGTGGGTGGAGACCCGAGGAGCCATCTTGGCCGAGCTGCACGTCGAGCTGGTCGCCGCCGACCGCCAGATCTGGTCCGGCGAAGCCACGATCGTCGTCGCGCGCACGGCGTCGGGCGACGTAGGCATCATGCCGGGGCACACCCCTCTCCTGAGCGTTCTGGAGTCGGGCCCGGTGACCATCCGCACGGCCGAGGGGCCGGTCGTGGTGGCCGTGCACGGAGGATTCATCTCGTTCTCGGACAACAAGCTCTCCATTCTCGCCGAGATGGCGGAGCTCGCTGACGAGATCGACGTCGAGCGGGCCCAGGCCGCGCTCGAACGAGCGAAGTCGGAGACGGACACGGCTGCCGAACGGCGTGCCGACGTCCGGCTGCGTGCCGCCTCCGGCGCGCAGTAGACACAGGCGACGTGCGGCCGCGGAGCGCCCTACCGGGCGGTCCGCGGCTCCGGCGCAGCAGGAGCGGTAGTCGATACGTGTCCGGCCACCCCCGGACGTGAGGCGAGGAGGTCGTAGGACATGGTCCTCGCTTTGCAGCTGTTCGGGTGCGTGGTGCTGGCCGCGGTGCTGGCGCTGTTCGTCTTCGGGCTGCGCCGCCGGCTGATCCAGCGTCCCGGCGGCACCTTCGACTGCAGCCTGCGGACCATGTCGGACGCCCGCCCGGAGCCGGGCGGCAAGGGCTGGGTCTACGGGGTGGCCCGTTACAGCGGTGACCAGATCGAGTGGTTCCGCGTCTTCTCCTACGCGCCCCGGCCCCGCCGGACGCTGGAGCGCTCCGCGATCGAGGTCGTCGAGCGCCGCAGCCCGCAGGGCGAGGAGGAGCTCGCCCTGCTCTCGGACGCCGTGGTGCTGGTCTGCACCCATCGCGGTGCCCGCCTGGAGCTGGCGATGAGCGACGACGCGCTCACCGGCTTCCTCGCCTGGCTGGAGGCCGCCCCGCCCGGCCAGCGCGTCAACGTGGCCTGAGCGGGTCCCACCTCTAGGGCCGGGAGCGGCCGGTGATCAGCGGTTCTCGCCGGGCACCCACAGCACGTCGCCGCGCTCGGCGTTGGCGCTGCGGGCCAGGATGAACAGCAGGTCCGACAGCCGGTTGAGGTACTTGGCGGTCAGCGGGTTCATCGTCTCGCCGTGGATCTCCAGCGCGGCCCAGGTGGACCGCTCGGCGCGCCGGACGACGGTGCACGCCTGGTGGAGCAGCGCGGCTCCCGGGGTACCGCCCGGCAGGATGAAGCTGCGCAGCTTCTCCAGGGGCTCCAGGAAGCGGTCGCAGTCCGCCTCCAGCTTGTCGACGTAGCCCTGCTCGACCCGCAGCGGCGGGTACTTCGGGTCCTCCACCACCGGGGTCGCCAGGTCCGCGCCCACGTCGAACAGGTCGTTCTGCACGCGGACCAGGACCTTGACGATCTCCTCGGGCAGCGAGCCGAGGGCGATGGCGACCCCGATGACGGCGTTCGCCTCGTTGGCGTCGGCGTACGCGGCGATCCGGGCGTCGGTCTTGGGGGCACGGCTCATGTCGCCGAGCGCGGTGGTGCCGTCGTCACCGGTCCGGGTGTAGATGCGCGTCAGATTGACCATGGAGCCGACTCTAGTCAGGCTTCGGCGTCCGGGAGCGGTCGTGTGCCGACCGTCACCGGGCCCTCGCGCGTGACGCTCGCCTCTTCCGGCGCCATACGGTGCCTTAGGGGCGGGAACGGGCGCTAAGGTCCCCCGGTGGGGACAACGACTCGACACGGCAGGGGCCGTGCGGCGGCGGACCGGCCGGCCGCTGCGGCACCCTGGACCGCTCTGCACAGGCCATCACCCGATGGGGTGAAATCGGTCGCGGATCACGCACGGACGACAACCCCTTCGTACGACGGATCGTCAGTTGGGTGAGACTGTACGGATAACCACGGGTTCAGACATCGCGGGAGTGCGCATGCACATCACGGGCGACCACGCCGAGCTCGCCGTCGGGGGCCGCCTCGACGTGCGCAACGCGGCGGACGCCCGGACGGTGCTGCACTCCGCGGTCGACGCCGGCCGCGGTGACCTGGTACTCGACCTGACCGAGCTGGACTCCTGGGACGCCACCGGCCTCGGGGTGATCATGGGGGCGCACCGGCGCGCCGGCCGCGCCAACCGGCGGCTGGTGCTGCGCGGGGTGCCGCCCCAGATGGAGCGGCTGCTCGTGGCGACGCGGCTGCACCGCATCCTCACCATCGAGCGCTAGCGCTTCCCTCTTCCTCCCGGGGTTTCCGGAGCCCTTTCCGGGGTTCTTCCCGGGTTCCTTCTCGGGATGGCCGGGGCCCGGCTCGCCAGCCCTGGTGTTCAGTGCTATGGGTCCAGGGTTTAGGGTGCGGTTTCCGGCGTGCCGCCCGGCGCGCCGTGGTGCCCGTACGCGACCGTATGGGGGGCGGAGACGATGGACGCACTGGACCGCGGACCTGAGGACGACGACGTGTCTGGGATGCCCTACGACCGGCCCGGCGGCGACCTGGCGCCGGCGGGCGGCACCGTGCCCGCCGGCGGCGCGGTGCGGGTCGCCAGTGTGGTGGCCGGCGACTATCTGCTGACCGTCAACCCGGTCGACGGCAGCGAGGTCGTCCTGTGCCCGCCGGAGCGCAGGCCCGCCCCCGAGCGGCGCACCCCCGAGGAACGGGCCGCCCGCCGCCGGGCCGCCCGCCCGGCGACACCCGGTCCGGCCGCGCGCGTCGAGCACCCGCTGCTGGAGCGCGCCGAGGAGAGCGAGCGGCTGGTGCGGCTGCTCGGCCGGGGCCGCTCGGTGCGGGTCACCGGGCCGTCCGGGGTGGGCCGCAGCGCGCTGCTGGCCGCCATCGCCGACCGCTGCGCCGGCCTGGCGCCCGACGGCGTGGTGCACCTGTCCGGATACCACCGCACCCCGGCCGACCTCCTCTACGACCTGTACGCGGCCGTCTACCGCGCCGAGGGCCACCGCCCCGACCGCGCCCACCTGCTGGAGCTCGTCTCCGGGATCGGCGCGATCGTCGTCCTCGACGACCTGGAGTTCGGCGGCGCCGCCCTGGAGGAGCTGCTGGAGGCCGCCTGCGAGTGCGCCTTCCTCATCGCGGCCACCCCGGAGGTGGCCGCCCCGGCGCCCGAGTCGCCGATCGAGGAGGTCTTCCTGCGGGGCCTGTCCAAGGAGGGCTGCCTGGAACTGGTGCAGCGCTCGGTCGGCCGCCCGCTGTCGGAGGAGGAGACCGCCTGGGTCTCGGACCTGTGGTTCGAGTCCGAGGGCCTGCCGCTGCGCTTCGTCCAGGCCGGCGCGCTGCTGCGGCTGCGGGACGCGCCGCGCGACGACGACGCCGTCACCGACGCCGACGCCGACGACTACGAGGCCGAGGACGACGACGCGCCGTTCGGCAGCCCCGGCGACGTCCCGCTGCCGCCGCTGGCCGCCGGTGTCGCCGAGTCGCTGGCCATGCGGCTGAGCACCCAGGCCCGGGAGGCCCTGCGGGTCGCCCTGGCGCTGGGCGGCGAGTGCGTGCACCCCTCCCATCTGCCCGCGCTGCTCGGCGACACCGGAGCGGACGCCGCCCTCGGCGAGCTGATCGCCTACGGCCTGGCCACCACCGTCGGCTCCCACCACCGGCTCGCCGCCGGAGCGCAGCGCCAGCTCACCGGCGAGGTGCGGCGGGCCGCCGAGCACGCCAAGGCGGTCGCCCAGCACTACGCCTGGTGGGCCGCGCACCCCTCGATCACCGCGGAACGGGTCTGCCTGGAGGCGGACGCGCTGTTCGCGGCGATGGCCGCGACCCGGGACCACGGCCAGCCCAGCACGGCCGTGCTGCTGGCCCGCAGCGCCGCCCCGGCCTTCGCCGCGGCGCTGAACTGGAGCGCCTGGGAGCGGGCCCTGCGCATCGGCCAGGAGGCCGCCCGGCAGGCCGGTGAGGTCGCCGAGGAGGCGTACTTCCACCACGAGCTGGGGGTGCTGGCCCTGTGCTCCGGCAACCTGGAGCGGGCTCGCACCGAGCTGGAGGCGTCCATCGGGATGCGCGGGGTGCTCGCCGACCGGCAGGGCACCGTCGTCGGCCGCCGCACCCTGGCGCTGGTGACGGACCGCGCCCGCGGGCTCGCCCCGGGCCGCGCCCCGGCCGCCGAGGCGCTCCCGGCCGGACGCGCCGAGGGTGCCCCGGGCCCGCGGATACCGGAGATACCGGCCGAGCGGACCATGGTGGCCGGCATCACCGCCGCGACGCCGTCCTACGCCTCCGACATCGCGCCCACCGTCGTCACCCGGCGCGTGGAGGAGCACCCGCCGCCGGCCCGCGGACGGGGGCAGGCGCTCACCGGTTCGCGTCGCAACCTGGCGGCGGCGACCGCCGGCGCGCTGCTGGTGGCCGTTCTCGGCACGGTCGTCACCCTCGGGGTCACCTCGGGCGACGGCACGCCGCACACCGCTCCGTCGAGCGCCGGCCCGGGACAGTCCGCGGCCCAGGACAACGGCACCGGCGGCCTGCCCGCCGACCAGCCGACCGACGGGGTGGCGGCCACCAGCCGCCCCACCCCGGCGGCCAGCGGGGTGCACGGCGCTCCGGCGCCGGCGGCGTCCGGCGTCACGGGGGCGGGCGGTTCGCCGACCGGCGGGCTGATTCCGCCTCCGGTGACCAGGACGGTGGATCCGCCGTCCACGAAGCCGAGTTCACCGCCGTCGAGTCCGACGTCGACGTCTTCCTCGTCGTCCCCCTCGGGAAGCTCGTCGTCATCGGCCAGCGCGAACCCGACCACGACGGCCAGCGCGTCGACCTCCGGCACCCCGGTCGCCGGCACCGGCGGTTCGGCGACGCCGAGCCAGACGCCGAGTCAGTCGTACAGCACCGGCACCACGCCGAGCGGCACGCCGTCCGGCTCCGGAGGAACGGTTCTCTAGACCGTTCCCCAGCCGAGAGGGCCGGGCCGCTCCCCAGGGGAGCGATCCGGCCCTCGCCGTGGGGCCTGCCGTCAGAACAGCCGCAGCTTGTCGTCCTCGATGCCGCGCAGGGCGTCGTAGTCGAGCACCGCGCAGGAGATCCCGCGGTCGGTGGCGAGCACCCGGGCCTGCGGCTTGATCTCCTGAGCGGCGAAGACGCCCTTGACCGGGGCCAGGTGCGGATCGCGGTTGAGCAGTTCCAGATAGCGGGTGAGCTGCTCCACGCCGTCGATCTCGCCGCGGCGTTTGATCTCGACGGCGACCGTGCCGCCGTCCGCGTCACGGCACAGGATGTCCACCGGGCCGATGGCCGTGGGGTATTCGCGCCGAATAAGCGTCCATCCCTCGCCAAGCGTCTCGATGCGGTCCGCGAGCAGTTCCTGAAGGTGCGCTTCCACCCCGTCCTTGATCAGCCCGGGGTCCACGCCGAGTTCGTGCGAGGAGTCGTGCATCACCTCTTCTATGGTGATGATCAACTGCTCACCGGCCTTGTTGGTCACCGTCCAGACGCCCTCGCCCTCCTTGAGGGTGCACGGCGGTGACATCCAGTTGAGGGGCTTGTAGGCACGGTCGTCGGCATGGACGGAGACCGAGCCGTCGGCCTTGATCAGCAGCAGACGGGGGGCGGAGGGCAGGTGGGCGGTGAGCCGGCCTGCGTAGTCCACGGAGCAGCGGGCGATGACAAGACGCACGGTCGGTCACGCTACTCGAACCGGGACCGGTGGCGCGATTCGTCCCCTCCCGGGGGAGGTACATCAGCCCTCATTCACGGCCAATTCACGCGCTCGGTCATGGCTGGTTGTGCGCGCAAGTACCTGGTGCCCCCGGACCTCCCGCCCTAACGTGGAGGCGGGAATCCGACGGCTTGCGGGAGAACATGTTTTTTTCGGCGGTTTCCCTCCAACGTCCGTGAGGCCCCGTACGTGGCACGGGGTCGCGAGAGGAGTACCCATGTCGCTCGACGTCTCACCGGCCCTCCTCGACAAGGCCGAGCGAGGCGAGGTCGACGAATCCGAATTCGTCGACTGCGTCCGGACCTCCCTGCCGTACGCGTGGGAGATGATCAGTTCCCTGGTGGCCCAACTCAAGGTGGACGGTGGGGAGTTCGCCGACAACCAGGTGCCCCCGCCGGACGAGCAGGCACGCGGGCAGCTGCTGCGGGCCCTGGCGAGCGACGCCATACGCGGTGCTCTCCAGCGGCACTTCGGTGTCCGCCTCGCCTTCCAGAACTGCCACCGCGTCGCCGTCTTCCCGCTGGATGCGGCAGTCGACGACACGCTGGCCCGTTTCACCTCCCCGCGCGCCCAACTGCTCAACCAGTCCCCGGAGTTGCGGGACTGCTGAACCGCCCGCGGCCCCGGCAGGGCGCTCCCGCTACTGGTCCGACAGCAGCGGGAGCACCTCGCCGCCGAGCCGCAGCACATTGCGCTCCGTCTCCACCAGATCGCCGGACCCCTCGACGAGCAGGGCGAACCGGCTGATGCCGGTGCGCTCCGCGGTGGCCGCCAGCCGGTCCGCGCACACCCGGGGGGTGCCCACCGGGTGCAGCCGGCACAGCAGGTCGGTGTAGGCGCGGGGGTCCCGCATGGTCCGCGCCCGGCCGTCCACCGTGACGTGCGCGCCCAGGCCGCGGTGCAGCCACTCCGGCATCGCCTTGCGCAGCGCCTGGACCGCGTCCTCGGTGCGGTCGGCGATCTGCGCGACGCCCGCCGAGATGTGCGGGGCGCTCGCCACCGTGCCGGGATCGTGGCCGTGCTCCAGCGCCTCCTGCCGCCACAGCGCGACCATCTGGGCCTTCTCCTCGTCCCCGCAGTGCATCCCGAGCAGCATGGGCAGCGCGTGCCGCGCCGCCAGCCGTACCGAGGCGGGTGAGGTGCAGGCGAGCACCACCGGCGGCCCCGCGGAGCCGTCGAGCTCGTCCGGCCGCGGCACGACCGGCACCTCGCGGAACGAGAACCGCGGCCCCGCCGCGCCCACCCGCGGCTCCCGCAGCCAGCGCAGCAGCAGCTCCAGCGACTCCGGGAAGCCCTCCTCGAAGGCGGCAAGGCCGGTGCCGAAGACCTCCAGATCCTGCCAGGGCCCGCCACGGCCGACGCCCAGCGTGAACCGGCCGCCCGAGGTCAGGTGCAGCAGGGCCGTCTGCTCGCCCAGTGCCACCGGATGCGTGGTCGGCAGTACGCTCACCGCCGTACCGATGTTGATGCGCCTGGTACGTCCCAGGAGCAGCGCGGCCAGCGTGACCGCGGACGGGCAGACCCCGTAGGGCACGAAATGATGCTCGGCCAGCCATACCGAATCGAGCCCGGCCTCCTCGGCCACCTCCGCCGTCCGTACGGTGCGATGCAGTGCCTCCGCGTGGCCCTGACCCGGAAACTGGGCCGAGAGCGCGAACGTCCCGATGCGCAACGCGTTCACCTTCTTCCTCGCCCGACGCGAGGCTCCCCAATCGCATTAACGCATGACACGTGCCGAAGGCACGGCGTGTCCGGTGATTTGGTGACTGGGTGATTGTCCGACACGGATCGATCACGATTCGGCCACCGCCTGCCGCGTAGGCTGTCAGCACCTGCCCATCGTTGATGCCGACCGTGAGGTGTCCCGTGTCACCGCGTCGAAACCGCCCGCAGCGGGCCGACAAGCCGGAACCGCGGCCGGAGACCGATCGCCACGGGCTGGAGCGCGTCGAGAGCTGGCGGGGCGAGGAGTGGGTGATGCGCCCGGTGGCCGGCAGCGCCGGCAAGTACTACCGCTGCCCCGGGTGCGATCAGGAGATCCCGCCGGGGGTCGGGCACGTCGTCGCCTGGCCGCAGTTCGGCGGCGTCGACGACCGTCGGCACTGGCACCGGCCGTGCTGGGACGCGCGGGACCGCAGGGGCGCCAGGCTCCCGCGGTCCCGCAACGCGCCGCGTTATTGATCCGGTACTGATTCGGTCAGACGTCGCGCCGGCCGACCGCCGCGAAGGCGCCGCCGAGCGCCACCGCGGTCACCGCGGCCAGGATCCACACCGGCGTCCAGCCCTTGGGGCCGTTGTCCAGCATCGGGATGCCGTAGACCGCCGCCAGGGCGTTGGGCACGGAGTACTCGACCAGCGCGGTGCGGACCTTCTCCAGGCTCTGCACCTGCATGAACAGCGCCAGCAGCAGCGGCAGCAGCACCACGCCCAGCATGGTGGTGATCGCTCCCGCCGAGTGCCGCAGCAGCGCCCCGACGGCCAGCGCGAGCAGGCCGAGCAGGGCCACATACAGCCCGGAGCCGAGCGTGGCCCGGAGCCAGGCGTCGCCGCCGGCCGGGGTGGCACCGTGACCGGACCCCAGCGCCGCGTTGTCGGCCAGCGCGACGATCGTGGTGGCCAGCGTGGTCAGGACCAGGGCGACGAGGAAGAAGACGATGGCCTTGGCGGCCAGCACCCGGGGCCGGCTGGGGCACGCGGTGAGCGTGGTGCGGATCATCCCGGTGCCGTACTCGGAGGTGATCACCAGCACCCCCAGCGTGATCACGCAGATGCTGCCGAGCAGTACGCCGAAGAAGCCGCCGGCCAGTGCGGGGGCTCCCCCGAGGTCGCCGGTCGAGCTCATCAGGCCGTTGACCAGCAGGCCGATGCCGACCACCAGCAGCAGCATGATGCCCAGCGTCCACAGCGTGGAGCGGACGGTACGTATCTTGGTCCACTCCGAGAGCAGCGCGTGGCCCAGATGGGTGCGCTGGACCGGGAGCGGCGAGACGAAGCCGCCCTGCTGCCAGGGCTGCTGCGCCGGCTGGGCGGCCGGGGAGGGCTGGGGGGAGGGCGCCTGATGCGGAGTGGTCATGTCAGCGGTCCTCGGAGTGCGGCGTGGTCGGGGCGGCCGGGGGAGCGGGCGGTGGGGGCGCGCCGTAGCCCTGGGCGTACGGGCCCTGGGGCTGCTGCGGAGGCGCGGCGGGCGGCTGCTGGTACGGGCCGGGCTGGTAGGGACCGGGCTGGTACGGGCCGGGCGGGTACGGGCCCGCGGGGGGACCGGCCGGCGGGTAGCCCTGGTAGCCCTGCGGTGGGCCGTAGGGCGCCGGCCCGGCCGCCCACGGCTCGCCGCCCGAGCGGTAGTCGACCGCGCCCTGGGTCAGCTGCATGTACGCCTGCTCCAGCGACGCCTGGTGCGGGGAGAGTTCCCACAGCCGGACGTCCGCCTCGTGCGCGAGGTCGCTGATCCTCGGCAGCTCCAGGCCCGTCACCCGCAGGGCGCCGTCCGGCTCCGGCTCCACGGACGCGCCGGCCTTGGTCAGCGCGGCGCTCAGTGTGTCGCGCTCGCCGCCCTCGTCCGGGGTGCGCACCCGGGCGTAGCCGGTGGAGTGGCGGGCGATGAAGTCCTTCACGCTCATGTCGGCCAGCAGCTGCCCGCGGCCGATGACGATCAGATGGTCGGCGGTCAGCGCCATCTCGCTCATCAGATGGCTGGAGACGAACACCGTGCGGCCCTCGGAGGCCAGCCGCTTCATCAGGTTGCGGACCCAGTGGATGCCTTCCGGGTCCAGGCCGTTGACGGGTTCGTCGAACAGCAGCACCTGCGGATCGCCCAGCATGGCCGCGGCGATGCCCAGCCGCTGGCCCATGCCGAGGGAGAAGTTCCTGGAGCGCTTGTTCGCCACGTCCTGCAGCCCGACCATGGCCAGCACCTCGTCCACCCGGCGCGCCGGTATGCCGGACAGCTGCGCCAGGCACAGCAGGTGCGCCCGGGCGCTGCGGCCGCCGTGCACCGCCTTGGCGTCGAGCAGCGCGCCGACCTGGCGCGGGGCGTTGGGCAACTGGCGGTAGGGCCGCCCGGCGATGGTGGCCTGCCCCTCGGTGGGCGCGTCCAGGCCCAGGATCATCCGCATGGTGGTCGACTTGCCGGCACCGTTGGGCCCCAGGAAGCCGGTCACGCTTCCGGGCCGTACCTGGAACGACAGGTTGTGGACTGCGGTCTTCGTGCCGTAGCGCTTGGTGAGGCCCCGTGCCTCTATCATGCTCCGCCCCTCGAACCGGGAAGGGGGCACAGCGCCCCCGTATCACGGTCTAGGAGGCTACCCCCGGTGCGGCGGTTCCCACGTACGGGGAACGGGGGAACGGCCTCAGGCGTCCCGCCGCTCCAGCAGGAGGAAGCCGCCCGCCAGCGCGGCCACCACCCAGGCCACCATGATCAGCAGTCCGGTCCACGGGCCGTACGGGCGGGTGTCGGCGAAGGTCACCACCTGCATGACCTTCTGGCCCGCCTGGTCCGGCAGGTACTGGGCGACCTTCCGGGTGGCGCTGACCCGGCCCAGGATCGTCGAGACGATGAAGAAGAACGGCATCAGGATCGCCAGCGAGAGCATCGGCCCGCGCAGCATCGCGGCGATCCCCATGGCGAACACCGCGATCAGCGTCATGTACAGCGCGCCGCCGAACACCGCCCGCAGCACCTCCGGCTCCCCGATGCCCACCCGGTGCGCCCCGAGCATCCGCTGGCCCAGGAAGAAGGCGCTGAAGGCGGTCACCAGCGAGACCAGGAGGGCCAGGGCGGTGGCGACGGCGACCTTGGCGGCCAGGAAGGCGCTGCGGTTCGGCACGGCGGCCAGCGAGGTGCGGATCATCCCGGTGCTGTACTCGGTGGAGACCACCAGCACCCCGAAGACGATCATCAGCAGCTGGCCGAGCGCCATCCCGGCGAAGCTGGTGTAGGTCGCGTCGAACGTCACCTGCTCCGTCGGGGTCATATGGGTGAACTGGACGTTGACGAACAGGGAGATCAGCATGCCCAGGCCCACGGTGACGACCGCGGCCAGCGAGAGCGTCCACACCGTGGACTGCACCGACCGGATCTTGGTCCACTCCGACCGCAGGACCGCCGGGTACGCCGTCATGCCGGTTCCCCCTCCTCCGCCGCCTCCGGATGCGCCTGGTATTCGACCGTCCGGGCGGTCAGCCGCATGAACGCCTCCTCCAGCGACGCGCGTTGCGGGCTCAGCTCGTGCAGGACGATGCCCTCCGCGGCGGCCAGCTCGCCCAGCCGGGCGGCCGCCACCCCGAGCACCTCGTAGCCGCCGTCGTCCCGCGCCGACGCCCTGATGCCGGAGCGGGCCAGCACGTCCAGCAGCCGCTCCGGCTCGGGGGAGCGCACCGTGACGAACGAACGGGCGTGCTCGGCGATGAAGTCCGCCATCGAGGTGTCGGCGAGCAGCCGGCCGCGGCCGATGACGACCAGATGGTCCGCGGTCAGCGCCATCTCGCTCATCAGATGGCTGGAAACCAGCACCGTGCGGCCCTGGGCGGCCAGCCGCTTCATCAGGTTGCGGATCCAGTGGATGCCCTCCGGATCAAGGCCGTTGACGGGCTCGTCGAACAGCAGCACCCGCGGATCGCCCAGCAGGGCTGCCGCGATGCCCAGGCGCTGGTTCATTCCGTACGAGAAGCTCTTGGGCCGCCGCCGGGCCACCGCGGTCAGGCCGACGGCGTCGAGGACCTGCCCCACCCGGGCGGCGGGGATGCGGTTGCTCTGCGCCAGGCAGAGCAGATGGTGGTACGCGGTGCGCCCGCCGTGCGCGGCCTTGGCGTCCAGCAGCGCGCCGACGTGCTTCAGCGGCTCGGCCAGCTCCCGGTAGTGCCGCCCGTCGATCAGCACGTCACCGGTGGTGGGGTGGTCCAGGCCGAGGATCATCCGCATGGTGGTCGACTTGCCGGCGCCGTTGGGCCCCAGGAAGCCGGTGACCTGTCCGGGGCGCACGGTGAAGGTCAGCCCGTCGACGGCGGTCTTTTGCCCGAAGCGCTTGGTCAGCCCGTGCAGCTCGATCACCCTGCCAGGCTACGGCGGGCGGCGCCGCCGGGCGGGCGTGGAGCGTGCGGCCGGGCGCGTTTCGCCCGGGCGGCTGAGCGATCCGGGCGCGGCACCGGTGAAACGGCGCCGGTGAAACGGTGTCAGTGAAACGGCGCCAGTTGAACAGCGTCGGTGAAACGGCGCCGGTGAAAGGGCGAAGCCCCCCGCCCCGGGAGGGGGCGGAGGGCTTCGGTGTCCCTGGGGGGCGCGGACTCAGCGCTGGGCGGGGACCCCGCGGGTGACGGTGTCGTCCTCCGGGGTGGCGGCCGCGGCCACCGCGGCACCGGTCAGCGTGGCCAGCATCTCGCGGACGTTGGTCAGCTGGGCGTTGATGCTGTCGCGGCGGTTGGTGAGCGCCGCCAGCTCGCGCTCGGATTCGCTGCGGATCCGGTCGGCCTTGGCGTTCGCGTCGGCCACGATGTCCTCGGCCTGGCGCTGCGCGGTCTCCACCGTCTGGCGGGCGCGGCGCTCGGCGTCGGTGCGCAGCTTCTCGGCCTCCAGGCGGAGCTGCTCGGCGCGGTGCTCGATCTCGGCGAGGCGCTTCTCGGCCTTGGCCTGACGGGACGCCAGGTCCCGCTCGGACTGCTCGCGGCGCTTGGCCAGGTTCGTCTCGAAGTCGGCGGCGGCCTGGGCGGCCTTGGCGCGGGTCTCCTCGAAGAGCGCGTCGGCCTCCTCGCGCTTGGCCTGCGCGTCCTTCTGGGCGTCGGCGCGGAGCTGGGAGGCGTCGGTCTTCGCCTTCTCGACGATCCGGGCGCCCTCGTCCTCGGCCTTGGCCTTGCGGTCGGAGGCGAACGCCTCGGCGTCGGCGCGCACCTGCTGCGCGGCGCTCTCCGCCAGGTCGCGGTGCTGCTCCGCGGCGCGCCGGGCCTCCTCGCGCAGGTCCTTGGCCTCCTCCTCGGCGAGGCGGAGGATCTTCTCGACGCGGGCGCCGAGCCCGGCGTAGGACGGCTCGGCGTCGCCGATCTGCGCCTGGGCGTTCTGGGTTTCGAGGTGCAGCTCCTCGATGCGCTTCTCCAGGGCACCGATCCGGGCCAGCGCGCTGTCACGGTCGGCGACCAGCTTGGCGATGCGGTCGTCCACCTGTCCGCGGTCGTAACCACGCCGCACGAGCTCGAAGCCGAAGGGGGAGGAAGTGTCGCTCATGGGGTTCCTGTCAATTCAGGCCGGTGAGGTGATAGAGGGAATCCTAGGGTGCCGGGCGGCGTGTCATCGAGCCAATGTCCATTCCATGTGGAGAATGAGCCCTCAATCGAGTGCCGACTCCTCCGAGCGCTTGGCACCCGATCGAGTGGTTCCGGCACCGGCTCCCGCCTTCACCGCCCCCGCCGCCGACCGGTCGCCCGACTTGCCCGACCCGCCCACACCTGGGGCTTCGAGGGATCCCAGCGCCTCCAGCACGTCCTGGACCCGGGTGATCTCCGCGTTGATGTCCTCGCGCCGCCGCTTGAGGATGTCGAGTTCGCGACGCCCTTCCTCCACGATACGCGCCGCCTCGGCCCGCGCCTCGGTGATGGTACGCTCGGCGGTTCGCTCGGCCTCGGCCTTCTTCTGACCGGCCTCCTTGATGAGCGACTCGGCCTTCTTCACCGCGGCGATGCGGAGCCTGCTGGCCTCCGCCTCGGACTCCGCCGCGAGCTTGGCGGCGGCCTTCTCCGCGTCCGCGACCAGCCGGGCGGCCTTCTCCTCGGCCTCGGCGAGCTGCTTCTCGGCCGCCGCGACCAGCTTGTCGCAGCGCTCGCCCGCCGACTTCATGGCCTCCGCGGCCTCCTTGCGGGCCCGCTCGTGCAGCTGCTCGATCTCGCCCTCGATGCGGCGGCGCAGTTCCTCGGTGCGCTCGCGGGTCGTGGTGGCGTCCCTGCGGGCCTCCGCCAGCAGGGTGTCGGCGTCCGAACGGGAGGTCTCCACCAGGGACTTGGCCTCCGCCGTCGCCCCGGCCACCACCCGCTCGGCCTCGGCGCGGGCGGCCGCGACCATCGCGTCGGCCCGCTCCTCGGCGGAGGCCGCCGTGCGGACCGCGTCGGCCTGGGCCTTCGAGGTCAGCTTCTCGGCCTCCGAGACCGCCTCGGTGATCAGCTCGTCGGCCTGCGTGGCCGCCTCGCTGCGGCGGCGGTTGGCGGCCTCCCGCGCCTCGTCGGTGATCCGCTCGGCCTCGGCCACCGCGGCGGCCGTGACCCGCTCGGCCTCCGCACGGGTGAGCTGGGCGTGCTCCTCGGCGGCGGTGCGCAGCCGCTCCGCCTCGATCCTGACCCGCTCGGCGTCCCGCTCCGCGCGGGCCACCCGCTCCTCGGCGTCCAGCCGCAGCCGCTCGGCCTCCTTGGCCGCGCCGGAGACCAACTCGTCGGCCTGCTGGGCGGCTTCCGAACGCTTGCGGTTGGCGTCCTCCCGGGCCTCGTCCCGCAGCCGCTCGGACTCGCCGAGCGCCTCGGTGACGGTCTGCTCGGCCAGCGCCTTGGCGTGCGCCGCGTCCTCGTTCGCCTCCCGGCGCATCCGCGCCGCGTCCGCGCCGGCGCGCTCCCGCTCGGCCCGCGCCTCGGCGTGCAGCCGGTCGGCCGCCTCCCGCGCCTCGGCGCGCACCCGCTCCGCGGCGTGCTCGGCCGCCGAACGCAGCCCGGCGATCTCCCGCTCGGCCTGCTCGTGCAGTCCCGCGACGGCGTCCCGCACCTGCTGGGCGGTCTGCTCGGCCGCCGCGACCAGCTCGGTGGAGCGCCGCTCGGCCTCGGCGACCAGCCGGTCGGCCTCCGCGCCGGCCTCCTCGACCCGGTTGCGGGCCGCGGCCAGCAGCTCCTCGCTCTGCTCGCGGGCCAGCGACCGCTCCTGCTCCGCCTCCCGGCGGGCGACCTCCACCAGTTCGGTGGCCTCGCGGCGGCGCCGGGCCGCCTCCTCGCGGGCGGCCGTCAGCGCCTCGGCGGCCTCGGTCTCGATGCGCTCGGCTGCGGCGGCGGCCTCGGCGCGCAGCCGGTCGGCCACCTCGCGGGCCTCGGTGCGCAGTTGCTCGGCCTCCGCGGCCGCCTCGGTCCGCAGCCGGACCGCGACGGCCTCGCCCTCGGCACGCGACCGGGACGCGTCGGCGGCCGCCGACGACAGCAGCCGCTCCACCTCCGCCTGCGTCTCGGCCTGCAGGGTGCGGGTGCGCTCGGCGGCCTCGCTGCGGATCCGCTCGGACTCCTCGGCGGCCTCGGTGCGCAGCCGCTCGGCCTCGGCGCGGGCCTCGCGCAGCGCCCCCTCGGCGGACGTCAGCCGCTGCTCCAGCTCCGAGCGGAGCCGGTCCAGCTCCTCGCGCGCGTCGTCCTGGAGACGGCGGGCCGCCTCCTCGGCGTCCTCCCGGACCGCGCGGGCGTCCCGTTCGGCGTCCTCGGCCAGCCGGGCGGCCGACTCCTCGGCCTCCGCGCGCAGTTGCTCCGCCTCGGCGCGGGCCCGCTCCAGGGCCTCCTCGGCCTGGCGGCGCAGGGTCGAGGCCCGTTCGATCGCCTCGGTGCGCACCCGCTCGGACTCGGCCGTGGCGCCCTGGCGCAGCTCGTCCGCGTCCGACCGGGCCTTGGTGAGCAGCTCCTCCGCGGTGCCCGCGGCGGCCTCGATCTGCTGGAGCGCCTCGCGGCGGGCCTCGCTGCGGATCCGCTCGCCCTCGGCGACCGCCTCGGCGCGCAGCTGCTCGGCCTCGCCGCGCAGCCGGCGCGCCTCCTCCTGCAGCTCGACGGTCTTGGCGCGGTACTCCTTGGTGTCGTCCTTGGCGGCGCCGCGCAGCTGCTCGGCGGTCTCGGCGGCCTCGGCGCGCAGCCGGTCCGCCTCGGCGTCGGCCTCCCGGCGGATGCGTTCCGCCTCCTCGGCCGCGGCCCGGGTGGTGGCCTGGGCGTCCTCCGAGGCCTTGGCCAGGATCTCCTCGGCGCTGCGGGCCGCCTTGGCCAGCTGGGCGGCGGCGTCCTCGGCGGCGGCGCTGCGCGCGGCCTCGGCCGCCTCGGCGACCACCCGCTCGGCCTCGGCCCGGGCGTCGTCGCGCACCTGCTCGGCCTCGGCCTTGATCGCCTCGGCCTGCTTGGTGGCCTCCGCCACCATGCGGGCGATCTCGGCGCGGGCGGTGCGGGTGCGCTGCTCGTTGTCGGCCTCGGCGGTGGACAGCCGCCTGGTGGCGGCGTCGGCGGCCTCGGTGCGCAGCCGCTCGGCCTCGGCCTTGGCCTCGCGCAGCGCCGTATCCGCCTCGGCCATCGCCTGCTCGGCGGCGCGGGTCAGCTCGGCGGCCTCCCGGCGGGACTCCTCGGACTCGGTCAGGGCGCCGGTGCGCAGCCGGTCGGCGTGCTCGGTGGCCTCCTGGGCCTGGGCGGACGCGGCGGTCAGCAGCCGCTCGGCGTCGGTGCGGGCCCGGCGCAGGATCGCCTCGGCCTCGGCGCGGGCCTCGGTGGCGGCGGACTCCAGGCGCTGGCCGGCCTGCTGGGTCAGCCGGGCGGCCTCGGCGCGGGCCGCGGACAGCGCGGCCTCGGCCTCCGCCCGTGACTCGTCGAGCAGCCGGCGGGCCTGGGACTCGCTGCGGGCGCGCAGCTGCTCGGCCCAGGCGACGTTCTCGTTGACATGGGACTCGACGGTGGCCCGCCGCTCGGCGAGCTCCTCGTCCAGCCGGCGGCGCCGGGCGACGGCCTCGGCGTGCCACTCCGCCTCCAGGCGGGCCTGGCGCTCGGCCTGCTCCTGGAGCATCCGCTGGGCGTTGGCGCGGGCCTCACGGACCGCCGCGTCGGCCTCGGCGCGCAGCTGGTCGGCCTGGATCTGCGCGGTGCGCAGCAGCTGCTCGGCCTGGGCGCTGACGTTGTCGTAGGCGCGCGGCTGGGCGAGCTGGCGCCGCGCCTCGTGCAGCTTGGCGCGCAGCACCTCGACCTGGTAGCCCAGGTCGTCTGCGTGGTCGATGGCCTTTTCCCGCTCGGTCCGCAGCCGCTCCATCTCGGCTTCGAACTGAGAGAGGTGGTCATCAGCCTCGTAGCGGTCGTAGCCCCGCACTCCGCGGTCCCATCCGTCTCCTGGACTGCCCACCCGCCAACCGGGTGAGCTCTCCGGTGAACATAGCCATTCCGGAGAATGGTGTCAGATCCACACCCGCAGTCCGGGCCGGTCCCCACGCCCACCCCGGTCGGTCAGGCCAACTCTACCGGGGCGCGCGGGGTTGGGTCAGTGCTCGGCGGAGTCCTTCGCGGCGGTAACCAGTTCGGTGAGCACTCCGTGACAGTCCTTGGGGTGCAGGAACGTGATCCGGGAGCCCATCGAGCCGATCCTCGGCTCGTCGTACAGGACGCGCACGCCCTTGCCGCGGATGGCGGCGGCGTCGCCGTCCACGTCGGCGGTGCCGAAGGCGATGTGGTGGACGCCCTCACCGTTCTTGGCCAGCCACTTGCCCACCGCGGAGTCCTCGCGGGTCGGCTCCAGCAGCTGGAGGTAGGAGGCGCCTCCGTCGGAGGTCTCATTGATCTTGAGCATCGCCTCGCGGACGCCCTGCTCCTCGTTGACCTCGGTGTGGAACACCTCGAAGCCGTAGGTTGTCCGGTAGAACTCGACCGTCTTGTCCAGGTCGAAACAGGCGATGCCGATGTGGTCGATACGAGTCAGCATGGAACCAGTGCACCCCTCACCCGCACGGTCACGCAACGTGCGCGCCATCACACCGCACAGCCGATGACCCCGGCAGTGACCGGTCAGTACATTGGGCCTTAACCCTCGTTAACCCACCCTGGCGGACCGACGCCCGAACGAGTGGCCGGCTTCGCGGAATGCGGAGCGAGGCCGTCCGCAGTGCGGGACGCAGCGTCGCCAGGAAACCCTTGAAAAGGGGCCGCGCCATGACCAGCTCAGCACGCACGTCCGTGATCGTCGCCGGTGCACGCACCCCCATGGGGCGCCTGCTCGGCAGCCTGCGCACCTTCTCCGGAGCCGAGCTCGGCGGCATCGCGATCAAGGCGGCGCTGGACCGGGCGGGCGTCGGCGGCGACCAGGTGCAGTACGTGATCATGGGCCAGGTCCTCCAGGCCGGTGCCGGCCAGATCCCGGCGCGCCAGGCGGCCGTCAAGGGCGGCATCCCGATGAACGTCCCGGCCCTGACGATCAACAAGGTGTGCCTGTCCGGCATCGACGCCATCGCGCTGGCCGACCAGCTGATCCGCGCCGGTGAGTTCGACATCGTGGTCGCCGGCGGCCAGGAGTCGATGACCAACGCCCCGCACCTGCTGCCGAAGTCCCGCGAGGGCTTCAAGTACGGCTCGATCGAGATGCTCGACGCGATGGCCTACGACGGCCTGACCGACTCCTTCGAGAACGTCGCCATGGGCGAGTCCACCGAGCGGCACAACACCCGCCTCGGCATCAACCGCGCAGAGCAGGACGAGATCGCCGCCCTGTCCCACCAGCGCGCCGCCGCCGCCCAGAAGAACGGCCTGTTCGAGGCCGAGATCACTCCGGTGGAGATCCCGCAGCGCAAGGGCGACCCGATCCTGTTCAGCCAGGACGAGGGCATCCGCCCGGAGACCACCGCGGAGTCCCTCGGCAGGCTGCGCCCGGCGTTCAGCAAGGAGGGCACCATCACCGCGGGCACCTCCTCGCAGATCTCCGACGGCGCCTGCGCGGTCGTCGTGATGAGCAAGGAGAAGGCCGAGGAGCTCGGCCTGGAGTGGATCGCCGAGATCGGCGCCCACGGCAACGTGGCCGGCCCGGACAACTCCCTCCAGTCGCAGCCGTCCAACGCCATCCGCCACGCGCTGGCCAAGGAGGGCCTGGACGTCGCCGACCTCGACCTGATCGAGATCAACGAGGCCTTCGCGGCCGTCGCCGTCCAGTCCATGAAGGACCTCGGGGTTACCCCCGAAAAGGTGAACGTCAACGGAGGCGCCATCGCGCTGGGTCACCCGATCGGGATGTCCGGCGCCCGCATCGCCCTCCACCTCGCGCTGGAGCTCAAGCGGCGCGGCGGCGGTGTCGGCGCGGCGGCGCTGTGCGGCGGCGGCGGCCAGGGCGACGCCCTGATCCTGCGCGTCCCGCGCGCCTGAGTCCCCTCCCGGGCGTGGGTTTGCCCGGGCATGACCGGGCATGACCGGGTACGAGTAGGTTCCGACGAGGAGGAGCGCAGCACGCATGGCGGTGGACGTCGCCGAACTGGTGGCCCAGGCACGGGAGGGCCGGCCGCGGGCCGTGGCCCGGCTGATCTCGCTGGTGGAAGGGGCGTCCCCGCAACTGCGCGAGGTGATGGCCGCGCTGGCCCCGCTGACCGGCGGGGCGTACGTGGTCGGGCTGACCGGCTCGCCCGGTGTCGGCAAGTCCACCTCGACCTCCGCGCTGGTCAGCGCGTACCGCAGGCAGGGCAGGCGGGTCGGCGTCCTGGCCGTCGACCCGTCCTCGCCGTTCTCCGGCGGCGCGCTGCTCGGTGACCGGGTGCGGATGTCGGAGCACGCCTCCGACCCGGGCGTCTACATCCGCTCCATGGCCACCCGCGGCCACCTCGGCGGGCTGTCCTGGGCGGCGCCGCAGGCCATCCGGGTGCTGGACGCGGCCGGGTGCGAGGTGATCCTGGTCGAGACCGTCGGTGTCGGCCAGTCCGAGGTGGAGATCGCGGCGCAGGCCGACACCTCGGTGGTGCTGCTGGCGCCCGGCATGGGCGACGGCATCCAGGCGGCCAAGGCCGGCATCCTGGAGATCGGCGACGTGTTCGTGGTCAACAAGGCGGACCGGGACGGCGCCGACGCGACCGCCCGGGAGCTGAACCACATGCTGGCGCTGGGCGAGTCGCGGGCGCCGGGGGACTGGCGGCCGCCGATCGTCAAGACGGTCGCGGCGCGGGGCGAGGGCGTCGACGAGGTGGTCGAGGCGCTGGAGAAGCACCGCGCCTGGATGGAGGAGCACGGGGTGCTCGCCGAGCGGCGCCTGCGGCGGGCGGCGCAGGAGGTGGAGAACATCGCGGTCACGGC